>JBJTLX010000064.1:0-4482 GCA_046063245.1 Novosphingobium sp.
TCGGCCGGATCGGTGTCGGGATCGGTCTCGTTGGAATCCGCCGTGGCGATGTTGTCGACGTCGCCGTCGCCGCCGCCGCGGGTGTCGAGCTCGGCCTGGGTGACGGTGTGGACCGCGCTGTAGAGCCAGGTCTCGCCGACATCGAGCTTGCCGTCGCTGTCGCTGTCGCCCGAGAGGTAGGTGATCGAGCCGGCATCGGCGTTGGGATCGGTCACGGTCACCCCGGTCAGGGTGATGTTGCCGGTGTTCTGGACGCTGATCGCATAGTTGATCTTGTCGCCCGCGCTGTCCGCGCCGCCGAGGCCATTGGCGCCGACGCCGCCGGTGATCGAGGTGACATCCTTGAGGATGTTGAGCGCCGGGTTGCAAGCCACCGGTGTCTCGACAGTATCGCTGTGCGTAATCGTCGGACCAGTCGCCGGTGCGAAGGTAACAGAAACCGTATTGGTCAGGCTTTCGTCACCGGCACACAGCGCGTCGAATTCGCTCTGGCTGACGGTCTCGGTCCAGTTGACCGTCCACGTTTCGCCGGCATCCAGCAAATCGTTGTTGAGGCCGGATTCCGTGAAACTGGCCGCAGTGAAGGGAATGCCCTGGCCTTCGAGCTGGTCGATGATCGACTGAAGCGTCAGCTGAGTATTGCCGGTGTTGGTGATGGTGATCCGGTAATCGACCATGTCGCCCGCGCCATCGAGCACGCCGACATTGGTATCGCCATCCGGCCCGTCGCGTACGGCGACAACTTCCTTGTCGAGCGTGAAGGACGACACCAGAACGATCGGGGTGGCAACGGTCGAACTGCGCGGGCCGACCTGATCGAAGCTGACCGTTACGCGGTTGTCGATATCGCCATCGGTGTCGAGCGCGCCGTTGACGTCGGAACCGACGCTGGCGAGTTCCTGCGCAGTGAGCGTGTGCGCGCCGGAGTAAGTCCAGACCTCATCGGTATCGAGCGTGCCGATATTGTGCGTGTCGCCGCTGACGTAAGTGATGACGTCGCCGTCGGCATTGAGATCGGTATAGGTGAAGCCGGTCAACGCGACTTCGCCGATGTTGTCGATCGTGATCGTGTAGTGGATCACGTCACCGGCACTGTCGAGCTGGAACGATGCGCCGAAATCCGCACCGTCGTCGATCGAGGTGACGGACTTGACCACGGAAAAGTCGGGGGTCAGCTGATGGTTGCCGACCAGCACGGTGTAAATGCCGGGCGCGCCGACCACCACGGTCTGATCGCCATCGTTGAGCGGGTCGGTGCTCTGCGACCAGGTGCCTGCATTGGGCGGGAGCAGGGCGGTCCATGCCCCGTCGGTCCAGCCGGTGCCGCGATCATCGCTCGAAAGGACTTCGCGCACGGTATAGCTGCTGTTGGGCAGCAGGCTGTAGAAGGTGAAGGTACCGTCCGACGCGGTCAGGGTGTACTGTTCGGCCGCGTCCAGCTTGTTGTTGTTGTTCTGGTCGATGTAGACCACGAAACCGCCGAGGCCTTCGTCGCCGTTGTCGCGGGTGCCGTCGTTGTCGTGATCGTTGAACTTGATCCCGGTGATCTTGGCGGCGTTGATCGTGTTCCACTCGGCAAAGCCGGCGTCGTCCGGCGGGGTCGGCCCGAACTGCGAGAACAGGGTGACGAAGTCGGTCGGCGCAGCACCGGCAAACATCGCGACGGGGAAGTAGAAGGCATAGTCGAGCTTGCCCTGGCCGGCACCGTCGTCGCGCAGGATCAGGAAGGTTCCGGTATCGCGCATGTTGAAACGCAGGACGAAATCGGTCGCCGCATCGCCGGGATTGTTGGCGAAGGCCAGCGATGTGTCGGGATTGCTGGCATCAAAGTGATAGTCGGGAAGCGTCGCGTAGGCATGCGACGTGTAAATCTGTAGCTGCTCAAGCGAGACCTGGGTGGCATTGTTCTCGTTGATGTCGAGGTTGATCTGGTAATAGGCCTCGACCACACCATCGCCGTTCAGATCGCGGTAGACGATCGGAATGTCGCCGAGCCGCAGCGCATCGGTGTTGGGGTTCGAGATATCGAGCGCATTGGCGCTGATGACGCTGTTCGAATAATCGATGTCGGTATTGAAACCGCGCAGCGTCGAATCCCCGTTCATGTTGAGGAACGGGTTGAACAGGCCGGTGCCGGTCGCCCCGATGAACTGGCTTTCATCGGTGCTGTAGTGCTTCAGGTAGAACGGCATGCCGAGATAGGTCGGCGTGAACCAGCCGGCATCACCCGCATTGTAATCGTCCGCGAACGGGTCGCTGGGATTGCCCAGCGTGGTGTCGAAGTTGATGACGTTGATAGGGGTGGGCATGTCAAATCCTTTCCAGCACGAAGCCTGACCGGCGGACACGATCGACATGATCGGCCCGGCGTCGCTTTCGGTTATGTTTGCTGCGGAACTTTCCGCCCGTGCGTTCCATGCCGACTCGGCAGGTGCAGGACGACCCTTGTTAGCTAACCGACTATCACGATTCGCTGGGCCGTCAATGCGGTAACGGCAAACTAATCCACGACTTGCTGCGCAGCAGGGAGCCCCGGTTGTCGGCGCGGCCGCAGCGGTCGGCAAGGCGACGACAGACTTGGCGCGAATCGTCTTTGGCTGTTAGGCACAGGCTGAAACAACCGTACTTTCGGGTCGGCCGGGGCAAAATTATGTCCAAGTGCGAGACGGTTGAATGATCGATTTCAGGATTCGAGAGGAACCACGGCGATGACACCATCGAGCCGACTTTGCGGCGCAATCGCACTTTTGGCGGGCTCCGTGTCCGGCGTTGCCCTGGCCGAGCCGCTTTCGCTGCAACAAGCCGCGGCAATTGCCCTGTCACGCAGTCCCGAATTGGGACAGGCCGAAGCCCGCGTTATGCAGGGCGAGGCGGCCAAGTCGCAGGCCAAGCGCGACTGGTTGCCCAAGTTGACTGCCGAAGCGAACATGGGCGTGCGGCGCCTTGAAAACTCGGCCCGCAACAGCCTGGGCCTGTCGGCGGTCAACGAGAAGCCGCTTTATGTCGGGATCTCGCTCGATCAGCCGATCTACGACATGGGCCGCCGCCAGAATACCATCGCGGCGCAGACGGCGCGGGTCAAATCGCTGAAGGAAGACCGCGAGCAGACCGCCGAGCAGGCGACCTTCCAGGTCGCGCGGGCCTATGTCATCGTGCTGCTGTACGGGGAGCTGCTGAACAACGCCAAGGACAACATGGTGTTCCACGACAAGCTCGCCGCCGACATGCGCGAAGGCGTGGCGCAGGGCGCGATGAGCGTGTCCGAGCGCCAGCAGGCCGACGAACGCCGCCAGCTGGCGCGGGTCCGCCTGGCCGATGCCGAAAAGGACGCCGGCACCGCGCGCAACCTGTTCCTCTCGCTGGTCGGGCGCGAGCCGCAGGAGCTGACCGAGCCGCCCAGCGCGGCCGCATCGCTGGCCCCGACCCTGGACGAGGCGATCGCCAATGCCGCGCGTTTCGACCCCAAGGTACGCAGCGCCCAGCACGATGTCGAAACGACCCAGGCAATGGTCCGCCGCGCCAAGGCCGACGGCCTGCCCAGCGTCGATGCCCAGGGCAGCGCCCGCACCGGCAACGATTTCGACGGCTTCCGCGGCAAGACCAACGACTATTCGGCGATGGTCTCGATGCGCTGGCGCTTTTTCGATGGCGGGGTCACCGCGGCGCGGGTGCGCGAGGCGATGGGCAAGAGCTATGAAGCCGCCGAAGCGCTGATCCAGGCGCAGCGCGAAAGCGAACGCGGGGTGCGCGACGACTGGGAACAGCTCGGCACCTGGCGGACCAAGGCGGGCGAGCAGGAACTGCATGCCCAGATCGCCAAGGACGTGGTCTATTCCTATCGCGCCCAGTTCGGGATCGGGCGGCGCTCGCTGCTCGACGTGCTCGATGCGCAAAGCGCGGCCTTCGCCGCTGCGGGCGAGCGTGCTTCGTCAAAGGCCAGCGTGGTGCTGTCGGAGTACGCGCTGCTCACCCGCGAAAACCGGCTGCGCGAATTTCTTGGGGTTACCGAAAAGCGCAGCTACGGACCGGAGTGACCGCGCAGCAGGGCCGGCGCAGTCTCACGCGGCGAGCGCGAGGTCCATGCGCTGCCAGATTTCCTTCAGCGCGCCGGTCAGTTCGGTGATCATCGCTTCGGTGTGGGCGGGGCCCGGGGTGAAGCGCAGGCGTTCGGTCCCGCGCGGCACGGTCGGGTAATTGATCGGCTGCACATAGACGCCGTATTCGGCGAGCAGGATGTCGCTGATCTTCTTGGCCTTGACCGGATCGCCGACCATCAGCGGGACGATGTGGGTGGTCGAATCCATCCCTGGCAGACCGGCGTCGCGGAAGCTAGCCTTGAGGAACGCGGCGGCGGCCTGCTGGCCCTCGCGCTCGACGCTCGAGCTCTTGAGGTGCTTGACCGAGGCGAGCACGCCGGCGACCAGCACGGGGCTGAGCGAGGTGGTGAAGATGAAGCCCGGGGCATAGCTCCGGATCACGTCG
>JBJTLX010000065.1:0-4667 GCA_046063245.1 Novosphingobium sp.
GCCGATTGCCCAGACGCCGGGGACCGAGGTCTTGAAGTCATGGTCGATCTCGATTTGCCCGCGGGCGTTCGGGGTGAGGCCGATCGCTTCCAGACCAAGACTCTCCGTGTTCGGCTTGCGTCCGATCGAGACCAGCACGCAATCGGCGTCGAGCGTTTCGGACGCGCCGCCCGCGGCGGGCTCGAGCGTCAGCGTGGCCTTGCCGCCCTTGACGGCTACGCCGGTCACCTTGGTGCCGAGCTTGAGCGTCATGCCCTGCTTCTTGAAGATCTTCGCGGCTTCCTTGCGAATGTCCATGTCCATGCCCGGAAGGAGCTGGTCGAGGAATTCGACCACGGTCACTTCCGCGCCGAGCCGCCGCCAGACTGAGCCCAGTTCCAGCCCGATCACCCCGCCGCCGATCACGACCATCTTCTTCGGAACCTTGGGCAATTCGAGCGCCCCCGTGCTGTCGACCACGACCTTATGGTCGATGGTCACGCCGGGCAGCGGCGTGACCGACGAGCCGGTGGCAATAACGATGTTCTTGGCCCGGTAGCTCTTGCCCGCGACCGAGACGGTGTCGGCACTTTCGAATGCGGCATAGCCCTTGAGCCAGTCGACCTTGTTCTTCTTGAACAGGAATTCGATCCCGCCGGTCAGCTGCTTGACCGCGTCGCGGCGCTGCGCGTGCATCGCCGCAAGGTCGAGCTTGGGGGTGACGATCACGCCCATCTTCGCCATGGTGCCATTGGCCGCCGCGTCGAAATATTCCGAGGCATGCAGCATCGCCTTTGACGGGATGCAGCCGACGTTGAGGCAGGTCCCGCCCAGCGTTTCGCGCCCTTCGACGCAGGCGGTCTTGAGCCCGAGCTGCGCCGCGCGGATCGCCGCGACATATCCGCCGGGGCCCGAGCCGATGATGAGGACGTCGTAATCGTAGTCAGCCATGCTTCTTCTCCTCGTCACCCCGGCGAAGGCCGGGGCCCAGTCCCAAACAAGAAAGTCGCTTCGCGGCATTTCCCTCTTGCTGGGTCCCGGCCTGCGCCGGGATGACGTTCGGGTGTAAATTACAAATCAATCAACAATCGCGTCGGATCCTCGATCGCTTCCTTGATCGTCTTCAATGCGGTCACCGCCTCGCGCCCGTCGATCAGGCGGTGGTCATAGGACAGCGCCAGGTACATCATCGGGCGGATCACGATCTGGCCGTCGCGCACCACGGGGCGGTCCTCGATCCGGTGGAGGCCGAGTACCGCCGACTGCGGCGGGTTGATGATCGGGGTGGACATCAGCCCGCCGAAGATCCCGCCGTTGGAAATGGTGAAGGTGCCGCCCTGCATGTCGGCCAGGGTCAGCGCGCCGTCCTTGGCCTTCTTGCCCAGCGCGCCGATCGCCTTTTCGATCTCGGCAAAGCCCATCTGGTCGACATTGCGCACCACCGGCACGACCAGCCCGTTGGGCGCCGAAACCGCGACCGAGAGATCGACGTAGGGGAAGTAGACGATCTCGTCGCCCTGGATCTGGGCGTTGACCGCGGGGATGTCCTTCAGCGCCAGGCACGCCGCCTTGGCGAAAAAGCTCATGAAGCCCAGCTTGACCCCGTGCTTCTTTTCGAAGCTGTCCTTGAACCGCTCGCGCGCGGCCATCACCGCCGACATGTCGCAGTCGTTGAAAGTGGTGAGCAGCGCCGCGGTGTCCTGGGCGTCTTTCAGGCGGCGGGCGATGGTCTGGCGCAGGCGGGTCATCTTGACCCGTTCCTCGCCGCGCTCGCCGGCCGGAGCAGCCGGTGCGGCAGCGACCGGGGCCGCGGGGGCCGGGGCAGCGCTCTTGGCTTCGGCGGCGGCGACGACATCGTCCTTGGTGATCCGGCCGTCCTTGCCCGATCCCTTGATCGTCGCCGGATCGATCCCGTGTTCCAGCACCGCGCGGCGCACCGCCGGGGACAGCGCGGCAGCATCCGATGCGACCGCGGCAGCGACCGGGGTCGGTGCAGGCGTAGGTGCGGCGGGTGAGGCCGCGCTGTCGCTCGCCGGCGCAACCGCGGCTTCCTTGCGCTCGGCCACCGGTTCTGCCCCGGCCGAGGGCGCGCCGTCCTCGATCGTCGCGATCACCGCGCCGACCGCAACGTTGTCGCCGACGTTGACCACGTACTGGCCCATCACCCCGGCAACCGGCGCGCCGACTTCGATCGCGACCTTGTCGGTTTCGAGGCTGGCGATCGGCTCGTCGAGCGCCACGGCCTCGCCGGGCTTCTTCAGCCATTCGCCAATCGTCGCTTCGGCAACGGATTCGCCCAGGGTCGGGACTTTGACTTCGGTGGACATGCGTGTTTCCTCAGGCCTTCTTACGGCGGCGGATTTCGGAGCGGACAGAGGTGCCCAGGGCATTGCCGATCAGCGCGCCCTGTTCGGCCTCGTGGCGCTTGGCCAGGCCGGTTGCGGGCGAGGCGCTGGCAACACGGCCGGCATAGCGCGGCCGGGTGACCTGACGCTTGGCGGTGATAAGGGCTTCTTCGATGAAGGGTTCGACGAAGAACCACGATCCGTTGTTGCGCGGCTCTTCCTGGCACCAGATCACGTCTTCCAGCTTGGGCATGCGGGCAAAGCGCTGGGCCAGCGGCTCGCCCGGGAAGGGATAGAGCTGTTCCAGCCGGATGATCTGGGTGTCGGTGATTTCGGCGGCATCGCGCGCTTCCATCAGGTCGTAGGCGACCTTGCCCGAACAGAGGATGACCCGGCGGGTATCGGCGTCGGCGGCGCCGTTGCGATCCGACAGGATCCGCTTGAAATGCGCTTCGCCGATGAATTCGCTCGCCTCGCTCCGCGCCATCGGATGGCGCAGCAGCGACTTGGGTGTCATGATGATCAGCGGCTTGCGGAACGGGCGGTGCATCTGCCGGCGCAGCACGTGGAAATAGTTCGCCGGGCTGGTGATGTTGCAGACCTGGATATTGTCCTGGGCGCAGAGCTGCAGATAGCGTTCGAGCCGCGCCGAGCTGTGTTCCGGCCCCTGGCCTTCGTAACCGTGGGGCAACAGCATCACCAGGCCGTTGGCGCGCAGCCACTTCGATTCCGAACTCGCAATGTACTGGTCGATCACGATCTGCGCGCCGTTGGCGAAATCGCCGAACTGCGCTTCCCACAACACCAGCGATTTGGGATCGGCGCTGGCATAGCCGTATTCGAAGCCGAGCACGCCGTATTCGGACAGGGGGCTGTCGTGGACCTCGAACTTGCCGTGGGGCACGGTCGACAGCGGGACGTACTTGTGTTCGTCGCTCTGATCGACCCACACCGCATGGCGCTGGCTGAAGGTGCCGCGGCCCGAATCCTGGCCCGACAGGCGCACGTTGAAGCCTTCGGACAGCAGCGAGCCAAAGGCCAGCGCCTCGCCCGTGGCCCAGTCGAAGCCCAGCCCGCCGGCGAACATCTCGCGCTTGGCGTCGAGCACGCGGGCCAGGGTCTTGTGGATCTGGACGCTGTCCGGAACCGTGGTCAGGATGCGGCCAAGGCTGTCGAACAGCTTGGGTTCGATCCCGGTCGGCACGTTGCGCCGCGCGGTTTCGGGATCGGCCGGGGCGTGCAGCCCGGTCCAGCGCCCGGCGAACCAGTCAGCCTGATTGGACTTGTAGCTTTTCGAGGCGTCGAATTCGGCCTCGAGCGCGGCGGTGAAGCGGGTCTCGACTTCCGCGGCATAGCTGCCGTCGATCGTCCCGGCCTTGGCCAGGCGATCGGCATAGAGCTTGCTGACCGCGGGGTGGGCGCGGATCTTCTGGTACATCAGCGGCTGGGTAAAGCCCGGTTCGTCGCCCTCGTTGTGGCCGAAGCGACGATAGCACCACATGTCGACCACGATGTCGCGGCCGAAGGTCTGGCGGTAATCGATCGCCAGCTTGCAGGCGAAGGTCACCGCCTCGGGATCGTCGCCGTTGACGTGGAGGATCGGGGCCTGGATGCCCTTGGCGACATCCGAGGGGTAGGGCGATCCGCGCGAGAACTGCGGGCTGGTGGTGAACCCGATCTGGTTGTTGATGACGAAGTGGATGCAGCCGCCGGTGTTGTAGCCGCGCACCCCGGAAAAGCCGAAGCATTCCCAGACGATGCCCTGGCCGGCAAAGGCGGCGTCGCCGTGGATCAGCACGGGGAGGACCTGCTTGTGCTTGCCCGGTCCGATGTCATCGCGGACGACCTGCTGGGCGCGGGCCTTGCCCAGCACGATCGGGTCGACCGTTTCGAGGTGGCTGGGATTGGGGACCAGGCTCATATGCACCTTGATCCCGTCGAACTCGCGGTCGGTGCTGGTGCCGAGGTGGTACTTGACGTCGCCCGATCCGCCGACGTCTTCGGGATTGGCGGTGCCGCCCGAGAATTCGTGGAAGATCACGCGGTATGGCTTGGCCATCACGTTGGCGAGCACGTTGAGTCGGCCGCGGTGGGCCATGCCGTAAACGATTTCCTTTATCCCGCAGCTGCCGCCGTCCTTGATCACCGCCTCAAGCGCGGGGATCATCGATTCCCCGCCGTCGAGCCCGAAGCGCTTGGTTCCGACGTATTTGCGGCCGAGGAACTTCTCGTACTGCTCGCCCCGGATCACCGCGGCGAGGATCGCCTTCTTGCCGTCGGGGGTGAAGTCGATCGACTTGTCGCCGCCCTCGATCCGGTCCTGGATGAAGCGGCGTTCCTCGA
>JBJTLX010000066.1:0-3079 GCA_046063245.1 Novosphingobium sp.
GGGACCCAGCCCGGATGAAGGCGTGCCGCTTTGCGGCGCATCGATTTGCGCGGTCTGGGCCCCGGCCTGCGCCGGGGTGACGCCTTCCTTCTTGAGAATATTCGCCGCGCGCTTGTACCCGGCGAGCAGGTTGGCGCCGTCCGCGGTCCCGACAAAGGCCTGGAGCGCATGAACCCGGGCGAGCAGGCGGACGAGATCGTCCTCCCCGCCAAGCGCGAAGACCGCGTCGATCAGGTCGTGGCGGACACCCGCTTCGCGTTGCTGGACTTTGAGGCGGTCGGCGAAGAAAACCTGGACTTGATCAACACAAGCATCAAACTGCTGCTCAAACAGGCGTCGAATCAGATTCCGATCCTGCAATTCCTGACGATAATGATTTACGATGTCTTCGCGTTCGTCGCTCGAAAGTGGGCCATGAAGAGCTTCCATAGCAGCTATGAGCTCTTCAACCCTCTCCCGTGTTGATCGACCCAATTGCATCGCCGCAATTCGACCCGCAGTGTTTGCCACCGCGTCCCGCAGTGAAACTCTTAAGCCATTCGACAGCATTAGGTTTATTGCTGACAGAGCAGCGCGCCGAAGTGCAAAGGGATCCTTGGTGCCGGTTGGTGGCATCGATTCAAAAAAGAAGCTGCAAATCGTATCCAGCTTATCCGCCAAACTTACGGCTACCGTCACCGGCGCGGTCGGGACCTCGTCGCCTTGCCCGACCGGCTTGTAGTGGTCGCGGATCGCGTCGGCGATGGCGTCCGGCAAGCCTTCCGCGCGGGCGTAGTAGCCGCCCATCAGGCCTTGCAGTTCGGGAAACTCGCCGACCATTTCGGTGACGAGATCGGCCTTGCACAGCCGCGCGGCCTGTTCGGCCATATCTGCCAGATCCTCCCCGGACCGGGGAGGGGGACCATCCGCAGGATGGTGGAGGGGTACGAGCGAGTGGTCCTGAGGGTGCTGGCCAGCACTGTCGGGATCACTTGCGCGTACCCCTCCACCCCGCCCTGCGGGCGCGGTCCCTCTCCCCGTTTCGGGGAGGATTATCCCTTCCTCGACCAGCCAGCGCGCCAGCTTGGCCACCCGCTCAACCTTGTCGGCAACCGTGCCCAGCTTCTCGTGGAAGGTGATCCGTTCCAGCTTCTTCGCCTGCTCGGCCAGCGGCACCTTGCGGTCCTGCTCCCAGAAGAAGCGCGCATCGGACAGCCGCGCGGCGAGGACCTTGCGGTTGCCGGCGACGATCTCCGCGCCGCCATCGCTGGCAACAATGTTGGCCGTGCAGACGAAGGCGTTGGCCAAGTTCCCCTCCCGCTTGCGGGGGGGGTTAGGGGTGGGCCCACCCCCTGCCCCTCCCGCAAGCGGGAGGGGAGATTCACACACGAAATACTTCTGGTTGGTCCGCGCGGTCAGCTGGATCACTTCGGGCGGGACGTCGAGGAAGGCTTCGTCGAAGCGGCCAAGCAGCGGCACCGGCCATTCGGTCAACCCGGCGTTCTCGATCACCAGACCCTCGTCCTCGATCAGCGCCAGACCGGCGGCAGCAGCGGCTGCGGCGGCGCCGCTGCGGATCAGGTTCTGGCGCTCTTCATGGTCGACCAGGACGTGGCAGGCGCGCAGCTTCTCGGCGTAGTCGCTGGCGCCGCCGATGGTGATCTCGCCCGGGCAGTGGAAGCGGTGGCCGTGCGTGGCGAAGCCCGAGCGGATCCCGCCGACTTCGCATTCGACCAGCGAGTCGCCCAGGATCGCGACGATCCCCGACAGCGGGCGCACCCAGCGCAGGCTTTCGCTGGAGAGCGACGCTGCGCCCCAGCGCATCGACTTGGGCCAGGGAAAGGCGCGGACGATCGCCGGGATCGCCTCGGCCAGCACCTCGGCCGTGGCGCGGCCGGGCTTTTCGATTTTGGCAAACAACGTGGTTACGCCCTTGGCGTCCACAACCTCGACCAATTGATCGCGGGTCAAACCAGTTGAGCGAAGAAAGCCTTCAATTGCTTGTGCGGGTGCATCCGCGCGTGGTCCCTTCCGTTCATCTGACTTCGATTGGCTGGATTCCGGAAGGTCCTTCGCAATCAACGCAAGTCTGCGTGGCGTTGAGAACACTGTCACGTCGTGCGTCGGCAATCCCGCCGCCGCCATGTGTTCGCGATACAGCCTTAGCAGATCGGCGCGCGCGCCGGCCTGCATCCGCGCGGGGATCTCTTCGCAGCGCAGTTCAAGCAGGAAGTCAGGCATTATAGCTCCTCCCCTTCAGGGGAGGGGGACCAGCGGAGCTGGTGGAGGGGCACGGGCGAGTGGTCCGAACCGTGCTGGCCGGCGCTGTCGGGATCACTTGCGCGTACCCCTCCACCCCGCCCTGCGGGCGAGGTCCCCCTCCCAGTTTTGGGGGGGAATGTCTCCCGCCGCATCACAGCACCCACTCCGGAAAATCCTTGGCCCATTGGTCGGCGTTCTTCTCGATCCACGCCTGGCAGCTGCCCTTGGCGAGATCGCGGACGCGGCCCATGTAACTGGCGCGTTCCTGGACCGAGATCACCCCGCGCGCCTGGAGCAGGTTGAACAGGTGGCTGGCCTCGATCGCCTGGTCATAGGCGGCGAGCGGAACGCCGGCGGCGATGCAGGCCTGGCACTCGCGCTCGGCGTTCCTGAACCCCTCGAACAGCTGGTCGGTGTTGGCGACCTCGAAATTGTATTTGGAGAATTCCTGCTCGTTCTTCAGGAACACCTCGCCATAGGTCACCCCGGCGGCGTTGAAGGCCAGGTCATAGACATTGTCGACGCCCTGGATGTACATTGCCAGGCGTTCCAGCCCATAGGTCAGCTCGCCCGCGACCGGCTTGCAATCGAACCCGCCCATCTGCTGGAAATAGGTGAACTGGGTGACTTCCATCCCGTCGCACCACACTTCCCAGCCCAGCCCCCAGGCGCCCAGCGTCGGGCTTTCCCAGTCATCCTCGACAAAGCGGATGTCGTGGGCCAGCGGATCGACGCCGATTTTGCCCAGCGACTGCAGGTACAGCTCCTGCAGGTTCACGGGGCTGGGCTTCATGATCACCTGGTACTGGTAATAGTGCTGCAAGCGGTTCGGGTTTTC
>JBJTLX010000067.1:0-3340 GCA_046063245.1 Novosphingobium sp.
CGGCGGTGAAGCAGCCCGCGGTGTTGGGCAGGTAGGTGATCTTTTTGGGGTCGATGAAATCGGTCAGCATCGGCGCCTTGGGGTCCGACACGTTGACCCGGCGCACCGCGACGGTGACGATTTGCGACCGCTCGCCTCGACCGCGGCGGCGTTTTGGGCAAAGTCCTTGTACTTACCGGTGCCGACGATCAGCCGCGAGGTAAAGGTGCGGTCCGCAACGGTCCAGCTATCCGCGCCCTGTCCGCCGCCGACGAAATGGACGATCTCGAGCACATCGCCGTCGCCCAGCGCGGCCGCGCCGAGCGTCGAGCGCGGCACGATCATGCCGTTGCGCTCCACGGCAACCTTGGCCGGATCGAGATCGAGGCTGCGGACCAGGTCGGCGACCGATCCGGGCGCGGCGCGGCGTGGTTCGCCGTTGACGGTAAGGGAAAGCGTTTGGGTCATCGCCCCCGCAGATAGCGCGGGCGGGGGGATAATCAACGCTTCACGCAGCGCAGCGATTGGACCGCAGGTTGCGCAGGTGGGCGAAGGCCAGTGCGGCGACACCGGCGATGGTAAAGACCGCCTCGGCCGCGCCGTGTCCGGTGAACAGCGCCACCGCCATCAGCGCCAGCCCGGCGGCACCGGTGTGGAGCGGCACCGGATCGCCGTGGCGGACCACGCCCATCACCAGCGTGACCCCGCCGACGGCAATCGCGAGGGCCAGGCCGACGCGGTGAATGGCCGGGGACAGCAGCACTTCGCCGCCCAGACCAAGCCCGGCAACGAGAATCAGGCTGGCGAGGCAATGCACCGCGCAAAGCCCGGAAAGCAGGACGCCGGCCCGGTCGAGCCGGTCGCGAATCAAGGGCATGGCCATGCGCATTGCTGCCTGCATGTATGTGACAGTATACCATCATTCAAGCACCAAGGTGCAGGTCGGCCTATTTCCCTTGCACTTTGCCGCGCTTGGAAGCAGAGCGCAGGCCATGAACGCGGTCGCTTCCTCCCTTGGCGGGGGCTCTGCCCCGGCCGCCCTTTCGTCCCGCCCTCTGGCCCTGGCGCGCTGGCTGTTTGCCGTCGCGGCGCTGGTCGTGCTGATGGTCGCGGTTGGCGGGATCACCCGCCTGACCGAATCGGGGCTGTCGATCACCGAATGGAAGCCGGTCAGCGGTGCCCTGCCCCCCTTGAGCGAAGCGCAGTGGCAGGCCGAGTTCGCCGCCTACCAGAAGATCCCGCAGTACACCCAGGTCAACGGCCCGGCCGGGATGACCCTGGCCGACTACAAGTTCATCTTCTTCTGGGAATGGTTCCACCGCCTGCTCGGGCGGAGCCTGGGGCTGGCCTTCGCGCTGCCGCTGGCGTGGTTCTGGGTCCGGCGGGCGATCCCGGCGGGCTATCATGCGCGGCTGGTCGGGCTGCTGCTGCTGGGCGGGCTGCAGGGCGTTGTCGGCTGGTGGATGGTCAAGTCGGGCCTGACCCAGGACGTCAAGGTCAGCCACTTCCGCCTCGCAGCACATCTTCTCCTGGCGCTTACCACGCTGTCGGCGCTGGTCTGGACCGCGCTGGATCTGCGAGCAACGGCGCGCGGGGAAGCCAGGGCGCGCCTCACGCCGCTGGCGGCGCTTGCCATAGCCATGCTGGCGCTGCAGCTGTTTTACGGCGCGTTGCTGGCCGGCCTCCGGGCAGGATATGTCGCCGGGTCGGGCTGGTTCAACTGGCAGGCCTGGCCAATGATGCAGGGCAAGCTGCTGCCCGACGGAATCGACTGGTCGCAGGGCACGGCGCACACGTTCCTGTCCGATCCCTATCTGGTCCATTTCACCCATCGCTGGTGGGCCTGGGCGGTGGTGGCGGTGCTGGTGGTGCTGGCGCGCAAGGTCCGCGCGGCGCACCGCCCCGCCTCGATTGCGGTCCACGCCGCCTTTGGCACCCAGATCCTGCTGGGCATCGCCACGGTGATGAGCGGGATGTCGCTGTGGCTGGCCGGGCTGCACCAGCTGGTCGGCGCCCTGCTGGTGGCAAGCGTCGCCTGGGCGGCGCACTGCCTTGGGCGCAGGGCGGCGTGATGCGCGCGCCCCGTGCTTGCGCCTTGACGAATCCGGGATTTCCTGCGCCAATATCGGTTCGGTGTTTTTACCTGGGGCCAAGGCAAGCGGGCAGACACGGGAAAGGGGCATGGTGGTGCTGATCAGTTTTCACGCTGCGCCGGCCGCGTCCGCGGCATGAACCGGCAAGCCGTTCTGCTGGCAAGCCTGGCCGCGATCATCCCGGCCGCGATTGCAACCATGCCCGCAGCGGCCACGGCAGGCAGTGCAGCAGCGCCGTTCGCGCCGCCAAGCAATGGCGTCCTGACCCGGACGGTGTGGCGCTACCTCTCCGATGGCCAGCAGATTGTGGTGACGCGCCGCTATGCGGTGCGCTTTCAAGTCGCCAACGAAGGCTACTGGCTCGAGGGCAATCTTATCGAGGCAAAGGTCGATGCGCCGGCCGAGCTTGCCGCCTTTGCCGAGCTTGAGCGGCAGCGCCCCGACAATACCTTCCCGATCCAGCTCGACCGCAGTGGCCGGATCGTTTCGGAAGGCGCGCCGCCCTCGCCCGAAACCCGCCAGCGGGTGGATCAGCTGATGCGGCAAACGTTGAACGCAGCCCGGATCGGCGCAGCCGGCAAGGCCGAGGCGCTGGGCCAGGTTCCGCTGCTGTCCGCGGCGGGCCGGGCGGGTACGCCGGTGTGGGCCGATCTGTTCAAGGCCGAGCCGGGCGAGAGCCATGAAGTGCGCAAGCTGGCGCTGCCTGGCGGCGCCGAGGGCGAGGTCGAGGTCGCGACCAGGGTCGGTCAGGGCGGCGTCGCCAGCCCCTCGCGCGAGGTCGAACGCGTGGTCACGACCCGCCTGGCCGGAACCACCAAGGTGTCGCGCGAAGTGTGGTCGCTGACCGGCAGCTGAAGGTCCTTCGCACCGCACGGTAATATTTTACCTCTCGGCAATCGCGCCGTTTACCTTGACTTTGCGCCCCGCTTCGACGAATGGCGCGCCTTCTCCCGCCCCGGTGGCGGAGATTCGCAATTCCCAGGGTAACCCCTTCGTACAAGGAAAGCTGGCCATGAAGGCGCTCAGCAAGGTCACCCGGTCGATCAAACCGGCCGAGGTGGAAAAGAACTGGCATCTGATCGATGCCGATGGACTGGTGGTCGGGCGTCTCGCCGTGGTCATCGCCAATCATCTGCGCGGCAAGCACAAGCCGAGCTTCACCCCGCACGTCGATTGCGGCGATCATGTCGTCGTGATCAACGCCGGCAAGGTGCGGCTGACCGGCAACAAGCTCAAGCAGAAGACCTATTACAAGCACACCGGTTATG
>JBJTLX010000068.1:0-8614 GCA_046063245.1 Novosphingobium sp.
CGGCTGAAGGCGGCGGCTGCGCTGCATTTTGCTCGAGACCTTGGCATCGAAACCGATCCCTCGCGCGTCATCGCGTGGCTTTTCGACACGCCCGACACGGTCAGCACGCGCTCGGCCAGATCGGGGCATTGCGCCGCCAGAGATGCGTGTGGACCGGAGGTGTACCGCAGCATCGCGTAAATATCGTCGGACAGCACCATGACCTGCGGATGGCGTCGCAGCACCGCCCCGATCGCTTCGAACTCGCCCGCCGGATAGGTCGATCCGGTCGGGTTGCCGGGACTGTTGAGCAGCAGCCAGCGGGTGCGCGGGGTGATCGCGGCGTCAAGCTGCGCCGCGGTGATGCGATAGCCACCCGCTGCATGGGTCGGCAGGTCGATCGGAACGCCGCCGGCGAAGCGGACGATTTCCGGGTAGCTGACCCACCACGGCGCCGGAATCAGCACCTCGTCGCCCGGATCGAGCGTGGCGAGCAGCGCGTGGAAGATCGCCTGCTTGCCGCCCGAACTGACGATCACCTGCTCCGGCGCGGCAGCGATCCCCAGGTCGCGGGCAAAATGCAGCGCGGCGGCCCGGCGCAGCGCGGCGGTTCCCGCCACCGGGGTATAGCGGGTCTGGCCTTCATCGATGGCGCGCTTGGCCGCTGCGGCGACGTGGGGCGGGGTGGCGAAATCGGGTTCGCCGACCGCCAGCGAGACGATGTCGACTCCGGCATCGCGCAGCGCGCTGGCCCGGTCGCTCATCGCCGCGGTGCACGACGGGGCGATCCGCGACAGGGCGGCGGAGGTCTTCACAGCAGCCGCGCCGGCAGCAGCCCGCGCAGGGCATTGCCGACGAAGAACCCGTTCGCCAGATCGTCGAGCGTGACCGGGCCCTCGGCCGCTGTGCCGGCCTCGATCAGCGAATGGCGCAGTACCCCGGGAAGCAGGCCCAGCGCGGCCGGCGGCGTCACCAGCGCGTCGCCGCGCTTGACGAACAGGTTGGTGAAGCACCCTTCGGTCAGCAAGCCGTCGTCGCGGATCAGCAAGGCCTCGTAAGCCCCGGCGCCGCGCGCCACGGCCAGACCGTCATCGTAAAAGCCGCGGTCGCTGGTCTTGTGGCGCAGCCGCCAGTCGCCCGGATCGACCGGCAGACGCAATACTGCGCAGGGCAGCGGATCGGGCAGGGCGGCGGGCAGTTCGGACAGATCGAGCACATAGGCCCCGCTGCGCGCCACGCTGAGCCGCAGCCGGGCCGGGGCATCGGCATCGAAACACAGCGCCTGGATCGCATTGCGCACCGCGTGCCGGTCGAACGCAAAGCCGAGCTCCGACGCGCTCGCTTTCATACGTTCGAGATGCAATTCGAGCAGCGGCACCCCGCCATCGGGCGTGAACCGCATCGTTTCGATCAGATCGGCCCCGGTGGCACCCAAACGCACGAATCCCCCCTTGATCAGACTTTCGCGCCATTCGGGCAGGCAGTCCGAATCCGCGACGATGGCCGATCCAACGCCCAGCACGGCCCGGCCCCGTCCGTTTTCCTCCGGGGTCAGCCGCAAGGTGCGGATTGCCACATTGAACGCGGTCTCGGAAGCCCCGGTGGCATCGGCGGGATCGATCCGCCCGATTGCCCCGCAATAGGGACCGCGCGCGTCGCGCTCATTGGCCTGGATCAGTTCCATCGCGCGGATCTTGGGCGCCCCGGTGATCGATCCGCAGGGGAACAGCGCACGCAGCACATCGGCGGCGCCGCGCCCGGGCTGTAGCCGCGCGGTGACGGTGGTGACCATCTGGTGGACGGTCGGATAGCTTTCGACTGCAAAGGGCCGGTCGACCTTGACGCTGCCCGCCTCTGCCACCCGCGACAGGTCGTTGCGCATCAGATCGACGATCATCAGGTTTTCGGCCCGGTCCTTGGCCGAGGCGGCCAGTTCGTCCTTCAGCTGCGCGTCCGCGGCTGCATCGCGCCCCCGCGGCCGGGTGCCCTTCATCGGCTTGACCCGTGCGGTGCCGTCCTTGAGCGCGAAGAACAGTTCGGGCGAAAGGCTCAGCAGCCAGTGCGATCCGTCGAACAGCACCCCGCCATAGCCTGCATGCGCCGCCGGGCGCAGCGCGGCATAGAGCGCCAGCGGATCGCCGCGATACGATCCCGCCAGGCGGAAGGTCAGGTTGGCCTGATAGATGTCGCCGGCCGCAATCGCCTCTTCCAATGCGGCGAAGGCGCGGGCGTAGCCGCCGGGGGTCACTTGCGGATCGAGCGGGCCGACGCTGGCCGGGCCGGCGCTGCGCGCCGCCAGCCAGGCCGGCACATCGCCAGCGGCAATCGACTCAAATCCGGCAAAGGCGCCGAACCACAGAAGGGGACCATTGGCGCCGCTGCGGGCGGCGGCAAGCGGCGCCAGCCGGCCTTCCAGTGCCAGTCCGGCCTCATAGGCGAGATAGCCCGCCAGGTGGTGCCCGGCCCGGCTCAACCCCTCGATCCGGGCAAGCGCGCCCGCCACGTCCTCCGGGCGGCGGGCGACAACCACCTCGCGCGGATCTTCGTACAGCCGCGCGGCGCTCGCCCCGTCGGGGCGGGCATCGTCGAGCAGGATGAACGGCGGGGTCATCGCGCCGCTCTAGCCGGGCCGCGCGCGACTTGCAAAATGCCTCTCGCGCAGGGACTTCGCGCGGTCTATTCGCTCGCTCGAAGCAGGAGCAAAGTACCCCATGGACGATATCTTTGTCGGCCTTGCCGCGGATGGCGAGCGTCAGGTTCTCAAACTGGGTCAGGCCAACCGCCACGGGCTGATCGCGGGCGCGACCGGCACCGGCAAGACCGTGACGCTGCAGACCCTGGCCGAACAGTTCAGCCAGGCCGGGGTGCCGGTGTTCCTGGCCGACGTGAAAGGCGATCTGTCCGGGATCTGCATGGCCGGCAGCGACAGCTTTGCCCATGCCGACAAGATCAGGGAGCGGGCGGCGCAGCTGGGCCTCGAACCCTTTGCCTATCACGACAATCCGGCGGTGTTCTGGGACCTTTACGGCAAAAAGGGCCACCCGATCCGCACCACGGTTTCGGAAATGGGGCCGCTGCTGCTGGCGCGCCTGCTCGGCCTCAACGAAACCCAGGAAGGGGTGCTGACGGTCTGCTTCAAGTGGGCCGATGACCACGGGCTGCTGCTGCTCGACTTCGACGATCTGCAACAGGTGCTGATGACCTGCGGCAAGCAGGCCGGTGAGCTTGCCGTCACCTACGGCAACATCTCCAGGGCCAGCGTCGGGACGATCCAGCGCCAGCTGCTGTCGTTCGAAAGCCAGGGCGCCGACCTGTTCTTTGGCGAGCCGGCCTTCGAGATCAACGATTTCCTGCGCTGCGATGACAATGGCAGGGGAATCGTCAACATCCTTGCAGCCGACCAGCTGATGCAGAACCCCAAGCTCTATTCGACCTTCCTGCTGTGGCTGATGAGCGAGCTGTTCGAAGCGCTGCCCGAAGTTGGCGATCCGGACAAACCCGGGCTGGTGTTCTTCTTCGACGAGGCCCACCTGCTGTTCGACGATGCCCCCAAGGCGCTGTTCGACAAGGTCGAGCAGGTCGTGCGGCTGATCCGTTCCAAGGGCGTCGGGGTCTATTTCATCTCGCAGAACCCGATCGACATTCCCGAAAAGATCGCCGGGCAGCTGGGCAACCGGGTCCAGCACGCGCTGCGCGCCTTCACCCCGCGTGACCAGAAGGCGATCAAGGCCGCGTCGGAAACCTTCCGGATCAACAAGGATCTCGATGTCGAAGCCGCGATCACCGAGCTCAAGGTGGGGGAGGCACTGGTCTCGACGCTGGACGATGACGGCGCGCCGACCGTGGTTCAGCGCACCCTGATCGCCCCGCCGCGCAGCCGCCTCGGTCCGGTCAGCGACCAGGAGCGCGCCGCGGTCCAGGCGGCCAGTCCGTTCGGCGGCAAATACGATGCCGCGGTCAACCGCGAGAGCGCCGCCGAAGTGTTGGCGCAAAAGGCCCACGACGCGGCCGAAGCGGCGCAGGTGGTCGAAGCGCAGGGCGAGGCGGTCCAGCGCGCCCAGCCGCGCGCCACCCCGAGCATGTGGGAACGGGCCGGCAAGGCGGCGCTGGGCGCGGCGGTCGCTTCCGCCGGGACGATGGTGGCGCGCAAGATGACCGGGCGGCGTTCGGGTGCCTCTCCCGCCGCCTCCGCCGCCAGTGCCGCGGCCGGCGCGATCGGCACCGCGCTGGGCGGGGCGATGTTCGGCCGCTTTGCCCGCGGGCTGCTGGGCGGCCTGCTGCGCTGATCGAAGGGAGAACCCCCTTCGTCGAGCGGGACCGTTGCATTTGCAACCGGTTTGGGGTGTTAGGGCAGCAATCCCCTTCCCGCTTCAGGAAAGTGCCGCCCGATGCGTCGTCTGCTGCTTGCCACCTCGTTGATCCCGCTCGCCTGTGCCGTCCCGGCGCTGGCCGAAACGCCCGTTGTCCCTGCTGTGGCGGCGCTGCCCGATGTGCCCAGGGGCCAGCTGAGCGATGCGGTCAAACCCTCGGCCTACCGGCTCGACCTGACCGTCGATCCCGACAAGGACCGCTTCAGCGGCACTGCCGAGATCGACGCGGTGCTGGGGGCTGCCAGCGCCTTCGTCGACCTGCACGGGCGCGATCTCAACGTGACCAAGGCGGTCGCGATCGCTGGCGGCAAGACCTATCCCGGCACCTGGCGCGAGGCCGATCCCAGCGGGGTCGCCCGGCTGACGTTTGCCGAGCCGCTGCCCGCCGGGCCGGTGACGTTCGCCTTTGCCTGGGATGCGGCGTTCCAGTCCGGTCCCTCGGGCATGTTCCGGGTCAAGGTCGGCGATGACTGGTATTCGTGGACCCAGTTCGAATCGATCGATGCGCGCGCCGCTTTCCCCGCGTTCGACCAGCCCGGCTACAAGCAGCCGTTCACCGTGACGCTGCGGACCAAGCCTGGCCAGGTCGCGGTCAGCAACGCGCCCGAAGTGTCGAAGACGCTGGAAGGCGGGCTTGAAGTCCACCGTTTCGCCCCGACGCTGCCGCTGCCGACCTATCTGGTGGCGATCATGGTCGGGCCGTTCGCGGTGGCCGAAGGGACCGTCCCGCCCAGCCCGCAGCGCGCCGCGCCGCTGCCGCTGCGGATCGTAACGACCAGGCAGAACGCCAAGCAGATGGCCTTTGCGCTGGAAGGATCGAAGGGCATCGTCCGCCACCTCGAGGCCTATTTCAACCAGGCCTTCCCCTATCCCAAGCGCGATCAGATCACGACCCCGATCCTGCCCGGTGCGATGGAGAACGCCGGCGCGGATCTGTACGCCGACCCGATCCTGATCATGGATGAAAACGCCTCGACCGGGCAGAAGCGCAACTTCGGGATGATCGTCAGCCACGAACTGGCGCACCAGTGGTTCGGCGATCTGGTCACCCCGACCTGGTGGGACGACATCTGGCTGAACGAAAGCTTCGCCAACTGGATGGGCTATCGCATCGGCGGCGAATGGCGGCCCGATCTCAACATCGGCGCGGGCGCCCTGGCCGAAGGCTTCGGCGCGATGAACACCGATGCGCTGCTGGCGGGCCGTCCGATCCACCAGCCGATCCCGACGAACGCCCAGATCGACGAGGCCTTTGACACGATCACTTACGGCAAGGGCGGGCACGTGGTGGCGATGATCGCCGGCTATATGGGCGATACCCGCTTCCGCGACGGGGTGCGCCGCTACATGGCCGCGCACAAATACGGCAACGCCACCAGCAAGGACTTCTTTGCCGCCATGGCCGATGCGGCAGGCGATCCCAAGATCGTTCCGGCGATGCAGAGCTTTACCGACCAGCAGGGCGTGCCGCTGGTGACCTTCAGCCGCAGCAAGGGCGGCGCGCTGACCGCCACGCAAAGCCGTTATGTCCGGCTTGGCACCCAGGGGCCCGACACCCGCTGGGGCGTGCCGCTGTGCCTGCGCCGGATCGGCGCGACCAGCCAGACCTGCCAGCTGCTGACCGACAAGAGCGCGGCCGTGGCGCTGCCTGGCAAGGGTGCCTTCATCCCCAATGCCGGGGGCACCGGCTATTACCGCTTCGAACTGTCCAAGGCCGATTGGGACGCGCTGATCGCCAGGGCGGCAAGCCTGCCCAGCGGCGAGGCATTGGCGCTCGACGATTCGCTGCTGGCCAGCTTCCGCGCCGGCCGCGCCAGCCCCGATCAGCTGATCGCTGCGGCACGCGCACTGGCCGGCAACAAGGACAGCTATGCCAGCACTGCCGGGATCGACACGCTCCAGGCGCTGTATGGCAACGGCATGCTCGATGAAGCGGGCAAGGCCGGCTTTCGCCGTCTGCTCGAAAGTCTCTATCGTCCGCGCCTCGCCGCGCTGGGCTTCGATCCGCGCGCCGGCGCCTATGCCAAGGACGCTCCCGAGCGGTCGGAAATGCGCGCGCAAATCGTCGGGCGGCTGGCCGGCACCGCGCGCGATCCGGCGCTGCGCAAGCAGCTGGGCGATGCCGCGCGGGCCTACCTTGCCGGCAACGGCGATGCGATCGACCGCTCGTGGCTGGGTGCAGGGCTGGGCGTCGTGATCGACGAAGGCGGCATTGCCGCGGCCAGGATGCTGGCCGACAAGGCGCTGGCCTCACAGGATTCGCTGTTCCGTCCGGCCGCGCTGGGCGTGATCGGCGCCAGCGGCAAGGCCGACATCGCGCAGTGGATCCTGACCGAGTTCAAGGACCAGCGCCTGCGCCCAAGCGAGCGGCTGGGCCTGATCGCCGGGGTGATCCGGACCGCCGACACCCGCGACGCGGGCTTTACCTGGCTCAAGGCCAATTTCGACAGCCTGATGAACAGCGGGGGCGGAATCTTCTTCGCCTCGCGCTTGCCGCAGACCGTCAGCGGGTTCTGCTCGGCGCAGCGCGCGGACGAGATTGCCGCACTGATGCGGCCCAAGCTGGCGGGCAAGACCGGCGCGCTCGAGCTGGAACGGACGATCGAGCGGGTGCGCAATTGCGGCGTGCTCAAGGACGCCCGCGGCGCCGAAACCTCGCGCGCCTTCGCCAAGCTGAAGTGAGCGCTACGCTGCGGGCAGGCGGATCGTCGCGCTGAGCCCGGCGATCTTGCCGTCCGCGCCCGGACGGTTGGCCAACTCGAGCCGGCCGCCGTGCTGTTCGGCGATTGCGCGGGCCAGGGCCAGGCCCAGCCCGGCCCCGCCGGTGGCGCTGTTGCGCGACGGATCGCCGCGCACGAAGGCTTCCTGCATGCGCCCGATGTGGTCTTCGGGAATGCCCGGGCCGTCGTCGTCGATGCGGATTGCGATCCCGCCGCCATCGCTCGACAGCGCGATCCGCGCCGCCTTGCCGTAACGCAGGGCATTGCCGACCAGATTGCGCACCGCGCGGCGCAGCCAGGTCGGGCGCACGCTCAGCACAATGCGCTGCTGCGGCGCGAAGGTGACGGCTTCGCCCAGATCCTCGAACTCCTCGGCGACCTGCCCGATCAGCGCGGTCAGGTCGGTCGGCTCGCGCGGGTCGCTGGGCCGCCCGACCCGCGCCAGCGAGAGAATGTCGTCAAGCGTGCGGACAATGTCCTCGATCGTCGCGGCCATGCGGCTGCGCTCGGTCTCGTCCTCGACGCTTTCGATCCGCACCCGCAGGGCCGCCAGCGGGGTCTTCAGGTCGTGGCCGATCGCGCCGAGCATCACGTCCTTTTCGTCGAGCAGCGAGGCGATGCGGCCTTCCATGGCATTGTGCGCGGTGATCAGCCGGCGCACGTCGTCGGGCCCCTGCGGCGCGAGCTGGCCCTGGGTATCGCGGGTCGTGGCGAACTGTTCGGTGCGCCGGGTCAGGGCGTGAAGCGGCCTGGTCAGCCGCCCGAGGATCAGCGCGATGACGCCGACCAGCAGCCCGTAGAGCAGCAGGGTCTGCCCGATCAGCGTCAGTCCGGGCCGAAAGCCGGCGGCGGGCACCAGCACCCGGGCGATCAGCCAGCGCTGCTGCCCGTCAAGCCTGACCGCAGCCAGCATGACCCGGTCGGGCCGGGGGCCCCGGCGGTTCGGACGCAGCCGGTCGCGCCGATCGAGGCGCTGCCGGGCCAGGCTGTCGTCGGACAGATCGCGATGGATGACCGAGACATCGGCGAAGGACACGCCCTGCTCGCCCAGCACGCGGCGCAGTTCGGCCTCGGCATCGCTGTCGCGGCGATCGGTCGGCAGCAGGGCCAGCGCGGGCGCGGATTCAAGCCGGATACCGCGCTGGCGCTGATGCGGTGGCGGGGCACCCTCCTCGATCAGGTCGACATCGCCGCGCGCCACCGGGACCAGGCGCAAGGCGGCAGTCTGGACCAGCGCGGCGTTGCGGCGGTCGTTCTGCGCCGAATAGAGCAGGGTCGCGCTGATCGCCTGGGCCAGCAGCAGGGCCAGCGCCACGGCCAGGAGCAATTGCCCCTGCAGGCTGCGCGGCCACAACCGGCGAAGCGGATTGGCGGCCAAGCGCCGCTCAGCCTTGCGGTGCGGTGACGCGTCGGACATCGGCGGCGAGCATGTAGCCGCCGCCCCAGACGGTCTGGATCAGGGTCGGGTTACGGTTGTCGGGCTCGATCTTGCGGCGTAGGCGGCTGACCTGGTTGTCGACTGCGCGGTCGAACAGGTGCGCCTCG
>JBJTLX010000069.1:0-5562 GCA_046063245.1 Novosphingobium sp.
ATCTTGCTGGCCGACAGGTCGATCAGCACGCTCGAATCAGCGGCTTCTTCGAGCAGCTTGCGCAGTTCGGCGACGCATTTGCGCGGCACGATCACGTCGGGCATGCCCTGCGCGCCGTCGGGCCGCGCCAGGGTATAGCGCGCCAGGCGGTGGCCGTCGGTCGCGGCGGCCTTCAGTTCCTCGTCCGAGACGTGGAGGAAAATGCCGTTGAGGTAGTAGCGGGTTTCCTCGGTGCTGATCGCAAAGCGGGTGCGGTCGATCAGCTGGGCCAGGGTCGAGGCGGGCAGCTCGAAGCTGGTCGGCAGATCGCCTTCGACGATCATCGGGAAATCGTCGCGCGGCAGGGTCGGCAGCGAGAAGCGGCTGCGCCCGGCCTTGACCGTCATGCGGTTGTCGGCGGTCTCGAGGCTGACCTGGCTGCCGTCGGGCAGCTTGCGGGCAATGTCGAACAGCAGGTGCGCCGAAACCGTGATCGCCCCGGCGCTTTCGACCGAAACCGCGCCCAGGCTTTCGACCACTTGCAGGTCGAGGTCGGTCGCCATGACCTTGACCGTGCCGTCGCCCGAAGCCTCGATCAGGACGTTCGAAAGGATCGGGATGGTGTTGCGCCGTTCGACGACGGACTGGACGTGCGACAGGCACTTGAGCAGCGTCGCGCGTTCGATGGTGGCCTTCATGGTCGTTACCCGTGTCCCCTGGGGGGCGCACGCCGCCGGAATCGCCCGCGCGCGCCGTCTTTTCGGACTGCCTTTCTTAGCGCCAGAGGCCTTCGCGGCAAGGCTGCACGTCCAACTACCGGGCGAATCTGGGGATAAATGCGCAGCTTGCGGCGCGCCTTTACGGCGCGGTCACGAAATCATCGCCATCCCGCCATTCACGTGCAAGGTCTGCCCGGTGACATAGCCCGCTTCCCTGCTGGCCAGATAGGCCACCGCCGCGCCCACATCCTCGCCCTCGCCCATCCGGCCCATCGGGATCCGGGCGTTGAGCGCGTCCTTCTGGGCATCGGGCAGGACCTCGGTCATGGCGGTGCGGATGAAGCCGGGGGCGACGCAATTGACCGTGATGCCGCGACTGGCGACTTCCTGGCCGAGCGATTTGGACATGCCGACCAGCCCGGCCTTGGCCGCGGCATAGTTGACCTGGCCGGGATTACCAGTCGCTCCGACGACGCTGGTGATGGTGACGATCCGCCCATGCCGCGCCTTCATCATCGGCTTGCACGCGGCGCGCATCAGGCGGAATGCGGCCTCGAGGTTGACGCGGATCACCGCATCCCATTCCTCGTCCTTCATCCGCATCGCCAGGTTGTCGCGGGTGATCCCGGCGTTGTTGACCAGGATGTCGATCTTGCCAAGCGTGTCGACCGTGGCAGGGACGAGGTGTTCGACCTGTTCGGCATTCGACAGATCGCAGGTGATCTCGATGTGATCGTGGCCGTAGGTGTCGTTGAGCTCCTCGCGGAACGCGCGCAGCTTGCCCGGATTGGTCCCCGAAAGCGCCAGCCGCGCGCCCTGCCGCGCCAGCGCATGACTTATCGCCGAACCGATCCCGCCGGCGGCGCCGGTAACGAGGGCGGTCATCCCGGATAGGTCGAAGAGGCGGTGTTCCATGGCTCAGAGCTCCTTGGCGAGTGCTTCGATATCGGCCATGCCGACAACGCTGGTGATGCCGACGTCCTGCACCGTGCGGCCGATCATCGGGCCCAGCACCTTGCCGCCCAGTTCGACGAAGGTATCGACCCCGGCCGCCTGCATGGCCGCGACGCTTTCACGCCAGCGGACGCGGCCGCAGACCTGTTCGACCAGAAAGCGGCTGACATCGGCCGGTTCGGAGACCATTGCAGCGGTGACGTTGGCGAATAGCGGCACCCGCAGCGCGCCCGGCGGGGTACTCGCCAGCGCCTCGGCCATGGCATCGGCGGCGCCCTGCATCAGCGGGCAATGGAACGGCGCCGAGACCGGCAGCAGCACGCCGCGCTTGATTTCGAAGTCCTTGACCATGGCAATCGCGCGCTCGATCGCGGCCTTGTGGCCCGAGAGCACGACCTGGCCGGGATCGTTGTCGTTGGCCACGGTGCACACTTCACCCTGCGCCGCGGCATCGGCCAGCGCCTGGGCCTTGCCGATGTCGGCACCCAGCAGCGCGCACATCGCCCCCACGCCGACCGGCACGGCGGCCTGCATCGCCTGGCCGCGCAGCTTCAAGAGGCGCGCGGTATCGGCCAGGCTGAACGCGCCCGCGGCGCACAGCGCGGTATATTCGCCCAGGCTGTGCCCGGCGACGAAATCGGCCTTGTCGGCCAGGCTCAGCCCGCCTTCGCGTTCGAGCACGCGCAGCACGGCAATGGCATTGGCCATGATCGCCGGTTGGGCATTCTCGGTCAGGGTCAAGGCTTCGTCCGGCCCTTCGCGCATAATCGCGGAGAGATTCTGGCCGAGTGCCTCGTCAACTTCCTGGAACACTTCGCGCGCCGCAGCGCTGGCCTCGGCCAGATCGGTGCCCATGCCGACCTTCTGGCTGCCCTGTCCCGGAAAAACGAATGCTCTCATCGCGTCAGCTCCTTTGCCCGGCGCGGTTATTGCGCAGTGCCGCGTCCGGCAAGTCCGAACGGTACGATCCTGTTGGCAACGTCGTGGCCAATATCGGCGCGCCCCAGATAGGGAATGGCGTGGCGGCCGCACCAGTGCCGGGCGATCGCCTCGGCATCGCAGCCGAATTCGATGTCGTTTTCGGGCACGTCGCCGATCCGCCCGAGCCGCAGCCCGGCGATGCCGTCAAGATGCGCGGTGAGATGAAACAACAGCCGGTCGACCGCATAGAGATGTTCCGACACCTCCTCGATCATCACCACGTGACCGGCCAGCCCCGGCATCAGCGGGCCGCCGCACAGCATCGCCAGCGTGGTCAGGTTGAAGGCCGCGACCGGATGATGATCGAGCGACGGTTCCAGCCCGGATCGATCGCCGCTCAGGAAGCCCAGCACCCGCCGCACCGCCTCTTCGCCCCCGGCCCGGTTGATGTCGGACGGCATCGGCGCATGGACCGGCTGGCCGATCCGGTCGCGATAGAGCCCGGCGAGCAGGGTGCCGCCATCGGAATAGGCGAGGTAGGCCTTCTGCTCGGCCGCCGCCGTGAAGCGGCCAAGGGCGTCCTCGACCACCCGCGCCGCGCCATAGCCGCCGCGTGCCGCCCACACCGCTTCGAAGCCGGGATCGTTGGCACATTCGACCAGGGCCGCCACCCGCTCCGCATCGGTCCCGGCGAAATGCCCGGCGGTGCGGAAGCATTGCGGATGAAAGTGCAGTTCGACATCGGGAAAGTCGGCCGCCAGCGCCTGCACCCGCTGGGCGACGTCTTCGGTGATCGCACGCGAAGGTGCACAGATCGCAACACGTGGCATAGCGCCTTCCTAACCCGGTTGCGCTTGGTAGCAAGGCCGCATACCGCTGCGCCATGACCGACCTTACATCGCACCCCTGGTTCTTCTGCGGCATCGGCGGATCGGGCATGCTGCCGCTGGCGCTGATCCTCAAGGCCGCCGGGGCCGACGTTGCCGGATCGGACCGCAGCCGCGATCAGGGCCGCACGCCCGAGAAATTCGCCTGGCTGGACAGCCTGGGGTTCCGCCTGTTTGCGCAGGATGGCAGCGGGATTGTCAGCGCCGATCAGGTGCTCGTCGCTTCTGCCGCAGTCGAAGATACCGTGCCCGAAATGGTCCGTGCTCGCGAACTGGGCTGCGCCCGGATGAGCCGCGCCGAACTGCTCGCTCGGCTATTCAACGCGGCGCCGTCCGGGATCGCCGTGGGCGGAACCAGCGGCAAAAGCACCGTCACCGGCATGATCGGCTGGATCATGGATCAGGCGGGCCGCGACCCCACGATCATGAACGGCGCGGTGATGAAGAACTACGCCACGCCCGATGCGCCCTTCGCCAGTGCGCGGGTCGGCAAGGACGAGGTTTTCGTCTCCGAAGTCGATGAAAGCGATGGTTCGATCGCGCTCTATCGCCCCACGGTGGCGGTGCTGCTCAACATCACACTCGATCACAAATCGATGGAGGAACTGCGCCAGCTGTTCGGCGATTTTCTGCGCACCGCCAGCATTTGCGCGGTCAACCTCGACGATCCCGAAGTTGCGGCGTTGGCGCCCGAATATACCCCGTGGCTGGGCTATGCCCTGCACCACCCCGAAGCAGAGATCAGCGTGGTCGACGGCTCGATCGTCCAGGCGCCGTTCGCGATTGCCGCGACGGTGATCGACCGGCGCGATGCAAGCCGCCATCCGCTGACGCTGAAGGTGCCCGGGCGGCACAACCTGTCGAACGCGCTGGCCGCGATCACCGCCGCCTGCGCCGCCGGCGTAGCGGTGGCCGATGCCGTTGCCGCGCTGCACAGCTATGCCGGTCTCGCCCGCCGTTTCGACGTGGTCGGGACGAGCCCGACGGGAATCACGGTGATCGACGATTTCGGGCACAATCCCGACAAGGTCGCTGCGACGCTGGCAACGCTCAAAGCGCAGCCGGGCCGGGTCATCGCCTTCTTCCAGCCCCACGGCTATGGCCCGCTGCGTCAGATGGGGGCCGAACTGGCGCAGACCTTTGCAGCCCAGCTCGGCCCCGACGACGTCACGATCCTGTGCGATCCGGTATATTTCGGCGGCACGGTCGACCGCAGCCAGGGCAGCGAGCGGATCGTTCGCCTGATCGAAGATGCTGGCGGCAAGGCCGAATATGTCCCCGAGCGGGCCGACTGCGCGCGGCGGATCGTCGCCATCGCCCGTCCCGGCGACCGCATCGTGATCATGGGCGCGCGCGACGATACGCTCAGCGGCTATGCGCGCGATCTGCTGGCGGCACTGCCCTGAGGCGGGACAACCGCGACGGGCCCCTTCCCTTTCCCCGCCGCTGTGCCCACATTACCGGTCCAGACCATGAGCGAGTCCCCCGCCCCCGATAGCCGCCAGCGCGTCCTGCTCGTCACCGGACTGCTCGGTGCCGGCAAAAGCACGGCGCTCAAGGTGCTGGAGGACCTCGGCTGGGAAACCATCGACAATTTCCCGATCCACCTGCTCGGCCGGTTGATCGGCAGCGGCGACGCAGCCGGGGGCGAGGTTCGCGCCCCGTTGGCGATCGGGTTCGATTCGCGCACGCGCGGGTTCGATCCCAACCAGGTGATCGAAAGGGTCAAGAAGCTGGTCCAGCGCCCCGACATCGAGCTGACCACGCTGTTCCTCGACTGTTCGGGTCAAGAGCTGGAGCGCCGCTACAACGAGACCCGCCGCCGCCATCCACTCGCGCAGGACGTTCCCGCAGCCGCCGGGATCGCTGCCGAACGCGAAATGATGGAGCCGCTGCGGCGCTGGGCCGACATCGTCATTTCGACCACCGACTTCACCAGCAACGACCTGCAGCAGGCGATGCGCGAACGCTTCGGCCGCGAAGCACCCCAAGCGACCGTGGTGACGATCACCAGCTTCGGCTTTTCGCGCGGGATGCCGCCGATCGCCGATCTGGTCTTCGACATGCGCTTTCTCGACAATCCGCACTGGGACCCGGCGCTG
>JBJTLX010000070.1:0-3214 GCA_046063245.1 Novosphingobium sp.
GGGTCACGGCGGCAGGGCGTTGGCGCAGGGTGGTTCCGGACATCACAGCATCCCCAGTTCAAGGCGGGCTTCATCGCTCATCTTGGCGGGATCCCACGGCGGATCCCACACCAGGTTGACCTCGCAGTCGCGCACGCCGGGAACTGCGTCGACCCGCAGCTCGACCTCGCCGGGCATCGATTCGGCCACCGGGCAATGCGGCGTGGTCAGCGTCATGGTGACGATCACCCCGCCGGCGTCATCGACGTCGACCCCGTAGATCAGCCCAAGGTCATAGATATTGACCGGAATCTCGGGATCGAAAATGTCCTTGAGCGCGGCAATGACCGCCTCGTACAGATCGCCGCCGGGTTCACCCGCCGCCGCGTCCTGCGGCTTTTCGGCCAGGAAGCCTTCAAGGTAGTCGCGCTTGCGCTCGAGCTTTTCAGCCGGGCTTTCGATATCATCGACGCGCGCACGCGGCGGCGGGGCCACGCTTTCGACCTGTTCGATGCTGAACTTGCTTTCCTCGTTCACCCGAAAATCCTCCTGGTGCGCTCGATCCCGCGCAGCAGCGCGGCGATGTCGCTATCATCGCTGTAGAGGCCGAAGCTGGCCCGCGCCGTGGCCGGCACGCCGAGGTGCTCCATCAGCGGCTGGGCGCAGTGGTGCCCGGCGCGGATCGCCACACCTTCCTCGTCCAATATGGTGCCAAGGTCGTGCGGATGCACCCCCTGCAGCGCGAAACTGACGATCCCGGCGCTGTCCTCGGGGCCGAACAGGGTCACATCGTTCATCCGCCGCAGTTCGTCGCGCAGCGCGGTGACCAGCGCGGCCTCATGGGCATGGATCGCGGGCAGCCCGATCGCGGCAACATAGTCCACCGCCGCGCCCAGCGCGATTGCCTCGACAATCGCCGGGGTCCCCGCCTCGAAGCGCTGCGGCGGCGGGGCGTAGGTGGTTCCGGCAAAGCTGACCCGGTCGATCATCGCCCCGCCGCCCTGCCACGGCGGCATCACGGCGAGGATCTCGGCCTTGGCCCAGAGCACCCCGATCCCGGTCGGGCCATAGAGCTTGTGCGCCGAAAAGGCATAGAAATCGCAGTCCAGCGCGGCGACGTCGAGCGCCATGCGCGCCGCGGCCTGGCACCCGTCGAGCAGCAGCTTCGCCCCGACCGAATGGGCCAGCCGCGCCGCCCGCGCCGCGTCGAGCACCGAACCCAGCACATTCGAAACGTGAGCAAGGGCGACCAGCCTGTGCGCCGGGGTCAGCATCGCTTCGGCCGCGTCGAGGTCGATCCGGCCGTCGGCGGTCAGCGGGCAGACGTCGATTTCAGCCCCGGTGCGCGCGGCCAGCATCTGCCACGGGACAATGTTCGAATGATGCTCAAGCACGGACAGCAGAATGCGGTCACCGGCCTTGAGATTTGCCGCGCCCCAGGTCTGCGCGACCAGGTTGATCGCCTCGGTCGCGCCGCGGGTGAAGACCACCTCGTCCGCGCGCCCGCCGATGAACCGGGCAACCTTGCTCCGCGCCGCCTCGTAGGCCAGCGTCATCTCGGCCGAGCGGGCATAGACCCCGCGGTGGACCGTCGCATAATCGCGGCCCATCGCCTGGACCACGGCATCGATCACTGCCTGCGGCTTCTGCGCGGTGGCGGCGGTATCGAGGTAGTGCCAATTGTTCGCCAGGCCGGGGAATTGAGCCCGAAGATCCTCCCCGAAACGGGGAGGGGGACCATCCCGCAGGGATGGGGGAGGGGTACGTGCAGGTGATCCTGACGTCGAGAGGCCGGGATCACCTGCCTGTACCCCTCCACCAGCTGCGCTGTTCCCCCTCCCCGTTTCGGGGAGGATCTGGTCGGCCCTGCTCACAGCATCGCCTCCAGCGCGGCGATCGCCTGGGCGATCAGCGCCTCTTCGTCTTCGGCCCCGGCAAAGGCCTCGGCAACAAAGGCCTGGAGCATCAGCCGCTTGGCCAGTTCGGGCGGCAAGCCGCGCTGGGCCATGTAGAACAGCGCCGAGGCGTCGAGCTCACCCACCGCGCAGCCGTGGGCGCACTTGACGTCGTCGGCGTGAATCTCAAGCTCGGGCTTGGCATTGGCAGTAGCCGTCCGGTCGAGCAGCATCGCCCGCACCGACTGCGATCCATCGGTCCCGTCGGCGCCCTTGGCGACATGGACCTTGCCGAGATAATTGACCGTGGATCCGCTGCCCGCGACCGAGCGCACCACCTGGCGGCTGAGCGCATCGGGGGCAAGGTGGGCGACATGGGTCACCACTTCGAGCGTCTGGCCCGCGCCGGCCAGCTGCGCCGCGCCGAAGGTGAACTCTGCGCCCGCCCCCAGCTCGGCACGCAGCGCGAGGCGGCCATAGCCCGCGCCGGCGTTGAGCACGCGCAGATCGAGCGATGCGCCCGCGCCCAGCGTGATCGCCAGTTCGCGCACCCCGGCGTTGACGATGGTCAGCGCGCGCGTCTCGCCCGCGCCCAGCGCGATCGGCTCGACCGCGACCGGCCAGACCCGCTCCAGCGCGGCCAGGTCGGCATAGCGGAAGTCCTCCTGCCGCCGGGTGGGAAGCGCGCTGCTCACGCCGCAACCACCTCATAGCCATACTCTTCCAGCTCGAGCGCCAGTTCGGGGCCGCCGGTGCGGACGATCCGCCCGCCGGCCAGGACGTGGACGAAGTCGGGCTTCACGTAGTCGAGCAGGCGCTGGTAATGGGTGATCAGCAGCACCGCCTTGTCGGGCGCGCGCATGGTTGCGTTGATCCCGTCGCCGACGATCCGCAGCGCGTCGATGTCGAGGCCCGAATCGGTCTCGTCGAGCACCGCCAGCTTGGGGCCCAGAATGCCCATCTGGACCATTTCGGCGCGCTTCTTCTCGCCGCCCGAAAAGCCGACGTTCACCGGGCGCTTGAGCATGTCCATGTCGAGCTTGAGCAGTGCCGCCTTTTCGCGCGCCAGCTTGAGGAAATCGCCGCCCGACAGCGGCGCCTCGCCGCGGCTCGCCCGCTGGGCATTGAGGCTTTCGCGCAGGAACTGGACGAAACTGACGCCCGGAATTTCGACCGGGTACTGGAAGCCGAGAAACAGCCCAAGCGCGGCGCGTTCGTGGGGGGCGAGCGCCAACAAATCCACGTCACCGTTCGTGTCGAGGGAAGGGAAGGAAACCAGGAAAGGGGTTTCAGCTTCGCTCTAAGAAAAAAGAAATGGAGTGAAACAAAACCTGTCCCCC
>JBJTLX010000071.1:0-12519 GCA_046063245.1 Novosphingobium sp.
CTGGGTTGCGGCATCGCGCTCGACGACTTCGGCACCGGCTATTCGTCGCTCGCCTATATCCGCAACCTGCGCTTCTCGACCATCAAGGTCGACCGCAGCTTTGTGCAGGGTGCGGCGACCGGCAGCCCGGAAAGCCTGGCGATCATCCGCGCCGTGGTCGCCATGGCCGAAAGCCTGGAAATGTCGACCACCGCCGAAGGGGTGGAAACCGAGGCGGAGCTCAATGTGATCCGCCAGCTCGGCTGCCGCAAGATCCAGGGCTACTATTATGGGCGCCCGATGCCCTCGGCCGAAGCGCGCTCGCTCTTCGCCACGCCGACCTTGCAGCGTGCCAGCGCGTAATTCAGGCTGAAACGAGCGCTTTCACCGCGCTTTCGAACAGTGCGCGGCCGTCGGTGCCGCCTTGTTCAGGCTCGATCATCCGTTCGGGGTGCGGCATCATGCCCAGGACATTGCCCGCGGCATTGAGCACGCCGGCGATCTGCCGGGCCGAGCCGTTGACCGGCTCGGCATAGCGGAACGCGACGCGGCCTTCGCCCTCGAGCCGGTCGAGCGTGGCATCGTCGGCGAAGTAGTTGCCGTCGTGATGGGCCACCGGGATCGTGATCTGCTGTCCGGCGGCATAGCCCGCGGTGAACAGGCTCTGGCTGGTTTCGACCGTCAGCTTCACCTCGCGGCAGACGAAGTTCATCCCCGCATTGCGCAGCAGCGCGCCGGGCAGCAGGCCGCTTTCGGTCAGCACCTGGAAACCGTTGCAGACGCCCAGCACGGGGACGCCGCGGTTCGCCGCGGCGATCACCGCCTGCATCACCGGGCTGCGCGCCGCCATCGCGCCCGAACGCAGATAGTCGCCATAGGAAAAGCCGCCGGGCAGGGCGATGAAGTCAAGCCCGTCGGGCAGCTCGGCATCGCCGTGCCAGACCCGGTGCGGCGCGGTTCCGGAGACCTTTTCCAGCGCGTCGGCCATGTCCCGGTCGCAGTTGGATCCGGGGAAGGTGATGACGGCGCTGCGGAAAGTCATGCGGCAACCCTCTCGATCCGGTAGTTCCCGATCACCATGTTAGCGAGCAGCTTGCCGGCCATTTCCTCGAGCTGGGCGTCGGTCACGCTATCGGCCACGTCGAGCTCGATCATCTTGCCGGCGCGGACATCGTTGACGCCGTGGATACCCAGCCCTTCGATCGCATGATGGATGGCGCGGCCCTGCGGGTCGAGCACCCCGTTCTTGAGGCTGACGAAGACGCGGACCTTCATGGGAGTACCTTTCGCACAGACGGGCGTGGGATTCGCCCGCGCCTATGCCTCCGCGCGCGCGGCAGGGCAAGGTGTCCGTGCCGCGCGATGCTCAGCTTTCGTACGAATCCATGACATAACCGAGCGAGCGGACAGTGCGCAGCGGATCCGGCGCACCGTGGGCGGCCAGCGCGCGGCGCAAGCGGCCGACCCAGACATCCACCGTGCGTTCGTCAAGTGCGTCCTCGTCCTTGCCCAGCTGGTCGATCAGCGCCGTGCGTGAAAACACCTGATCGGGATTTTCCATGAAGTGGGCAAGCAGCCGGAACTCGTTGGGCCGCAGCAGCACGATCGCGCCATTCACCCGCACCTGATGGGCCGAGATATCGACGGCGATCGGACCGTTGACGAAACGCTGCCGGGAGTGCGGGGCTGCGGCGCCCTTGCGATCGACCCGATCGATCAGCCGCGCAGCATCGAGTGCGCCAACGATGTAGTCATCGGCGCCCGCTTGCAGCGCGCGCCGGCGGGCATCGGTGTCGGCTTCCTCGATCACCATGGTCAGGTGCGAGCGTCGGGTCGATTCGGCTTCGCGCAGGCGGCGGCACATTTCCAGCCCGGACATCGTCGGGCCAAGCCAGTCGATGAAACCCCAGATCGCGCCGTCGATCCGATCCGGTAATTGCTCGGTCAGCGGGATGACATGCCAGGCGGGCCGCTGACGGGTCAGGTCCGACAGCAGATGCTGGGCGGGTGCAGTGATGAGGAGTGTGGTCTGATCAATCATGTTTATGGCACTGGTGCGTCGCTTTCCCGACCTTAATGCCAGTGCAAAATGACGGTTTGATGATGCTATTGTGACAGTCTGGCGAAGCCGGGATCGACCATGAAGCTGAAAGGTAATGTCATAAAATTGTCATATATATGTCGCCAAAAGACCTGTGACTTGCGTTTGCGGCCGGTCTAGCATCCGCCCCATGATCAAGTGTTTTCGGCCCCGTATCCTCTGCCTTGCTGCAACCTTGGTGTTGGGGTGCTGGGCCTTGCCCGCCCATGCCGAGCGGCTGACGTTCGATCACCGGCTTTACCCGCCCTTGAAGGCCGTGCTCGACGGCGGCGATCAGGGGATGATCGATTTCAACGGCAAGGATCCGCGCTACGTGGTCGATCTTATCGCGGTCAAAGGCACGTCAGCGGCCAACTGGACCGAGGCACTTGAGATCATCGCGCGTTCGCCTGACCGCAAGGTCAAGTCCGCCCGCGACTGGGCGGCGGAATTGCAGGCCCGCACCGATCGCGGCTGCAAGATCGAACTGATCCCGATTGTCGAAGACGAGATCTCGCTCACGTTCGAGCGGCATGTCAGCGCCTGTCCCAAGACACGGGCCGAAACCACCATCACCCGGATCGTTCAGGGCAAGCGATCGTTGTTCCTGCTGACGATTTTGTTCAAGGGCGCGCCCGACCAGTCGGCCCGGCGCCAGTGGCTTGAACTGCTGCAATCCGCGCACATTCAATAGCCGCTTCACATAGCGGTCGCGTCAGTGACACGCTGTTGTCGCAGCAGTGTCACCAAGTCTACGCGGAAGCGACACATAGCACTCCTAGAGGCGGCGGTGAGGCTGCCTGGGGGGCGATTCGGTTTCCCACGGTCGGCGTCGACAAGACAGACCAATCTCAGGGATTCCACCATGACCCGTACCCGTATTCGCCTTGAAGCGTCGTTTGCCGTGCTTGCGGCGGCGCTTGCCTTTGGCCACGCCGGCGCAGCCAGCGCGGCGGCCAACCTGACCATTGCCGACGATGCGGTGACGGTCGCTGGGCCGGAAGGCGCCGAAGATCCCGCGGCGCAGGACGCTGCAACCAGCGCGTCCGAAAACCGCTCGTCGGACCCGGGTCTGACCGAAATCGTCGTCACCGCGACCAAGCGCGAAACCAACCTGCAGCGCACCCCGATCTCGATTTCGGTGATGGGCGCCGACACGATCCGCGAACGCAAGGTGCAGAGCCTGCTCGACCTCGCCGACGGCGGCGTTCCCTCGCTCCGCGTCGCCACCTTCGAAGCCCGCCAGTCGGCGCTGACCATCGGCATTCGCGGCATCGTGCCGCTCGACGCCAACCAGCCCGCCCGTGAACAGGGCGTCGGCGTCTATATCGACGGCATTTACTTGGGCCGCCAGCACGGGCTCAACACCGCGCTGTTCGACATCGAGCGGATCGAAGTCCTGAAGGGCCCGCAAGGCACGCTGTTCGGCCGCAACACCGAAGGCGGTGCGCTGTCGATGATCAGCAAGGCCCCCAGCGGCAAGTTCGGCGCCCGGATCGAAGGCGGCGTCGGCAATGTCGGTGCCTACAACCTTGGCGCGCACTTCGACCTGCCCGAAGTTGCCGGTTTCTCGCTAAAGCTCGACGGCGTGCTGTCGCACCAGGATGCGATCACCGAGAACCCGCTGGCCGACCAGGCTGGCTGGGGCTACTACGACCGCAAGGGCGGCCGCGCCGCGCTGCGCTGGAAGCCGACCGACAATATCACCAACGATTTCGCCTATGACCAGGCGCGGGACGAGAACACCCCGTTCTACAGCCAGCTGCTCAACTACAACCCCAACAGCTGCCCCAGCGGCGGCTCCAACACCGCGCCGATCCCGCTCGCCTCGGGCAGCACCTGCGTGACCCCGGGCACCGCCTTCACCGGCACGCAGGGCACCATTCGGCCGCTGATCCCCGGCGTGGTCGTCAACGGGTCGAGCCTGATGCGCACCGCCGATATCGGCGTGCCGCAGCAGGAAAGCATCGACAAGACCCACGGCTTCACCAACATCTTCAAGTGGAAGTTCTCGCCCGAGATCGAGCTGCGCTCGATCACCGCGTGGCGCGGGGTCGACGTCGAGCAGTGGGACAATTCGGGCGGCTATCACCGCGTTCCGGTGATCAATCTCGGCCTGGGCGGCACGACGAGCGCCTGCACCACGACCAGCGCGTGCACCTTCAGCCGTTACAGCCTTGCCGACCTGCGCCAGCGCCAGTTCAGCCAGGAACTCCAGGCGGTCGGTTCGGTCGGCGCGTTCGACTACGTCGCCGGCCTCTACTACTTCAACGAGCATGTCAGCGACGACGCCGCGACCCCGAACTCGATGTATGCCCTGGCTACGTCGACCGCGGGCATCGTGACGGGCGCAACCTTCAACGCGCGTCCGCGCTCGGCCTATTGCGCCGTCACGACCAACCCGACCTATGTCGCGCTTGGCAACGCCGTGCAGGGCTGCTCGATCGACCGCGCCTCGGCGGTGCGTTCGCGCAGCTATGCCGCCTACGGCCAGGTCACCTGGAACGCCACCGACGTGCTGCACGTTACGGTCGGCGGTCGCTATACCAAGGACAAGAAGGAAGGCGAGCTGCTGATGTCGCGCGGTAACGTCTACCGCGATGCCGCCGGCGCACTGACCGCCACGGCGGTCGCCAACGGCTACACCCCGCTCAACAAGAGCTGGAGCCGCTTCAACCCGACCGCAACCGTTGCCTACGATTTCAGCGACTCGCTGCATGGCTATGCCAAGTACGCCACCGGTTACCGTGCCGGCGGTGCCAGCTCGCGCACCTCGAACTACCAGGCCTTCGATCCTGAAGACGTGAAGAGCTATGAAGTCGGCCTCAAGGCGGACTTCTGGAACCGCCGCGCCCGCCTTAACCTGGCGGCCTACATCATGGACCGTAAGAACAGCCAGGTCGACTTGTCGACGATCCAGCCGACCGCGACCGGCAACTTCAACAACCTGGTCACCTTCAACGCGCCGGGCATCACCAAGATCCGCGGGATCGAGGCCGACCTGACGGTCAAGCCGTTCGATGGGCTGACCATCGGCGCGTCCTATGCCTATACCTTCACCGACGTTCCGCCGGTGAACGTCAGCTATACGGCATTCGGCACCTGCACCGGCGCAGGCACGCCGTTTGCGGGCTGCACCACCTCCGGGCAGGTTCTGTCTGTCAACACCACCACCGTTCCGCAGAAGTTCTTCATCGTGTTCACCCCGCGCAATGCGGCCAGCGGCACGATCGATTACGAACTGCCGATCAGCGGCGATACCCGGATCAAGTTCCACCTCGACGCGAACTATGCCCAGGCCACCCAGGCGTTCGACCAGTTCGCCACCAAGGCCGACAGCTCGTTCATCGTCAACGGCCGCATCTCGCTGCTCGACATCGGGCTAGACGGCGGCGCGACCAAGCTCAACCTCAGCGCCTGGGGCCGCAACCTGTTCGACGAAGCGCACGTCTATCGCCGCGATCCGTCGAACAGCATCCCGGCAGTCCAGACCGCGGCAAGCGCCACGACCAACGTTCTGCTGATCGGCAACGTCGGCGGTATCCTGGGTGACTACGGCAACTTCAACCCGCCGCGCACCTTCGGGCTTGACGCGTCGATCAAGTTCTAAGCCTTCCTTTCCAATCCTCCCTGACTGGGCGGGCGAGCTTCGGCTTGTCCGCCCCGTTTTTTGCCCGTTGAATATAACTGACCAGTCAGTTATAAATGCGAACATGGCCCGAACCAAGTCACCGACCCGGCGCGCCGACATCCTGCTGGCGGCGCGCAATGCCTTCAATGCACGCGGCTTTGCCGGGGCGCGAATGGCGGACATCGCCGCAGACGTCGGCATTTCCAAGGCGGCGCTGTACCATGACTTCGCCTCGAAAGAGGCGCTGTTCGAAGCGCTTACCGGCGAGCTGATCGACGCCATGCTGCCCGAGGCTGCCCCGGCCGATTTCGGTGAGATCTCCGCGCCCGACCTGCTGCGCGGTCTGATCACGGTCATGGCCCAGCGGCTGACGAGTCCCGAGATGGCCTTCGTGCCGCGCGTGATCATCGGCGAGGGGATGAATTTCCCCGGCCTTGCGCGTTACTACCACGACCGCGCGATCATGCGCGGTCTCGACACGATCGAACGGATCATCCGCCACGGCATCGCGCGGGGCGAATTTGCCGCGGGCGATCCGCGCCAGGCCTGCCGTACGGTGGTTGGCGGTGTGGTCTTCGGGGCGATCTGGAAGACGGTGTTCGAGCCGGTCGGGGCCGAACCGCTCGACCCGGCAGAGCTGGCGCAGGTCCACGCCGACACAATTCTCGACGGACTGCGAACGCGAAGGGACGGCGTATGAGCGGAGTGCCCAAACCCCTGATTGCACTGCTTGCTGGCGGCGCAATCGCCGCTGCCGTCTGGTACTTCTGGCCGCAGCAGCGTGCGGCCAACTGGCTCGGCTATGTCGAGGCGGAGACGCTCTACGTTGCCGCCCCGGTGTCGGGCCGGCTCGCCACGCGTCCAGTCGAACGCGGGGCAAGCGTGGCGCAAGGCGCGCCGCTGTTCTCGCTCGATCCCGAGACGACCGACGCCGATACCGCGCGGCTTGAAGCACAGGTGGCCGCCAGCCAGGCACAGGCCAATGATCTTGCCGAAGCCCGTCAACGTGCGCCTGAGATCGCCGTTTCGCGGGCTGCCGAGGCCCAAGCCTCAGCGCAGTTGACCAAGGCGCAGAACGACTTTTCGCGCGTGGCGGCGCTGTCCTCCCGCGGCTTTGCCTCGCTCGCGCAGCTCGATGCGGCGCGCGCGGCGCGCGACGCGGCTGCGGCGGCGCTGGCCCAGACCCGCGCCCAGATCGCCTCGGGCGAGATTTCGGCCGGCCGCTCCGGTCAGATCGCCGCGGCCCGTGCCGATTCCGCTGCCGCCGCGGCGGCGCTGCGCGGCCAACGCCAGCGCCGCCGCGAAATCGCGCCGGTCGCCCCGGCCAAGGGCGTGATCGAGCAGACCTACTACAACCCCGGTGAGTGGGTTCCGGCCAACGCGCCGGTTGTCTCGGTCCTGCCCGACGATCGCCGCAAGGTGCGCTTCTATGTCCCGCAGGACCGCATCGCCGCGATCCATCCCGGCGCGGCGATCCGCTTCAGCTGCGACGGCTGCGGCGGCGCGCGCGAGGCGCGGATCAGCTATGTCTCCCCGCGCAGCGAATTCACCCCACCGGTGATCTATTCCGAACACGCCCGGGCCAAACTGGTGTTCATGGTCGAGGCGCTGTTGCCCGTGTCGGACAAGCCGCTGCCCCCTGGCCTCCCGGTTGAGGTCACCCCGCTGTGAGCGAGAGCCCCGCCATCGCGGTGCGCGGGCTGACCAAGCGTTTCGGCGCGCGCACCGTGGTCGATCATGTCGACTTGACCGTCCAGCCGGTGCGGATCTGCGGTTTCCTCGGTCCCAACGGCTCGGGCAAGACCACGACGCTGCGGATGATCTGCGGGCTGCTGATCCCCGACGCGGGCGAGGGCGAGGTGCTGGGCCTCGACCTGCGGACCAGGCGCCGCGCGATCAAGCACCAGATCGGCTACATGACCCAGAAGTTCGGGCTGTTTTCCGACCTGACGATTGCCGAAAATCTCGAGTTTATCGCCCGCGTCTACCGCCTCGACAACCGCAAGGCACGGGTCGATGCCGCGCTGGAGCGGCTCGGCCTGGCCAGCCGCGCGACGCAGCTGGCCGGCAAGCTCTCCGGCGGGTGGAAGCAGCGTCTCGCGCTGGCCGCAGCCGTGCTGCACGAGCCGAAGATCCTGCTGCTCGACGAACCCACCGCCGGGGTCGATCCGCAGGCCCGGCGCGAGTTCTGGGACCAGATCCACGCGCTGGCGCGCGACGGCATGACCGTGCTGGTTTCGACCCATTACATGGACGAGGCCGAACGCTGCCACGAGATTGCCTATATCGCCTACGGCGTGATGCTGGCGCGCGGGACCACCGATGAAGTGATCGCGGCGTCAGGGCTTCACGCCTTGCGCGGGGAAGGACCCGGCGCGGACCGGATCGCTGCAGAGGTAGAGGCCCGTCCGGGGGTCGACATGGCGGCCGCCTTCGGCACCTCGCTCCACGTCTGCGGGTCCGATCCCGCCGCGCTGCGCCGCGCCGTCGCGCCGTGGGCTGAGCGAATCGCGTTCGAGCCCGCGGCGCCGACGCTGGAGGACGTGTTCATCCACCTGATGCGGACTGCAACCGATAACTCGGTCGTCGAGGCGGCCTGACATGCTCGAACGCATCGGCGCCATGGTGTTCAAGGAAATGCGCCAGATGCTGCGCGATCCCGGCACCGTCGCGATGATGTTCATGATCCCGATCATCCAGCTGGTGATCTTCGGTTTTGCGATCAACAACGATCCGCGCCACCTGGCCATGGCGGTCGAAAGCAACGACAATTCCGCCTTTAGCCGCAGCATCGTCAGCGCGCTGCGCCAGACCTCGTACTTCGATCTCAAGGCCGCGCCGACCGGCTATGGCGAAGGCGACCGGCTGATTGCCGAGGGCAGGGTCCAGTTCGTGCTGACCATTCCGCCCGACTTTGCCCGCGCGCTGGTCAGGGGCGAGCGGCCGCAATTGTTGCTGACGGTCGATGCCACCGATCCGGCGGCAACCGGGCCTGCGGTCGCGGCGGTCGGCCAGGCCGTCGATGCGGCGCTGCGTCACGATCTGACCGGACCGCTGGCCACCCGCGTCACCGCTGCGGCCCCGGTCGATGTCGTGCTGCACCGCAGCTATAATCCCGAGGGGATCACCAGCCACAACACGGTTCCCGGACTGCTCGCGATCATCCTGTCGATGACCATGGTGATGCAGACCGCACTGGCCGTCACGCGCGAGGAAGAGCAGGGCACGATGGAGAACCTGCTGGCCACCCCGCTGCGCCCGATCGAGGTGATGATCGGCAAGATCGTTCCCAACCTGATGGTCGGGGTGGTCCAGTTGGCGGTGGTGCTGACCTTCGCCGCCACGGTATTCCAGGTGCCGTTCGTCGGATCGATGGGGCTGGGGATCGCCGTGACCCTGCTGTTCATGGCGACCTGCCTGGCGCTGGGCTTCACCTTTTCGACCGTGGCGTCGAGCCAACTGCAGGCGATGCAGATGAGCTTCATGTACCTGATGCCCTCAATCCTGCTGTCGGGCTTTGCCTTTCCCTTCAACGGCATGCCGCGCTGGGCGCAGCTGTTTGCCGAACTGCTGCCGACCACGCATTATATCCGGCTGGTGCGCGGGATCATGCTTAAAGGCTGGGACGCCACGCTGGCCTTGCCCGAAGCGGCGGCGCTGGCGGCGATGCTGGTGGTCTTCACCTTCGTCGCGATCAGACGCTACCGCGACACGGTTGGCTGAGCCTTTGCGGCATTTGCGCCCGGTTCGGGCAGCACCGTGATGTCGACGCCTGCGGCATCGGTAAGGTAGCGCCGCGCCAGCGCCTGCAGGTCCGCCGCGCTGATCGCACTGACCCGCGCCTTGGCCTTGGCATAGCGGTCGATCCGGTCGGCTTCGGTCTGGGCGCGGTCGACGTAGGAGAGCCAGCCGGCGTTGCTCTTGAGCAGGTTGTCGAAGTTCTCGATCATCGGCGCCCGCGCGCGCAGCAACACGTCGGCGCTAAGCGGCTTGTCGCGCAGCTCGGCCAGCGTTTCAGCAATCGCCGCGCGGGTCGCCGCGACCTCGCCGACATCGACCGAGGCCGAGACGCCGAACATGCCGAAGCCGCGCCAGGTGCGCGACGCGGTGCTGCTGGCGCTGGGTGAATAGGCCTTGCCGAGCTTTTCGCGCAGGCTGTCGGTCAGCTCGATCTGGACCACGCGCTCGAGCAGTTCGAGCTGGAGCATGGCGACCGGATCCTCGCCGTCGCGGGTCGGCCAGGTCAGTGTCACCAGCGCCTGATCCTTTGGCCCGGTGTGATGCAGCAGGCGCGGGCTGCGGTCGGCGGTGAAGTGCCGGACCCGCTGCTCGGCATAGGGGCGGAACGCGGCCTCGCGCGGCGGCAGTGCGCCAAAGGTCTTGCCGACTGCGGTGATCGCTTCGGCCGGATCGAAATCGCCGACCAGCCCGATCTCGATCGCGCCGTGCTGCAGCCGGTCGGTGATCGCCGCCTTGAGCTTGTCGAAAGTCAGCGTGCGCCAGTCCTCGACCTTGCCCAGGCTGAAGCGCGGGTCATTGTCCGACAGGATCGCGCCGCCATCCGCCGCCAGCGCGCCGCCGGGGGTGGCGCGGAGCGAGGCGAACATGTTGTTGATCGACTGGCGGAACTGGACCTCGCCCTCCTTGCGATAGCCGGGATCGGTGACCTGCGCCGCCAGCAGCTGCAGCTGCAGCAGCAGGTCGGCGCGGTTGGTGGTGACCACCTGGGTGAAGGTCTCGTCGGTCGCGGCGAAGCTGGTCGACGCGGTCCGCCCCGCCAGCAGGGTGTCGAGATCGTCCTTGCTGTGCTTGCCCAGCCCGCCGAGCGTCAGCACCCCGGCCATCTTGGTCGCCAGCGGCGCCTCTTTGGTTGCGAGGAAGTTGCCCCCGTCGATCGATACCTGGATCCAGGTCAGGTCTTTCTGCAGCGCGGTTGGCTTGAGATTGAGCCGCACCCCGTTGGCAAACCGCAGTTCGCGAATGCCGAGCACCGGCTCGGTCGTGTCGCTGACCAGCTGCCCGGCCGGGCCGAAGTCGGTATAGGCAAACGGTGCCGCCGTGGTGACAGAGGGCGCCGCAATGGCGCCGCGCATGGCTTCGTCCCAGGCCTGGCGCAAGCCCTGCGCGCCGCCCAGCGGCGGGGTGCGCCCCTGAAAGCGCAGCAGCGGCGCGTCGAGCGGAACCAGCTCGCGCTTCAGCGCCGCCAGCACCGCATCGGGGGTGATCAGCGGGATGAACGCCTCGAGCCGGCCGAGCGAGCGGCGCGGGGTGTCCGGCACGATGTCGTCGGACAGCAGCGCCATCACCGCGCCGGTCAGCTGGCCGTTGCTGCGGGTGTCCTGCGCCGCGGCGGCATTGACGTTGGCGGCGCGGATCGCGGCGACCTGCTCGGCGATTTCCGCGGCGCTGAAGCCGTATTGCAGCGCGCGGCGATATTCCTGCGCCGCCGCGATCAGCCCGCGCCGCCACTTGCCATCGACCGTGTCGACCGCCAGCGCGGTGCTGCGCCCGGCCTTGAACAGGTCGCCGGTGCCCAGACCGGCGCTGCGGAATGGGGCGTTGGCCTCGCGCGTCAAGCGCAGCAAGCGGCGGTTGACCACGGCGTAGCCGACCTGGCGCAGCAGGTTCTCGCGGCGCTGCGCCACGCTGTCGGGCTCGTCGAGCCATGCGCCGAGCCGGAGCGCGGTGGTCCGCTCCGACAGCGCGGGGTCGATATAGATGTCGGCCTTGGCGGCAAGCTTTGGCTCGACCGGTCCGGCCGATGGCTGGGGGTCCGCCTTCGCCGGCTGCCAGTCGGCGAAACGGGTCCGGATCGCAGCCTCCACTGCGTCCGGATCGAAATCGCCAATCACGGTCAGTGTCGTCTGGGCGGGTACGTACTCGCGCTTGTAAAATGCCCGCAGGCCCTCCGCCGTCGCTGCATTCAGCGTTTCGCTGGTGCCGATGGGAAGCCGCGCCACATAGCGCGCGGTGGGCGTGACGAACTGGGTCTGGTCGACGTAATTGCGCAGTGAAAAGCTGTTGCGGTCGCGCATTTCGGAGAGGATCACGCCGCGTTCGCGCGCGACGGCCTCGGGCGCGATGGTCAGCTCGCTGGCGGTTTCGCGCATCAGCATCAGCGCGGTGTCCAGCAGCGCCGGATCGGTCCGCGGCAGGTCGAGTATATAAGTGGTGCGCTCGTAATTGGTCTGGGCATTGGTATCCGCGCCGAAGGTCAGTCCATCGCGTTCGAGCAGCTTGACCATCTCGCCTTCGGGCACGCGGGCCGATCCGTTGAAGGCCATATGCTCGACGAAATGGGCATAGCCGCGCTCGCCATCGCTTTCGTCAAGCGACCCGGCATCGACCTGCATCCGTACCATCGCGGTTGCCTTGGGCGTGGCATTGGCGCGCACGACATAGCGCATGCCATTGGCGAGGCGGCCGAAGCGGTAGCCCTCGTCGACCGGGACGTCGCTCGCCTCAAAGGCCCAGACCGGCTTGGGCCGCGACCCCGCGCTGGCCAGTCCGCCGGCCCGCGGTGCGCAGGCGGCAAGGGTGAGGGCCGAAATCGAGAGGACGAACAGGGCTTTGCGGGGCAGCATGGCGCCTAGGTGACGCAAGCCCGCAGGCAGGGCAAGGCCCGCCTGCGGATCATTCGATGGGCTGCCGACGCAGTCCGGTCAGGGTCGATTGCCTACTTGCCGCGCAGCTTGCGGTGCGCGCCGAGGTCGAGCACTTCGCTCGGCCCCTCGTTCTCGAGCAAGCCGAGGCGGCGGGCGACTTCCTGATAGGCTTCCTCTTCGCCGCCGAGATCGCGGCGGAAGCGGTCCTTGTCGAGCTTTTCGCC
>JBJTLX010000072.1:0-6850 GCA_046063245.1 Novosphingobium sp.
CGAGAACGACTGCGTCCAGTCGGCCTTCGCCTTCGACGCGGTGGTCGGCAACTATGCCGGGGTTTCCACACCGGGCAGCGCCTATGTCCTGCTTCACCACGTCTTCGGCGAAGTAAACGGCAAGCTGGGGGCCTGGGGCCATTCGGTCGGCGGGATGGGCGCGATCACCCAGGCCATGGCCCGCGCCTGCGAGGACGCCGGGGTCGAGATCAGCCTGGAGGCGCCGGTGGCGCAGGTGCTGGTCGACGGCAAGAAGGTGACCGGCGTGAAGCTGAAAAGCGGCGAGGAGATCGCCGCCTCGATCGTTGCGTCCAACGCCGGCCCGGCGCTGCTCTATCGCCAGCTGGTCGATCCGAGCGACCTCGATGACGATTTCAAGCGCCGGATCAAGGGCTTCAAGACCTGTTCGGGGACCTTCCGGATGAACGTCGCGCTGTCCGAACTGCCCTCGTTCTCGGTCCTGCCGGGCAAGCAGCAGGCCGAACATCATACCGCCGGGATCATCATCGCCCCTGGCATGGATTACATGGACCAGGCCTTCATCGATGCGCAGCAGCACGGCTGGTCGAAGAAGCCGATCGTCGAAATCAAGATCCCCTCGACCGTGGATGACAGCCTGGCCCCCCCGGGACAGCACGTCGCCAGCCTGTTCTGCCAGCAGTTCGATCCCAAGGTCGACTGGGACACCCACCGCGAGGCAGTGGCCGACATGATCATCGACACGGTCAACGACCATGCCCCCAATTTCAAGGCCAGCGTGATCGCAACCCAGATCCACTCGCCGCTCGATCTGGAGCGCAAGTTCGGGCTGATCGGCGGCGACATCATGCACGGGACCATGGGACTCGACCAGCTATGGGCGGCGCGCCCGGTGCTGGGGCACGGCGACTATCGCGGGCCGATCAAGGGTCTCTACATGTGCGGCGCGGGGACCCATCCCGGCGGCGGGGTAACCGGCGCGCCGGGGCACAATGCGGCGGCGGCTATCCTGGCTGACCGGCCGGTGCTGCGGAAGATTTTGCGCTCCTGACAAAGGGGTAGAGCGCCAGCCCGGCCAGAATCAGCAGCGCGCCGTAAAGGTTGGCTTCCAGTCCCAGGCCCCATTCGGCCCACAGGGTGAAGGCGGCGGCGATTACAGCATAGACGGTAATCGCCGCACTGCCCTTGACCAGCCGCAGCGCCGCCAGGGCGCTGAGCAGGTAAGCGACCAGGCCGGCGGAAATGCTGACCGAGCCGACGAATTCGAACAGCTTGCCCATGCCCTTCTGCGAATTGACCAGGACGATGACGGTCAGCAGACCGCTGGATACCAGGTGCCCCCTAACCGGGGTGCCGCTGGCATTCTCACGGGCGAACCAGGCCGGAAAGACCCCGCCCTTGGCCATCGCCCAGGGCATTTCGCCCTGGACCAGGATCCAGCCGTTCAGCGCCCCGAAGGCGCTGATCGCGGCGAACAGAGCCACGACCACGGCGATCCCCGGGCCGAAGGTCTTGCCTAGGAAGTCCGCCACCGGGGCCGGCGATGCCGCGGCCTCGGCCGCCGGCATGTAGAGCGCGAAGGCCATCGAAATGCCAAGGTAGATAAGCCCGGTCAGCGCCACCCCGATCATCGTCGCGCGGGGCACGTTGCGTTCGGCATTCTCGACCTTGTCGGCCGGAACGGTCGCCGATTCGAGGCCGAGGAAACCCCAGAACGTCAGGCCTGCCGCGGTGGCGATGGTGCCCGATGTCAGCGCAATGCCGGGATCGGGGGCGCGCGGCTCGCCGCTGAGGAAGAACCATGCAGCCAGGGCGACCAGCGCGAGCAGCGGCAGGATCTTGAGCACGGTGGTCACTTCCTGGACCCGCCCCGCCGCGCGCACCCCGCGCAGGTTGACCAGGGTCAGCAACCACACGCAGGCGACCGCGATGGCCGCGGGAAGGAACGGGGTCGTGCCGATCGCCGGGAAGATCAGGCTGAGGTTGCTGACCACGGCAATCGCGATGGCTCCGTTGCCGACCCAGGTCATCACCCAGTACGACCATGCCGCGGTATAGCCCGCCACCGGCCCGAAGGCGGCATCGGCATAGGCATAAGGACCACCGGCGCGAGGGATACGCGCCGACAGGCCGGCGAAGACCGCGGCCAGGCACAGCGCGCCGCCCAGCGTCACGAGCCAGCCGATCGCCTGGTTCCAGCCGAGCGGTGCCAGTGTTGCCGGGAGCAGGTAGATGCCCGAGCCGATCATGTTGCCCACGACCAGGGCGAGCAGTGCCCAGAACCCCAGTTTGCGTGCGCCGCTGCCGGTCATTGCCGTCTCCCCCGTCGGTGATGGACGCAACCTATCGCTTGATTGCGCGGCGTCACCATGTTTGTTGCACGGCGATGTTCGCGCAAACCCAAACCTCGTGGCTGGCCCGGCTCGGCCAGTACCATCCCCGCCTGATCGCGGCGGCGCTGGCGATGAACGACAACGACTTGCCCAAGGCCGAGCCGCTGCTGCGCGCGCATCTGAAGGAAGATCCCTTCGATGTCGCCGCGATCCGCCTGTTCGCGGAACTGGCCGGACGGATCGGGCGCAACAAGGACGCCGAGACCCTGCTGCGCCGCGCGCTGGAGCTGTCCCCCGCCTTCACCGCGGCGCGGGCCAACCTGGCGCTGGTGCTGTACCGCCAGAACCGTCCGCTCGAAGCGATCGCCGAGCTCGACCGGGTGATCGCCGAAGAGCCGGACAATGCCGGTGTGGGCAATCTCAAGGCCGCCTCGCTCAGCCGGCTGGGCGATTTCGACGATGCCCTGGGGGTCTATGCCGAAGTGTTGAAGCGCGTGCCGAACCAGCCGCGGGTGTGGATGAGCTATGGCCACGTGCTCAAGACCGTCGGCCAGCTCGATGAAGGGATCGCCGCCTACCGCCGCTCGCTCGAGCTGATGCCGACCCTGGGCGAAACCTGGTGGAGCCTGGCCAACCTCAAGACCTATCGCTTCGACGATGCCGACATCGCCGCGATGGAAGCGGCGCTGACCACGCCCGACCTGTCCGACGACGACCGCTTCCACCTCGACTTTACGCTGGGCAAGGCGCTGGAGGACCGCGGTCAGGCCGATGCGTCGTTCGCTCACTATGCCGCCGGCAATGCCCTGCGCCGCACGCAGATCGATTACGCGGCCGAGGAGGTCAGCCGCCACGTCGATCGCTCGATCGCGCTCTATACCCCGGACTTCTTCGCGGCCCGCGCCGGGCAGGGCTGCGATGCCCCGGACCCGATCTTCATCCTTGGCATGCCGCGCGCCGGATCGACCCTGGTCGAGCAGATCCTTGCCAGCCACAGCCAGGTCGAGGGCACGATGGAACTGCCCGACATGCCTGCCCTGGCCAAGCGTCAGCGCCCCTATCCGGAAGGCGTCGCCCAGCTGGCCGGCGATGGCTTGCGCGCGCTGGGCGAGGAATTCCTCCAGCGCACCCGCATCCACCGCAAGACCGATCGGCCGTTCTATATCGACAAGCTGCCCAACAACTTGGTCCACGTGCCGCTGATCCACCTGATCCTGCCGAACGCGCGGATCATCGACGCGCGGCGCCATCCGCTCGGCTGCTGTTACTCCAACTTCATGCAGCACTTCGCGCGCGGACAGGCATTCTCGTATGGGCTCGAAGACATGGGACGCTATTATGCCGACTATGTCCGGCTGATGGCCCATGTCGACCGCGCCTTGCCCGGCCGCGTCCACCGGGTGATCTACGAACGGATGGTCGACGATACCGAGGCCGAAGTGCGCGCCTTGCTCGACTATTGCGGTTTGCCGTTCGAGGACGCCTGCCTGGCCTTTCACCAGACCGAACGCGCGGTGCGCACGCCCAGTTCCGAACAGGTCCGCCAGCCGATCTACCGCGACGGGACCGAAGCATGGAAGCCGTTTGCGGCGCACCTCGATCCGCTGCGCAGCGCGCTGGGGGCGGTGCTCGATCATTACCCGGAAGCGCCGCCCGCGTGGTAATTGTGCAACGCAATACGGGCGATTGGTGACAGATTGCTGCGCACGGCTTGACGCCTCGCGCATCGCGACTCACTGTGCCTTGCAATGTCCGCAGCACATCGGGGAAGTCGCATGCGTTTCAATACTCGCCGGGCCATCATGTCCGCGCTGTTCACCACCACCGCCCTTGCTGCCGCACCGGCCTTCGCGCAGGAAACCTCTGCCGATGAAAGCGAAGTCGATCCCACCGAAATCGTGGTGACCGCGCAGAAGCGTTCGGAAAGCCTGCAGAACGTGCCGATCTCGATCCAGGCACTGGGCACGCAGAAGCTGGAACAACTCGGGATTTCGGACTTCAAGGGCTATGCCCAGCAGCTGCCCTCGGTCTCGTTCCAGTCGTCGGGCACCCCAGGGGTCAGCGTGATCTACATGCGCGGTGTCGCCTCGGGCGGGGACGGCAACCATTCGGGCCCGCTGCCCTCGGTCGGCGTCTATCTCGACGAACAGCCGGTGACGACGATCGGCGGCAATCTTGACGTCCACATCTACGACATCGCCCGGATCGAAAGCCTGTCGGGCCCGCAAGGCACGCTCTATGGCGCCTCGTCCGAAGCCGGGACGATCCGCATCATCACCAACAAGCCGTCGACTGCTGGCTTTGCCGGCAGCATCGACGGGGAAATCAACCACGTCGAAAAGGGCACCTTCGGCGGCAAGCTGGAAGGCATGGTCAACCTGCCGATCAGCAGCAGCGCCGCGCTGCGCGTGGTCGGCTGGTACCAGCACGACGCCGGCTTCATCGACAACGTTGCCGGTTGCCGCGCCTTCCTGCCCGAAACCGATCCACTGGGCTGCCCACCGGCCACCAATGGCGGGATCCGCGTCAACAACGCGGCTTTCGTCAAGGACAACTACAACGACACCGAAATCGCGGGCGGCCGCGCCGCGCTCAAGGTCGATTTGAGCGACAGCTGGACCGTGACCCCGGCGGTGACCTATCAGGATACCCGCAGCCACGGGTCCTACGGCTACGATCCGCGGGTCGGCGATCTGCAGGTCCAGCACTTCGCGCCCGAGTTCCGCAGCGACAAGTTCATCCAGGCGGCGCTGACGATCGAAGGCAAGCTGGGCAACTGGGACGTCACCTATGCCGGGGCCTATCTTGACCGTAAGACCAACAGCTCATCGGATTACATCGACTACACCGAGGCCTATGACCAGCTCTACGGCGACTACGGCGGGGTCGCGGGATACTTCTATTTCAGCGATGCGCTGGGCAACAAGATCAACGCGCAGCAGGTCGTGCTCGGCACCGATCATTTCAAGAAGTTCAGCCAGGAACTGCGGGTCGCCTCGCCGTCGAGCGAGCCGATCCGCGTCGTCGCGGGGGCTTTCTACCAGTACCAGTCGAACGACATTCACCAGGACTACTTTGTCTCCGGGCTCGATCCGCTGTTGTCGGTCAACGGCTTTCCCGGCACGCTGTGGCTAACCCAGCAGCACCGTATCGACCGCGACTATGCGATGTTCGGCGAACTGAGTGCGGACCTGGGCGAGACGGTGACGCTGACCGCCGGTGCCCGGGCGTTCTTCTATGACAATGACCTGATCGGGTTCTTCGGCTTTGGCCGCAATCCGGGCAACGACTATAGCGACACGCCGCGCAACGGCGCGGGCAGTTCGCGCACCGGGGTTGCCGGTTGTTTCACTACCTCGGGTGAGCGGCTGCGGCCGCTGTCGGGCACGCCGGGGGTCACGCTGCTGCCGCCGATCGTGGCGGGCAGCCCGTGCACCAACCTTGGCATCTATGTCCCGGGCCAGGGGATCAGGCCGGTCTCGGCCAAGGGCGAAGGTCTGACCTATCGCCTTAACGCCACGTGGAAGCCGCAAAACGGACTGCTGTTCTATTCGACCGTTTCGAAGGGCTATCGTCCTGGCGGGATCAACCGCCGCGCCGACGTGCCACCCTATGCCTCGGACTACCTCTATAACTACGAATTCGGCTGGAAGACCACGCTGATGCCGGGGCTGCGCTTTAATGGCGCGATCTATCGCCAGGAATGGAAGGGTTTCCAGTTCGCCTATCTCGGTGCCAACTCGTTCACTGAAATCCACAATGGCCCGGATGCCCGGATCAACGGCGTGGAAATGGATTTCGCCTACAATTCCGGCGGTCTCTCGCTGAGCCTCGGCGGGTCCTACACCGATGCCAAGACCAAGAAGAACCTATGCGGGATCGACGATCCGACCTATCAGTGCACGCTGCTCGGGCCCGGGGGTGAGATTAATTACATCTCCGCACCGGCGGGTACCCGCCTGCCGATCACGCCGCAATGGAAGCTCAGCGGTACGCTGCGTTACACCGCCGAAACGGGGTCGATGAAGCCTTACGGCCAAATCAACGTCGCCTACCAGAGTTCGGCCACGACGGACCTGCGGACCAAGACGTTCGTTTCCGCGCCCAATGGCGATGGCCAGCTGCATGACCAGACTGTCCCGGCCGATCTGTTGCTGCCGGGGGCATTCCGCAATCCAGCGGCTGAACTGGGCGATCTGCCCGAGTTCGCGCAGGTCAACCTGGCGGTCGGTGCGGATTGGGATCACTTCAATCTGGAACTGTTCGTATCGAACGTCTTCGACACGCGCGGCCAAATCTCGCGCTTTGCCGAATGCGGATCGTGCGGCCAGCGGCCATACATCGTGCCGATCAACCCGCGTACGGTCGGGCTGCGGGCCGGGGCGAAGTTCTAGAACCTTTCGGCATGATCGAATCGAACGCCCCGGACCCCGCAGGGTCCGGGGCGTTTGCGTTCAGGCGCGGGAAGGCCCCAACCGCGCCACCAGCGCCCGCGCGGCGGCGGTGACATCGGCCCAGGTTTCGAGAAAGCCGGCTTC
>JBJTLX010000073.1:0-8367 GCA_046063245.1 Novosphingobium sp.
CGCACCGCCCGCAACTATTCATGGCGCGTTCAATGCGTTCGGGTTAGTGCCGCGACCATGAAGACGACCACCCTTCTTGTCGCCGCGTCGGTACTGCTCGCGCCGCTGCCGCTGCTGGCTGGTCCCGGCGGTGAGCAGGGCCAGGCGCGCAAGGAACTGCGCGCCGGCAACGTCCGCTCGCTGCGCGAGATCGAGAGCCGCGTGCTGCCTTCGATGCCGGGCGCGCAGTACCTCGGGCCGGAGTACGATCCGGCAGCCATGGCCTACCGGCTCAAGTTCATCCGCGACGGACGCGTCATCTTCATCGACATCGACGCCCGCACCGGCGAGGTTATGCGCCAGTCGCGGTGACCCAACAACTTGGGCCGCTTGCTTGACCTGCGCTGGGAATGACCCCATTTGACGGGCTGACATCTAGGGGATTTTCGCAATGCGCATCCTGATCGTCGAGGACGAACCGACCCTCGGCAAACAGCTCAAGTCCACGCTCGAAGCCACCGGCTATGCGGTCGATCTGTCGACCGATGGCGAGGACGGCCACTTCATGGGTTCGACCGAGGAATACGACGCGGTCGTGCTCGATCTGGGCCTGCCCGAAATCGACGGGCTGACCGTGCTGGGCATGTGGCGCAAGGAAGGCCGCAAGTTCCCGGTGCTGGTGCTGACTGCGCGCGACAGCTGGTCGGACAAGGTCGCCGGGCTCGATGCCGGGGCCGACGATTACCTGGCCAAGCCGTTCCAGACCGAAGAACTGATCGCCCGCCTGCGCGCGCTGATTCGCCGCGCTTCGGGCAATACCAGCAGCGAACTGACCGCCGGCGATGTCCGGCTGGACACCCGCTCGGGCCGGGTCACGCTCGACGGCGAGCCGGTCAAGCTGACCGCGCAGGAATACAAGCTGCTGTCCTACCTGCTCCACCACAAGGGCAAGGTGGTCAGCCGCACCGAACTGATCGAGCATATCTACGATCAGGATTTCGACCGCGATTCGAACACGATCGAAGTCTTCGTCACCCGCATCCGCAAAAAGCTGGGCGCCGATGTGATCACCACGATCCGCGGGCTGGGCTATAGCCTCGACGATCCGGCCGGTCCGGGCCGCGGGTAGGTCGAACCGGGTTCCGTCTGCCCTGAGCTGGTCGAAGGGCTGTCCTTCTTCGCGAGGTAGCAAGCAAGTGCAGTCCTTCGACAAGCTCAGGACAAACGGTTAGGGTTTTCGCGGTGCGTTCCGGCAATCCGGCTTCGGCCATTCCCCACACCGGTTCGCTGTCGCGGCGGATGATGCTGATCGCGGCGGCGTGGATCGCGGTGCTGCTGCTCGGCGGGGGCCTCGCGCTCGATCGTGCGCTGACCAATCTGGTCACGCGCAATTTCGATAACCAGCTGGGTTATATGCTGACCGCGATGATCGGTTCGGCCGAAGTCGGCCCCGACGGCGAGGTGTTCTTCAATCGCCCGCTCGGCGATCAGCGTTTTCTGGAACCCAACAGCGGGCTTTACTGGCAGATCAGCGGCAAGGGGCATGAAGAGTTTCCCTCGCGCTCGCTGTGGGACCGGACGCTGGAAATCCGCGCCGACCACGTCGACATGGCCCCCCACGTCTACGATTCCGAGCAGTTCAAGGGCGAACCGCTGCGGGTGATGGAACGCTCGATCGTACTGCCCGGCAGCGAGACGCGGTGGTGGTTCACCGTCGCCGAAAGCCGCAAGGAGCTCGACGAGCAGATCCGCCAGAACCGCGCCATCGTGGTGTGGAGTTTCGTCGTGCTGGGCCTTGGCCTGATGCTGATGGCGGCGCTGCAGATGTGGTATGGCCTTGGGCCGCTGCGCCGGGTCCGGCTGGCGATCCAGCGGATGCGCAGCACCGGCGAGAACCGCGTGACCGAGCCGCTGCCATTGGAAGTGCAGCCGCTGGTCGAGGAGCTCAACGGCCTGCTGGCGCACTCGGTCAAGCAGGCGGAAGAGGCGCGGACCCATGCCGGCAACCTTGCCCATGCGCTCAAGACCCCGCTGACCGTGGTGATGAATGCGGCGACGGCCCACGCCCCGGACCTGGCCGATACGGTGATCCGCGAGGCGGCGGTGATGCGCCGCCAGGTCGATCACCACCTTGCCCGCGCCCGCGCCGTGGGCCGCCGCGCGGTCGGCCAGGCCAGGGCGCAGGTCGGCGAAAGCGTCGAGGCGGTGCTGCGCGCGGTCACCGTGCTCTATGACAAGACCCGCTTCGACCTCGACGGCGACCGCGAAGCCGTGGTGGCGATCGAGCGCCAGGACCTCGACGAGATCCTTGGCAACCTGTTCGAGAATGCCGCCAAATACGGCGGCGGCAGCGTCTTCGTCACGATCGATCCGGCCAAGGATGCGCGGCTGTGCGAAATCTGGGTCGAGGACGACGGCCTGGGCATCCCCGAGGAAGAGCGCGACCGCATCTTTGATCGCGGCGCGCGGCTCGATACGGGCAAGCCCGGCACCGGTCTTGGCCTGGCGATCGTCCGCGACGTGGCGGAAATCTATGGCGGCTCGGTCGAACTCGACGAGAGCGAGGACCTCGGCGGCCTGCTGGTCAAGCTGCGGCTGCCGCGGGTGAAGGGTTAAGTATTGACCATAGAGATTTGCGTCCCCTTGCATCTTTGAGGGACTTCGCTAATCTCTACTCTAAGCCGATTTTTCGGAGTTAATATGACGACAATATTGATTGTCCTGATAGTTTGTCTTGTTTTTGGGCGTACTTGCGAGCCGCAAAGATGCGGCCCCGGGAAAATGATCTATCAATCCTGCCAGAGCAATTCATTGTATTCGATCTTGAAACGACAGGACTTGATTCTAGAAAACATGAAATAATCGAAATCGGCGCAATCAGGGTGAATCGCGACGGTCAAAATCACGAAACCTTTGAGACGCTTGCCAAGCCAACAGGAAAAATCCCGACAAAGATAACGTCTATTACGGGAATAACGAATGATATGGTGCACGCCGATGGAGTCACTATCGCTGAGGCGTTATCAGATTTCAAATTATTCGCCGGGAATCTTCCCATGATTGCATTCAATTCTAGCTTCGACGAGGCGTTTCTGCAAGCTTCCTGCCGATCAGTTTCGATGGAGCAATTTTCAAATCCGATGTATTGCGCGCTTCAGCTCTCAAGGCGGGCTTGGCCAGGACGGAAAAGCTACAGACTTTCGGAATTGGCAAGTGATGGCAATCTTGCCTTGGATAGCGAGCATCGAGCTCTGGGTGATTGCAAGCGCACGATGATCGTTTTTGCCGCAGCAGCAAGCACGCTTGGCAGTTATCGCTAAACGGACTGATCTCAGCAGGCTTACTTGCTTGCCGCCTGCTCGTGATGGCGGATCACTTCCTCGATGATGAAGCGCAGGAACTTCTCGGAGAACTCGGGATCGAGCTGGGCCTCTTCGGCCAGCTTGCGCAGCCGGGCGATCTGGCGTTCCTCGCGGCCCGGATCCGAGGCGGGCAGGGCATTGGCGGCCTTGAACGCGCCGACTGCCTTGGTAATGCGAAACCGTTCGGCCAGGATGTGGATCAGCGCCGCATCGATGTTGTCGATGCTGGCGCGGTAGCCGGCGAGCACGGCATCGGGTTCGGGAGCGACTTGGGACATGATCGGTGCGCTAGCATGACTTTTTCGGCAATACCATTGCCTGCTTTGCACTTGCCTTGGCCGGGACGCGCGGGCAAGGCGGCATTGATATGAGCGCCGAAATCGTCTCCCTGCGCCCGCGCGAAACCGCGCCGTCGCTTGCCCCGATCATGACCCTGACGGCGTCGGGCATGAATGCGGTCAATGCGGTCATCCTTGAGCGCATGCAAAGCGAGATCCCGCTGATACCGGCGCTGGCGGGTCACCTGATCGCCGGCGGGGGCAAGCGGATGCGGCCGATGCTGACGCTCGCCGGGGCGGCCCTGTGCGATTACACCGGCACGCGCCATCACAAGCTCGCCGCCGCGGTTGAATTCATCCACACCGCGACCCTGCTCCATGTCGATGTCGTCGACGGCAGCGAGCTGCGCCGCGGCAAGGCGGCGGCCAACCTGATCTTCGGCAATCCGGCCACCGTGCTGGTCGGCGATTTCCTGTTCACCCGCAGCTTCGAACTGATGGTCGAGGACGGCAGCCTCAAGGTGCTCAAGATCCTCTCGGGCGCCAGTTCGGTGATTTCCGAGGGCGAGGTCGACCAGCTCACCGCCGCGCGCCAGATCGAGACGAGCGAGGAACGCTATCTCGGCATTATTGGTGCCAAGACCGCCGCGCTGTTCGCCGCCGCCACCCGCATCGCCGCTGTGGTTGCGGAAAAGGGCGAGGCGGAGGAGCGCGCGCTCGACGCCTATGGCCGCAATCTCGGGATCGCCTTCCAGCTGGTCGACGATGCGATGGATTACGATTCCGACGCGGGCGAAATGGGCAAGGGCAAGGGCGACGATTTCCGCGAAGGCAAGATGACCCTGCCGGTGATCCTGGCCTATGCCCGCGGCAACGATGCCGAACGCACGTTCTGGCGCGCCGCGATTGCCGGGCACCGCACCGCCGATGCCGATCTGGCCCATGCGATCGACCTGATCCGCCAGCACGACGCGGTCAGCGCCACGCGCGAACGGGCGCGTTACTATGCCAGCCGCGCAATCGACGCGATTGCCGGCTTCCCGCCCAGCGAAGCCCACGCCGCGATGATCGAGGCGGCCGAGTTCGCGGTCAGCCGCCGCACCTGAGCCAAACGCGTGCAAACGGCCTTGGTTGTGGGTTTGGCAATCGAGGTGCTTTGTGCGCTACTGACTGCAGCCATGCTGATCATCGCGCCGCGGCGCCGGGAAGCCCGGCTGTGGCGGCGGCTGGGCCTGGCGGCGCTGCGGCGCAGACTGAGCAAACGCTTGCGTCAGCCGCAACCGCTGGAGGCCGGGGTAACCGGCCGGATCGCACGGCGCAATCTGCTGTGGCACATCGCCTTGACCATGGTGATGGCCAGTCAGACCGCTGCCGGGCTGCTTTCGACCAGTCCGGCCCGGCAAGCGCTTGGACTGGTGCTGGTGCTGCCGGCATTGGCCTGGCTGGTCGGTTCGTTGGTACAGCGGCACAAACTTGTCCTGCTGGCGCCGGCATAGGCGCGATTCCCCGATCGCGCTGTGATTCGGCAATGAATTGAGCGCCACACAGCTTGTCGACGGGCTGCCTCGGCCCGGCGTGAGATGCGCCGCGGGCGCGGTGAACTGCGGGGGAAATTTAGACGATCTTAACCAGCCGGGCGTCACTTGGACCGTGCTTGGGGGCCGACGATTTGACCAGAAATCGAGGGCCGTAACATGATCGAATACCACAATTCCCGCGCCGCCCGGATCATCGGGCCGTTCCGCGAAATCCTCGACCGCGACAGCCTGCCGCCGCCGAATACCACGCGCTGGGTTGCCAGTCGCAAGGCCCAGGTGGTGGCCGCCGTCCAGGGCGGTCTGCTCAGCCTGGAAGAGGTGATGGCGCGCTACAGCCTCAGCCTCGAGGAGTTCTATTCGTGGCAGCGGGCGATGGACCGTGCCGGTGTTTCAGGCCTGCGCGTCGCCTGGTCCTCGCAGGACCGTGCCCAGCGTCGCCGCCACCGTGAGGAGCCGGCGCTGCGCCGACCGACCCTGGTCGCGGTCTGACGCAGGCCAGGCAGCATCTGCCGCACCGCACTGGTGCATTGCCCCCAAGCGCAACAGTGCGCAGCAGTCGCCGAGGGTCCCACGTCCCCCAGGTCTCCGAGCGGGACCCTCGGCGCAAAGGCTTGACCTGCCCCGCTCAACCCGCCACGACCGGTTGCGATCCACAACCAATCAAGCGGGAGAATACCAGCGATGCAACGCCGCCGTCTGGGCCGTTCGGCCATCGTCGTGTCCGACATCTGCATGGGCACGATGACCTTTGGCAGTCAGACCGACGAGGCCGAGGCGCACCGCGTGCTCGATGCCTGCTTCGATGCCGGGATCGATTTCTACGACACCGCCGAAGGCTATCCCGTGCCGCCAGACGTGAAGTGGGTCGGGCGGACCGAAGAGATCGTCGGGCGCTGGCTCAAGACCAAGCCGCGCGACGCGATCATCCTGGCGACCAAGGTGTCGGGGCCTAGCCACGTCTGGTTCAAATCGCCGCTGCGTTCGGGCATGACCGCGCTCGACCGGCGCAACATCGTGACTGCGGTCGAGGCCAGCCTGACCAAACTGGGGACCGATTACATCGACCTTTACCAGACCCACTGGCCCGACCACGACCTGCCCTATGAAGAGACCATGGAAGTGCTCGACGAGCTGGTCCGCGCCGGCAAGGTCCGCGTGCTGGGCTGCTCGAACGAGACCAGCTGGGGGCTGATGAAAAGCCTGGCCGCGTCGCAAGCGGTCGGCGGGGCGCGTTACGAAACGATCCAGAACAATTTCAGCCTCAACAACCGCCGGTTCGAGGACGAGCTGGCGCAGGTCTGCCGCCAGGAAAAGATCAGTCTGATCCCCTATTCGCCGATCGGCGGCGGGGTGCTGTCGGGCAAGTACAACGACGGCGCGCGGCCCGAAGGCGCACGCTTTACGCGCTATCTGGGCATGGAAGGGCGGCAGGCGGCGATGGGCCGGCGGTTCGTCAACGAAAAGTCGCTCGCCTCGACCGCGCGCTTTGCCGAGATCGCCAAGGAAGCCGGGATCAGTCCTGTCACGCTCTCGGTGGCCTGGTCGAAGCAGCACGATTTCGTCGCCTCGACCATCGTCGGGGTCAGCAAGTTCGATCAGCTGGCGGAGATACTGGCCGCCGCCGATCTGGTGCTGGAGCCGGAAATGATGAAGGCGATCGACAAGATCTCGAAAGAGATCATGTACCCGATGGGCTAGCGATCAGGCGGGCTTGACCGCGGCGCGCAGGCGTTCGCGCAGCTTGAACTTCTTGTCGATGAACAGCGGGACGATCACCGAAAGGGCAATGCCGCCCAGCGAGCAGACGCCCAGCCAGATCGCCATCAGCGTCCCGCCGGCCTGGTACATCCCGTAAAGGACCGGGCCGGCCAGCACGATACCGCGCAGTTCGTTGAACACGAAAGCGGCGATCGCCGATTTCAGCAGCACATCGACAAAGGTGGCAAGAAGCGTCGTCATGTCCATGATAGTGGCATCATCTGGTTAGGAAACGGTTGATGCCGCCGCGCGAATCCCTATCCCCGGGCGCGATGAGCCAATTGCCGATCCATGCCGTGCTGCCAGACCTGCTGGCCGTGCTGCGCGGCGGGACCAGCGCGGTGCTGATCGCCCCGCCGGGGGCCGGCAAGACCACCGCGGTGGCGACGGCGCTGCTGAATGAAGACTGGTGCACGGGCACGGTGCTGCTGCTCTCGCCGCGGCGCGTGGCGGCGCGCGCCGCGGCCGAACGGATGGCCGAGCAGCTGGGCGAACTGGCGGGCGAGACCGTGGGTTATGTCACGCGGCTGGACAGCAAGCGGTCCAGGGCGACCCGTGTGGTGGTGCTGACCGAGGCGATCTTCGTATCGACGCTCCTCAATGATCCGGACCTGTCCGGGGTATCGGCGGTGCTGTTCGACGAGGCGCATGAGCGGCACCTCGATTCCGATCTGGGACTGGCCCTGGCGATCGAGAGCCAGGCGGTGTTGCGCCCCGATCTACGCCTGCTGGTGATGAGCGCGACCATCGACGGCGCACGCTTTGCCCGGCTGCTGGGCGACGCGCCGGTGATCGAAAGCGCGGGCAAGGCGCATCCTCTGACGATAAAGTGGCTCGGCGCGCGGCCGGAGGCGCGGATCGACGAGAGCATGGCCAGCGCGATCCTGACCGCCTGGCGCGAGGAGCAGGGCGACATTCTCGCCTTCCTGCCTGGCGTCGGCGAGATTGAACGCACGCGCGAGCGGCTGGCCGAGCGCTTGCCCGCCGCCCTGGTCCTGCCGCTACACGGGCAATGCGATCCCGCCGCCCAGCGCGCCGCGATCCGCCGCGATCCCGCTGGACAGCGGCGGATCGTGCTGGCCACGGCGATTGCCGAGACATCGCTGACCCTCGACGGGGTATCGGTGGTCGTCGATGCCGGGCTGTCGCGACGGGCCGAATTCGACAAGGCGGCGGGCGTGACCCGGCTGGTCACCCACCGCGCCAGCCAGGCCGCCGCGGCGCAGCGCGCCGGCCGCGCGGCGCGGCAGGGGCCGGGGGCTGCCTACCGTCTGTGGGAGGGCGCCGCGCACGCCGGACGCGCAGCATTCGACCCGCCCGAAATGCTGGTTTCGGACCTTGCGCCGCTGCTGCTCACACTGGCGCAATGGGGCGCAGCACGGCCCGCAGCATTGCCCTGGCTCGATCCGCCGCCCGATGCGGCACTTTCGGCAGCAAGGCAGACTCTTCAGG
>JBJTLX010000074.1:0-2781 GCA_046063245.1 Novosphingobium sp.
CTGTGGAAGGGCAAGCCGGTCAAGGCGCTTACCGAAGGCAAGCGCAAGACCGGTGGCCGTAACAACAAGGGCCATGTCACCTCGCGCGGGATCGCCGGCGGTCACAAGCAGAAGTACCGCTACATCGATTTCAAGCGCCGCAAGTGGGATGCTCCCGCTGTGGTTGAGCGCCTGGAGTACGATCCCAACCGCACCGCCTTCATCGCGCTCGTCAAGTACGAGGACGGCGAAATGGCCTACATCCTCGCCCCGCAGCGCCTCGCTGTCGGCGATACGGTGGTGGCCGGTGAGAAGACCGACGTTAAGCCGGGTAACGCCATGCTGCTTTCGACCATGCCGGTCGGCACCATCTGCCACAACGTGGAGATGAAGCCGGGCAAGGGCGGTCAGATCGCCCGTTCGGCCGGGACCTATGTCCAGGTCGTCGGGCGTGACCGCGGGATGGTGATCGTTCGCCTCAACTCGGGCGAACAGCGTTACCTGCGCGGCGATTGCATGGGCACGGTTGGCGCGGTTTCGAACCCCGACAACTCGAACCAGAACCTCGCCAAGGCCGGCCGCAACCGCTGGAAGGGCATCCGCCCGCTGACCCGCGGTGTCGCCAAGAACCCGGTCGACCACCCGCACGGCGGTGGTGAAGGCCGGACCTCGGGCGGCCGCCATCCGGTCACTCCGTGGGGCAAGCCGACCAAGGGCGCCCGCACTCGTAGCAACAAGCAGACGGACAAGATGATTATCCGTTCGCGTCACGCCAAGAAGAAGAGGTAAGCCATCATGGCACGTTCCGTCTGGAAAGGCCCCTTCGTCGAACTGAGCCTGCTCAAGAAGGCAGAAACCGCGCAGGATCAGGGCACGCGCGCCGGCCCGATCAAGACCTGGTCGCGTCGTTCGACGATCCTGCCGCAGTTCGTCGGCCTGACGTTCAACGTCTACAACGGCCACAAGTTCATCCCGGTTGCGGTGAACGAAGACATGGTCGGCCACAAGCTGGGTGAATTTGCGCCGACGCGCAGCTTCCCCGGCCACGCCGCCGACAAGAAGGGCAAGCGCTAATGGGCAAGGAAAAATCTCCGCGCCGCGTTGCTGACAACGAAGCACTGTCGGTTGGCACCACGATCCGTGGTTCGGCTCAGAAGCTCAACCTGGTTGCTGCGCTGATCCGCGGCCGCAAGGTCGAAGACGCGATGAACATCCTCGCGTTCTCGAAGCGGGCGATGGCGGTCGACGCACGCAAGGTGCTCGCCTCGGCGATCGCCAATGCCGAAAACAACCACAACCTCGACGTCGATGCGCTGGTTGTGGCCGAAGCCAGCGTCGGCAAGTCGATCACCATGAAGCGTTTCCACACGCGCGGTCGCGGGAAGTCCACCCGCATCCTCAAGCCGATCAGCCGGCTGCGGATCGTGGTGCGCGAACACGCTGAAGCCGGGGAGGCCTGAGATGGGTCACAAGAGCAATCCGATCGGCCTGCGTCTGCAGATCAACCGTACCTGGGACAGCCGCTGGTACGCCGAAGGCAAGGGCTATGCGAAGCTGCTTGAGGAAGACCTCAAGATGCGCAAGTTCATTGTCGAAACGCTGCCCCAGGCCGCGATCAGCAAGGTCGTGATCGAACGCCCGGCCAAGCTGTGCCGCGTGTCGATCTATGCCGCACGTCCCGGCGTCATCATCGGCAAGAAGGGCGCGGACATCGAAAAGCTGCGCTCGCAGCTGGCCAAGATGACCGACAGCGACGTCAAGCTGAACATCGTCGAAATCCGCAAGCCGGAAGTCGATGCCAAGCTGGTCGCCCAGGGCATTGCCGATCAGCTGATCCGCCGCGTGGCTTTCCGCCGGGCGATGAAGCGCGCGATGCAGTCGGCCATGCGCCTGGGTGCCGAAGGCATCAAGGTGGTCTGCGGTGGCCGTCTCGGCGGCGCCGAAATCGCCCGCGTCGAACAGTACCGCGAAGGCCGTGTGCCGCTGCACACCCTGCGCGCCAACATCGACTATGCCGAAGCCGAAGCGCTGACCACCTATGGCGTGATCGGCATCAAGGTGTGGGTGTTCAAGGGCGAAATCCTTGGCCACGACCCGATGGCGCAGGACCGCCTGATGATGGAAGCCCAGACTTCCGGCGTGCGTCCGGCACGTGAAGATCGCAGGAACTAATCATGCTGCAACCCAAAAAGCATAAATTCCGCAAGCAGTTCAAGGGCCGGATCAAGGGTGAAGCCAAGGGCGGCACCGATCTGAACTTCGGTTCCTACGGGCTCAAGGCGATGGAGCCGGAGCGGATCACCGCCCGCCAGATCGAAGCCGCCCGCCGTGCGATCACGCGCCACATCAAGCGTCAGGGACGTTTGTGGATCCGCGTGTTCCCCGACGTGCCGGTGTCGAAGAAGCCGGCCGAAGTCCGTCAGGGCAAGGGCAAGGGTTCGGTCGAATACTGGGCTGCCCGCGTCAAGCCGGGCCGGATCCTGTTCGAACTCGACGGCGTGGCTGGCCCGCTGGCCGCCGAAGCCTTCAGCCGCGCGGCGATGAAGCTGCCGATCAAGACCAAGGTCGTTGCCCGCCTGGGCGACACCACCCACCTGGGAGGCGAATAATGGCCAAGAAACCAGCCAAGGTGCAGACCGGTGGATCGAACAAGGTCGCCGACATGCGGACCAAGAGCGATGACCAGCTGACCGGCGATCTCGGCGAGCTGAAGCGCGAGGCGTTCAACCTGCGTTTCCAGGCCGCGACCAACCAGCTTGAGCGCCCGGCGCGCATCAAGGAAGTCCGCCGCGACATCGCCCG
>JBJTLX010000075.1:0-10398 GCA_046063245.1 Novosphingobium sp.
ACGATCGGTTTGAACTTCTTGCCGGCATAGGCGATCTCGCGGTCGGTGAAGGGGACGAAGCCCCAGTTGTCCGACCAGGCATCGTTGAGGATGTGCAGGATCAGCGCGGCTTCCTGGTCGAACTTGCTCTTGTCGACGCCGCGGATGCGGATCTTGGCGTTCTTCTCGCCCGACTGGACGATCCGCTCGATCAGCGGGGGGAAGGGTTTGACGATGTCGAGCTCATAGGTCTTGAGCAGCTTGGCCGGGGTATAGGCCAGCGCCTCGATATAGCGCTGATAACGCTGCGGCTGGTGCCCCATCATCACCGTCGGGGGGTGATCGAAGCCCTTGGTCAGCTGGCCCGGCTCTTCCCAGATCGACATCGACAGCGGCGCCAGGACGCGGTTCATCCCCTTGCCGCGCAGCCAGTCTTCGGCGCGGGCGATCAGCGCGCGGGCAATATGCTCATCCTCGGCCTCAAGCAGGCCCCAGTTGCCGGTGCCGGGGCCCATGCCCTGCTCCACCGGCTGGGCAGTGGCGAGATGGTCGATATGGGCGGAAATGCGCCCGACAATGGCGTCGCCGCGCCGCGCCAGGAACAGCTCGACGTCGGCATGGTCGAAAAACGGGTTCTTGCCCGGGGTGACCAGTTCCAGCGCCTCCATCCGCAACGGCGGAACCCAGGCCGGATCGGCGGCATTGAGGCGATAGGCCAGATCGACGAATGCGGCGCGATCGGCCTTGGTCGTAACGGGAGCGATAGTGAGGTCTGCTGTTGCCACGATCATGCCTTTGTTCAGGTGCAAGGGCGCAGTGCGATTGGGCCCGACGGCTTGTCAAGCACGCCGTGCAGGCCCATTTCGGCGAAAATGTGAACGCGCCGCAATTTGCCGGCTGCCGGTGCAAAATGGATAGAGCGTAGAATGAGCGTACATCAACCGATCGCCGCCAAGGGCGCAGCCACCACCGCCCAGCGGATCGCGGCGATTCCCGACGATATGGCGATGCTGCGCGCCGCGGTCGAGCAGACCCGCGACATTTCGGCGGCCAGGGCGTCGATCTATTGGCCGGACATGCTGTTGTCGGCCGCGCTGGGCTATGCCGGGATCGCCGGGGCGGTGCTGCTGGCCAGCCCGTGGGCGGCGGCGGCCAGCGCGGCGGTGGCTGTGATCGCCTTGTACCGTGCGCTGCTGTTCATCCACGAGCTGACCCATATCCACCGCACCGCGCTGCCGGGTTTTCGCTTTGCCTGGAACCTGCTGGTCGGCATTCCGATGCTGACTCCGTCGCTGATGTACGAAGGCGTTCACACGCTGCACCATGCCCGTACCCGCTATGGCACCGGCGAGGATCCCGAATATCTGCCGCTCGCGCTGATGAAGTGGTGGAGCCTGCCGGTGTTCGCCCTGGTCGCGCTGCTCCTGCCGGTCGGGCTGCTGATCCGCTCGGCGCTGCTGGTGCCGCTGGGCGTGGTCATTCCGCCGCTGCGCACATTGGTGTGGGAACGCGCCAGCGCGCTGTCGATCAATCCCGATTTCCGCCGCCGCCCGCCCGAGGGCGATTTTGCGCGGATGGTGTTCTGGCAGGAACTGGGCGCCAGCGTCTGGGCCTGGTGCCTGCTCGCCAGCACGCAGTGGCTCGGCTGGCGTCCGCTGCTGATCGCGCTTGGCATCGTCTCGCTGACCGCGCTGTTCAACCAGATCCGTACGCTCGTGGCCCACCTGTGGGAGCACGAGGGCGAGGCGATGACCGTCACCGCGCAGTACCTCGATTCGGTCAATGTCCCGCCGCCGGGCCTGTGGGCCGAGATCTGGGCCCCGGTCGGGCTGCGCTATCACGCGCTGCACCACCTGCTGCCGTCGCTGCCCTACCACGCCCTGCCCGAAGCCCACCGCCGCCTCCGCGCCGCGCTGGGCGCCGGTTCGACCTACGACAAGGCCAATTATCCGGGGCTGCTTCCGCTGATGGCTAGGTTGGCGAAGAGCACGATGGGGGTGCGTTAGACGCTCACTCCTCCGTCCTCACCAGCACCGTCTCGCCCACCAGGGCGAACAGCAGGAACGGGGCCCAGGCGGCGATCAGCGGGGGGTATCCGCCGAAATTGCCCATGGCGAGGGCGGCGTTGTCGACCACGAAATAGGCAAAGCCCAGCGCCATGCCGACCACCGCGCGGACCAGCAGCTGGCCCGAGCGGGCGAGGCCGAAGGCCGCGACCGAGCCGAGCAGCGGCATCAACAGCGCCGACAGCGGCCCGGAAATCTTGTGCCACCACTTGCCGTCAAGCTCGTCGGTGCGGCGGCCGGCGGCGCGCAGGGCGTCGATCTTGCGGCCCAGGGTAACGATGTTCTCACCATCGGCATCGGTCTTGCTGATCGCAACCTGCGCCGGGGTGAGGTTGGGCGAGACCACCGTATCGCCGAGCTTCTGCGTGGCGGTGGCGGCGACGGTGAAGGCGGTCGGCGCCTGCAGCTTCCAGCCCGGCGCGGCATAGGTCGCCTGCGGGCTGCGCAGTAGCTGGATGACCATGCCGCCGGCATCGCGGCGATAGAAGGTGACGTCGCGCATCACCGTGCGGTCGCCGCTACCGCTGACGGTGCGTGCGGAAATGATGTCGTTGCCGTCGCGAAGGTAGACGTTGGAACGGACACCGGTCTCCTTGGGGATTGGGTAATAGCGCAGCTCGGTCCACAGCTTGAGCGTGCCGGTCGACTTGGCCACCACAGTCTCGTTGAAGGCAAAGCTGATCGCCGAGATCGCCGCCGCGGTCAGCAGCAGCGGGGCCAGCACCTGGTGCGCCGACAGGCCCCCGGCGCGCATCGCGATCACCTCGCTGTTCTGGTTGAGCGGCCAGAAGGTGAACAGCGTCGCCAGCAGCACCGAATAGGGCAGGAAGCGCGCGATCAGCGCCGGGACGTTGAGCTGGACATAGCGCAGGATCTCGGCCTGGCCGTTGCCCGGAACCGCCAGGATGTCGCCGCTTTCAGACAAGAGCTGCAAGGCCTGGAGGACCAGCACCAGCAGCACCAGCACGCCCAGGATGCGGCCAACGAACAGCCGCGCGAGATACCAGGTCAGCGTCGGCGAGGGGAACAGTGCGGCAAACATCAGGCGCTCTCCGCCGCGGTGCCGCTCCGGCGGCGGACCAGTTTCATCAGCCGCTTGCCGAGGTTGCCGGTGAACTTCTCGAGCGCGCCGATCGCCTGGCCGCCGGGGACATAGGCGACGCGCCAGTACATCCACAGGATCAGCGCGGCGAACAGCACGAACGGCCCCCACAGGATCACCGCGGGCGACAGCCGCCCCAGCGCCGCCACCGCCTGCCCGTATTCGTTGATCTTGTGATAGGCGACGACCATCACGATCGAGACGAACAGGCCGAGCGAGGAGGTCGAGCGCTTGGGCGGGATCGCCAGCGCCACCGCCAGCAGGGGCAGCAGCAGCATCATCACCACTTCGACCAGCCGGTACGAAAGGCTGGCGCGGGTTTCGTTGCGGATCTGCTGGGTCGCATCCTTGCTCCAGCCGATCTTCATCAGTTCGGGCAGGATATATTCGCGCTCCTTGCCGCCGCGCTGGCGGAACTTTTCCAGCGCGGGCAGGTCGATCGGCAGGTCATGGCGGGTGAAGCTCAGCACCCGGGCGGTCTGCTTGGGATCGTCCTGGATGATCTGCCCGTCGGTCAGGCGCAGGATGATCGTGTCGGGGTTTTCCTTGAGCGCCAGGAACCGCCCTTCGCGCGCGCTGATCGTCAGCACTTCGCCGCGCGGGCTATTGACCTGGGCGAAGATCCCGATCAGGCGGCGCCCGTCCTCGCGGCTCTGCTCGATCCGCAGCGCCATCTTGTCCTGCAATGTGGTGAACTCGCCCACCTTGATCGATGCGCCCAGCGCGCCCGAGCGCAGTTCGAATTCGAGCTGTTCGTACCAGTAACGCGACAGCGGCTGGAGATAGCCGACAATCACCAGGTTGAGCGCGGCGAGGACCAGGGTGATGGCATAGGGCATGCGCAGCAGCCGGGTATAGCTGAGCCCGACCGCGCGCATCACGTCGAGCTCGCTGGTCGTCGCCAGCTTGCGGAAGGCGAAGAGGATGCCCAGCATCAGCCCCAGCGGGATCGCCAGGCTGGCATATTCGGGCAGCAGGTTGGCCAGCATGCGGAACACCACGCCGATCGGCCCGCCTTCGCTGGCGACGAAATCGAACAGCTTGAGCATCTTGTCGAGGATGAGCAGCGACGCCGCGATCAGGAAGACCGCGCCCATCGGGACCAGCGTCAGGCGCAGGATGTAACGGTCGATGGCGGGGAGAAATTTCAAAGGGTGGCAGTCATGTTCCGGGCGGGCGAAACCTTCCATAACCGCGCCGTGCCAAGGGCGAAAGCGCGAATTGGCAGGTGGCGCGCCAGCGTGCGGGCAACTAGGGTGGCCATGACGAGAGAAGGAGCAGCGCGATGGTCAACGGGAAGGCAAAGCCGGCGGAAACCCACGCGGTGGAGCGGATCGGCTGGCTGCGCGCGGCGGTGCTGGGCGCGAACGACGGGATCGTCTCGACCGCCAGCCTGCTGGTCGGGGTGGCCGCGGCCGCCAGCTCCAAGCAGGAAGTGGTTGTGGCCGGCGTGGCCGGACTGGTCGCCGGGGCGATGTCGATGGCGGCGGGGGAATATGTCTCGGTCTCCAGCCAGGCCGATACCGAGGCGGCGGACCTGGCCAAGGAACGCCGCGAACTGGCCGAAATGCCCGAGTTCGAGCTGGAAGAGCTGACCGCGACCTACCGCGCGCGCGGCCTGTCCGACGATCTGGCCAAAGAGGTTGCCAAGGCACTGACCGCGCACGGCGCGCTGGCTGCCCATGCCCGCGACGAGCTGGGCCTGGCCGACATGCACCGCGCTCGCCCGGTCCAGGCGGCGCTGACTTCGGCGGCGACCTTTTCCGTCGGCGCGGCACTGCCCTTGATCGCAGCGATCCTGCTGCCTCTGACCGAAATCCCGTTGCTGGTTTCGCTGGCGGCGCTGTGCTTCCTGATGCTGCTCGGCGCGATCGGCGCTGCGGCAGGCGGTGCGCCAGTGACCAAGGGCGTGATCCGCGTCGCGTTCTGGGGCGCGCTGGCCATGGCCGCGACCTATGCCATTGGCAGTCTGTTCGGGACGTCGGTGGCTTAGGACCCTGCTACGCGGCGAAACGAATATGTGCCGTCGCTACTGATCAGCCGAATTTCAGATGGGTTGTGGCGGGTATCGAGATACATCTTCAACGGATAGTGACCGCGCTCGATTACAAAGCCATTGCGTGATGGGCCAACGTAGTATTCCGTCATTACAAAGGTATTCACTTTGTCCTGGTCGATGCCATAGCCGATCTTCTGGCCCGCTACGGTCATTGTGCCATTTGAAAGAACGATATCGCCGCAACAGTCATTGGTGAAGGTACCATTCGCCAAGCCGATCGGGCCGTTCAGTTCGGGTTGTTCACACGTGGACAGAGTTAGCGCGGAAGCTGCCATCAGCGTCAACTTGGGTATCGACCGACCTAGGCCGTTCACGCCTTTTCCAGCGTGCATTGCAGCGGGTGCTGGTTCTGGCGGGCGAAGTCCATCACCTGGTTGACCTTGGTTTCGGCGACTTCGTACGTGAAGATCCCGCAGACCCCGACGCCCTTCTGGTGGACGTGGAGCATGACCCGGGTGGCCTGTTCGAGGTCCATCGAAAAGAACCGCTTGAGGCACATCACCACGAATTCCATCGGGGTGTAATCGTCGTTGAGCATCAGCACCTTGAACTGGCTGGGCTTCTTGGCCTTGGCGCGGGTCTTGGTGGCGACGCCGATCTGGTCCTGACCGCCGCCATTGCCTCCGGAATCGGGGTCTTCGGCGGCGTAGGGCGCCATCAACGTGGGATCGCAGTACGGTTGCATCATGCCAAAATATCGCATCGAGGGGGCAAAGGACAAGTCTTAGTGCGACAAGCCTTGCCAAAAGCCGAACGGGCCGGACAGCGCAATGGCTGTCCGGCCCGGCAATTACGGCTCGCGGCAGGGCGGAGAAATGCGCCCGGCCGCGAGGAACGGCACCGTTTGCCCTGAGGAGCCGCCGCGCTGGCGCGGCGGCGTCTCGAAGGGTTAGGCGGCCTGCTTGACCTTTTCGACAGCCAGGCTGACGCGGGTCGAAAGCGGGGCGAACGCGTCACCGGCCAGCTTCAGCACGGCTTCCGAACGCTTCGAACCGGTGGCAACCGCGGCGTCGAAGTTGCGACGCAGGATTTCGCCCTGGAGCTTGAAGAAGTCGGTCGGCGACTTGACCGCGGCGAGGGTCTTGATGTCGGCCTGGACGGTTTCGAGGGCGGTCTTGCCTTCGGCGACATAGTCCTTGCCCATGTCCTGCAGACCGGCGGCGAGGATCTTGCCCGATTCGACCAGGGCTTCGACGTTGCCCTTGGTGAATTCGCCGGCTTCGCCGAACGCGGCCTGGCTCTTTTCGAACGCAACCTTGGCGCGGTCCTGCGCGTCGGTCATGGCGTCCTTGATCTTGGCGGTGAAATCTTCGGTGGTGGTCTTGGTCGTGGTCATGATGGTATCCTTGATCTTGCTGAAGGGAGTGGCCTTGGCTGCGGGCTTGATGCTCTTTGCAGCGGCGGGCTTGGCAATGGTCTTGGCGGTAATCTTCTTGGGAGCGGCAGCCTTCTTGACGGCGACCTTCTTGACGGCGGCCTTGCGGGCGACCGGCTTGGCCTTGGCGGCCTTCGGCGTCGCGGCAGACTTGACCGGCTTGGCGGCAACCGGCTGGGCTTCGACGGCAACCTTGGCGGCTACGGCCGGTGCTTCGGCGGCAGGCTTGGCCTCGACCTTTTCGGCAGCGGCGGCATAGGCCTTTTCGGCTTCGGCAGCGGCGACATCGATCTTTGCTTCAGTGGCTTCGGCCATCTGTCACGTCCTTGGCTGGGCCGCGCCGAACTGCCGGCACGGTTCATGTTGCAATGCACAAAATAGATATTGCGCCTGCGAAGTCAAGGATTTTTTGTGCAGTGCAGCATAAAGCCGATTTGCCGAGCGAATTGTGCGACTTACCGCGCCTTGACGTAGCTCCCCGGGGCGTCTTCCAGCACCGAATCGCCGGTGCCACCAGGCGCGCGCATGCCTTTGGCGGGCACTTCGCCCTGGTCCTGGCGGCGCAGCCAGGCGATCCAGTGCGGCCACCAGCTGCCGGGGGTTTCGCTCGCGCCGGCGACGAAGTCGGCGAAGGTTTCGGCCGGGCCCGGGTTGGTCCAGTACTGGTACTTGTTCGCCGCGGGCGGGTTGACCACCCCGGCAATGTGTCCCGAGCCGGCGAGGACGTAGGTCCACGGCCCGCGCAGGTGCCGGGTCAGCCGCCAGACGCTTTCTGCAGGCGCAATGTGATCCTCGCGCCCGGCCTGGATATAGGTCGGGGTCTGGATCCGGGTCAGGTCGATCGGGGTGCCCCCGGCCGACAGCGCGTCGGGCACGACCAGCCGGTTGTCGCGGTAGAGGTCCTTCAGATAGGAGGCGTGCCACTTGGCCGGCAGGTTGGTGACATCGCCGTTCCAGTGGAGCAGGTCGAAGGCCGGATAGTCCTCGCCGAGCAGGTAGTTCTTGACCACATAGCTCCAGATCAGGTCGTTGCCGCGCAGCAGGTTGAAGGTCGCGGCCATGCTGCGCCCGTCCATGAAACCGGTCTTTGCCGCCTGGGCTTCGATCGCCGCCAGCTGCTGGTCGTCGATGAACACCTTGAGCTCGCCGGCGCGTTCGAAATCGACCTGGGCGGTGAAGAAGGTCGCGCTTTTGACCTTGTCCGCCTGCCCGCGCCGGGCCAGCACCGCCAGCGTCGCGGCCAGCGTGGTGCCGGCAACGCAATAGCCGATGGCGTGGACCGCCTTGACCCCAAGGCGTGCGCGGATGGTGTCGATCGCGTCGATCTGGGCGGCGATGTAATCGTCCCACACCAGGTCGGCCATGCTGGCATCGGCCGACTTCCACGACACGACGAAGACCGTCACCCCCTGGTCGACCGCCCACTTGATGAAGCTCTTCTGCGGGGCAAGGTCGAGGATGTAGAAGCGGTTGATCCACGGCGGGAAGATCACCAGCGGCACCTCCAGCACCGATTCGGTTGCCGGGCTGTACTGGATCAGCTGATACAGCGCGGTCTGGTGAACCACCTTGCCCGGCGTGGTCGCGATGTTTTCGCCGATGCGGAAGGCCGCGGGATCGACGTGGGTCAGCTGGCCGCGGCGCAGATCGGCCAGCAGATGCTCCATCCCCTTGACCAGGTTCTCGCCGCGGCTGGCCAGGGTCTTTTCGACCACCAGCGGATTGGTCAGCGGGAAATGCGCCGGGCTCAGCGCCTCGACCAGGGTGCGGGTCGCGAACTTGAGCTGTTCGGCCCGCGCCGGATCGCCGGCGTCGACCGCCTCGGCCATGGCCATGACCTGCTCGGCCAGCAACAGGTAGGTCTGGTGGATCAGCGCGAAAAGCGGCTGCGCGCGCCATTTGGGGTCGGCAAAGCGGCGGTCCTTGCGCGGCAGATCGGGGCCGCCCTCCCGCTGCTCGGCCGCGCGCGGACCGATCCCGAATTGCCCCAGCACCCCTTCCCACAGTGCCATGCTGTCGTCCCACAGGCGCTTCTGGGTATCGGGGTTGGCCAGCGGCATGGCTGCCATCCAGCCTTGCATCACGGTCATGAAATGGGCGGGATCGGCAAACATCGAGGGCAGGTTCGCGGCCGGGGATTTGAGCTGCTCGCGCTGCAGCTCGAGCCATAGTTCCTGTAGCCGCTGCGCCGCGCTGGACCATTGCGCCAGCTCCTCGGCCCCCGGGGCTTCGCTGTTGGCGCCCGCTGCCGCCAGAAACGGTGCGAACAGCTGCTGCGGCGTCTTGGCCATATCGGCCAGAAGCGCGGCGGGAGAGGGTGTGTCATTGGGCATTGTCGGTTCCTGTCGTCGATCGGGTCCGTGGCGCGGCTCTCCTCCGCCCGCGGACCGTGTTCAGTTCAGCGGGCTTTGCACTGCGCGGCGGCGATGCGTTTGTACTGGGCGCGGAACTTGGGCATCGATCCGCCGCGCTCGCCGAAATCGTAGCCGTCGCCAAGGTAGAGATTGAGCATGCGTGCGGCCGCCTGACCTTCGCCGGGCTCGTAGGAATAAATCACCACGTTCTTGCGCGCCGTTCCCCACCTGGCATGGCCCTGCAGCTGGCTGTCGGCATCGCGCGCGCGGTGCCCGAGGAAGCGGAACAGGACCGCGCCGCAGCGCCCCCCGGCGCCGACGCTGACCCCGCAGAAATCGTTGCCGCACGGGGCCATGTCGAAGGTCTTGTATTCGCGTCCCTTGGCGGTGAAGGCCGGACGTTCATCCGCAACGGTCCAGCGGCCGTAATAGGGGCTGCTGGCCGGGGCTGCGGCGCCCAGCGCCGGAGCGGCGGCAAGCGCGATCATCGACAGGCAGCCAAGCCGGTGGAATAAGCGCATCATGGTCGAACCTCCGCGTCTGATCGGATCGCTGCCGCCGCTGGCGGGCAGGATCGCTGTGGCGGCCATAGTAACAGTATTTGGCGGGTTTGTTGCAAGCACTGCGTTCAAGGCCATGACGGCGCCCTGGCGCATCGACGATTTCCCCGAAGAGCTTGCGGTCAAGGCCGAGCTGCTTCCGCTCATATTCGACATTCACATGATCAGCGGCGGGCTCGCCCTGATCCTGGTCCCGCTGGCGATCGGGCTGAGCCGCCACCCGCGCTGGCACCGCCCGCTGGCGCGGATCGCGGCGCTGGACGTCTTGACGGCCGGCGTGACGGCCTTTCCCGTGGCGCTGACTGCCCCGGTCACCATCGGATCGGCGCTGGGCTTTTGCGCGCAAGGGCTGACCTGGCTGGTGCTGCTTGGCCTGGCCATCCGCGCGATCCGCCGCGGCGACGCCGCGCGCCACCGCGCCTTCATGCTGCTGATGGCGGCGGCGACCAGCGGAGCGGTGTTCTTCAGGATTTATCTCGCATTGTGGGCGATTTTCGCGCAAGGGCGCGGCTACGCGCTGTTCTATGCCCTCGATGCCTGGATCGCCTGGCTGCTGCCGTTGATCCTGGTTTCGTGGCTGCTGAAACGGCACGGAGCGTGGCCCGGGCACCCTGCCTGAGGCGCGAACGACAGGAAAGGTTCCATGGAAGACGAGTTCTACCGCATCAAGCGACTGCCGCCCTATGTCATCGCCGAAGTCAACGGCATGCGGGCCGCAGCACGCGCCGCGGGCAAGGACATCATCGACCTGGGCATGGGCAACCCCGACCTGCCGCCGCCGAGCCACGTCATCGACAAGCTGTGCGAAGTCGCGCTGAAGCCCGACGCCCACGGCTATTCGGCCTCGAAGGGCATCCCCGGCATCCGCAAGGCCCAGGCCAATTACTATGGCCGCCGCTTCGG
>JBJTLX010000076.1:0-14542 GCA_046063245.1 Novosphingobium sp.
GCCCGGCCACCGCCAACCTGATGGCCAAGATGGTCCAGGGCATTGCCGACGATCTGGCGACCACGCTGTTGCTCGCTACCGACAAACCGGTGCTCGCCGTGCCGGCGATGAACGTGAAGATGTGGCAGCACGCCGCAAACCAGGACAATGTCCGCACCCTGATGGAGCGCGGCGTGGCGGTGCTCGATCCCGATGAAGGGCCGATGGCCTGCGGCGAATACGGCCCGGGCCGCCTGCCCGAACCGGTCGCGGTGTGGAACGCGCTGTGCCAGATGCTCAGCCTGGAAAACCTGGCGATGGCCGCGCCCGAGCCCGAACTCGACCTTGGCGATGCCGATTTCGACGCGATTGCCCAGTCGGTCGACACCGGCCTGGGCGGCCTCGCCGGCAGCCTGATCAAGCGCAGCACCACCTCGCGCAAGGTGTTCGGCGAGGACGACGGCGAAGCCGAGGGCGAGGCGATCCCGCACATCAGCCTGGAAGACGTCCCCGCGCCCGAGGAAACCCCGCCCGCCGAAGTGCTGCTGGCCGCGCCGATCCTGTCGAAGAAGGGCCGGGCCAAGTCCGCCCCGCCGACCGATCCCGATGCGATCAACCATACGGTGACCGGCCAGGCCGCGCCCGAACCGATCAAGGGCGACAGCTTCGCCGGCAGCGCGCTGGCCGATGCCCTGGCCGAAGATCCCCTGCTGGGCCAACCCGACTTTGCCGGCGACGATGCCTTCGCCCCGGTCAGCGACCGGCTGGAGGGCAAGCATGTGCTGGTCACCGCCGGGCCGACCCACGAACCGATCGATCCGGTGCGCTACATCGCCAACCGCTCGAGCGGCAAGCAGGGCTATGCAATCGCCGCTGCCGCTGCCCGGCTGGGCGCACGGGTGACGCTGGTCTCGGGCCCGGTCGCGCTCGACTGCCCGCCCGGGGTCGACCGGGTGTTCGTCGAAACCGCGATCCAGATGGCCGACGCGGTCAAGGCGGCACTGCCCGCCGACGCCGCGATCATGGTCGCCGCGGTGGCCGACTGGCGCACCACCGAAGTCGCGGGTGAGAAGATGAAAAAGCGCGGCAGCGCCCCGCCGGCGCTGCGCCTGACCGAGAACCCCGACATTCTGGCCTCGGTCGCGACCAGCGGCAAGCGCCCCAAACTGGTGGTCGGCTTCGCCGCGGAAACCGAAAAGGTGCTCGATCACGCCAAGGACAAGCGCAAGCGCAAGGGCGCCGACTGGATCGTTGCCAACGATGTCTCGGGTGACGTGATGGGCGGGGCGGTCAACGCCGTGCATATCATCACCGACGCGGGTGTCGAAAGCCTGCCCGAAATGGCAAAGGAGGCGGTCGCCGCCACCTTGCTCGAAAGAATCGCCGATGTCCTTGCCCCCGTCACAGAGCCCGTCGACGCCGATCCTGGTTAAGCGCCTGGCGCATTTCGAAGGGCTCGAACTGCCCGCCTATGCCACCGACGGCGCTGCCGGGATGGACGTGCTGGCGGCGGAGGACGTCACCCTGGCCCCCGGTGCGCGCCACGCGGTGGCCACCGGCCTTGCACTGGCCATCCCGCATGGCTTCGAGGTCCAGGTCCGTCCGCGTTCGGGGCTGGCGCTGAAGCACGGGATCACCGTGCCCAACACCCCCGGGACGATCGACAGCGACTATCGCGGCGAGCTCAAGGTGATCCTGATCAACCATGGGGCCGATGATTTCGCGGTGCGCCGCGGCGACCGGATCGCCCAGCTCGTGCTCGCCCCGGTGACCCGGGCGAGCTGGCTCAAGGTCGAGGAACTCGACGAAACCGCGCGCGGCGCGGGCGGCTTCGGCTCTACCGGCGGGGTCGCGGCGCTGGGCAACTGATGCAAAAAGGGCGGGCCCGTTGCCGGACCCGCCCCTTTGCGCTTGTGTCGCTGGCGCGGCTTAGCGCTTGGTCTTCTTTTCCGGGGCGACCGAGATGCGCACCGTTTCGCCCGAATTGCCGGGGAAATTGGTGAACATCGCTTCGACCAGATTGGGAACGAGGTAGCCCAGCCGGTTCGACAGCGAGGCGGCTTCGGCCTTCCCTTCGAACAGGCGGGTGCCGTCGCCCTTGCGGTCGATCTTCAGGCTGATCCCGCTGGTATAGACGGTATAGCTTTCATAGCCGTCGTCGAAGAACGGATCGTACCAGCCGTAACCCCAGGCGGCGCGGCGTCCGAAGCCGCCGTAGTAGAACGGGCTGGGATAGCCGAAGCGGCTATAGCCGTACCACGGGCTGTAGAACGGATCGCGATACGCGCCGATCGAGCGGCTGACCTTCTCACGCCCCTTGTCGACGCCGTAGTCGAAGCGGACCAGCAGGTTGGCCTGTTCGGGGCTGGCCGGAGCATAGCCCAGCTTGGCCATCTGGCCTTCGACCAGGCGGGCGTACTGCGAAAACTCGAGCCCGCCGGCCAGCGCGGCATCGTCGGCGACGACCGCGAAGGTCTGTCCCTGCGGCGCGGGCAGCTGGCTTTGGAAACGCGAAACCTTGGCGTTGAACGGCTGCGCGCAGGCGGCCAGCGCGGCCAGCGCAATCGGCACGAAGGCCATCTTGACCCAGCGCGCCAGCTTGGAACTTTCGTACGACATCGAGCCGGTCCTTCCCGGGGCCGAGCACCGACGAATCGTCGGCGGACGGCGAAAAGAGTAGTATTGCCGATGGCTTGCGCCAAGACGGCTTAATCGCGGTTGAATGGAACGCCCGGTGCGACGAACCGTTTGCCCGCGCCCCGTTATCCATTCCTTATCAGTCCTCTGCCATGTTCGGCCAATCACAGGTTGGGGGGAAGGCCCATGTCGTTCAGTGTGGTGGACAAGTCGCGGATCGGCCGTTCCGGCTATTGGACCGCCTTCGTCATCAACATCGTTGCCATCGTCGCCCTGATCGGGGCGTGCGTTGCCGCCGCGATGAGCGGCCATTTCGCCGCCGCGATCCTGCTGTTCCTGCTGGTCGCGCCGGTCGGGATCTATTTCCGTGTCGTCATGATGCGCCGCTGCCGCGACATCGACTGGCCGGCCTTCCTGCCCTGGGCGCTGTTCGCCGCGGGCATTCTTGCCAATCTGGCGCGGGCATCGCAGGGGCTCGAAGGGCTGCGCAATCCCAATGCCGGAATCCCGGCCCTGCTGATCGGACTGATCGATTTTGGCTTCATGATCGCGATCGGCTGCATCGACAGCAAGGACCGCGCCGGCGACTATGTCCGCCAGTTCTATGACGAGGACGATCAGCCGCTGGCCCGTTCCGCCGCGGCCCAGCCCGCGGCGCGGATGCCGAGCGGCTACGATGCCGATGCGGCAAGCGCCCAGCGCGCGCTGCTGTCGGGCCGCGAACAGGAAGAGGCCGGCTGGGATGCCGCGATCGCCCGCGCGCTCGAAGCGCGCCAGCAAGACGGCGGCGCGGATTCGCATCGCCCGGTGGCACCGGCGGTGCAGCGTCCGGCACCCGCCTTGCAGCGCCCAGCTGGCGGTTTCGGCCGCCGAGTCGTCTAGAAGCGCACCAGACCAAGTGCCGCGTAAGCCGCAGTCAGCGTCGGTGCGGCCAGTTCGCGGGCTTTCAGCGCACCCTTGGCGAGGATGGCGTCGAGCGATTCGCGATCGGCGCGCAGATCGGTGAAGCGCGCGTTGATCGGGGCCAGGCTTTCGACCAGCAGTTCGCCCAGCGCCGGCTTGAACCGGCCGAAGCCTTCGCCGCCGAACTGGCTTAGCACGGCGTCCACGCTCAGCCCGCTCATCGCCGCATAGATGCCCACCAGGTTGGCCGCCTCGGGCCGCCCGTCGAGACCGCCCTTGTCCGATGGCAGCGGCTCGGGATCGGTCTTGGCCTTCTTGACCTTCTGCATGATTGCATCGGCATCGTCGGTCAGGTTGATCCGGCTCATGTCGCTGGGATCGCTTTTCGACATCTTCGCCGATCCGTCACGCAGGCTCATGATCCGGGCGGCTTCGGGCGGGATGATCGGTTCGGGCAGGGTGAAGACCGGCGCCGCTTCGGAGGCGAAGTCGTTGTTGAATTTCTGCGCGATGTCGCGTGCCAGCTCGAGGTGCTGCTTCTGGTCGTCGCCCACCGGCACGTGGGTCGCCTGGTACAGCAGCACGTCGGCGGCCTGCAGCACCGGATAGGTGAACAGCGCGACGCTGGCTCCTTCGCGGTTCTTGCCGGCCTTGTCCTTCCACTGCGTCATCCGGTTGAGCCAGCCCATCCGCGCGGTGCCGTTGAGCAGCCATTGCAATTCGGCATGGGCCGGCACCTGGGCCTGGTTGAACAGCACCGAGCGGTCGGGATCGATCCCGCAGGCGACCAGCGCGGCGACCATCTCGCGGGTGTTCTCACCCAGCTCGGCGGGAACGTGGGGCTGGGAAATGGCATGGAGATCGGCCAGGAAATACAGGCTCTGCCCGCCGCCGGCGGTCACCTCGTCCTGCATCTTCACCCAGTTGCGGATCGCCCCCAGGTAATTGCCCAGGTGGAGATTGCCGGTCGGCTGGATGCCGGAAACGATACGCATTGCAGTGTCCCTGTCGGTCAGGCGGCCTTGCGCCGCAGCAGCAGTTTGATGTCCTCGCGGGTGAAGGCCCCAAGGACGAAAGTGGCGAGCGCATAGACAATCATCCCGGCGCTGACCAGCACTCCAAGAGTCGCGATCCGCGCCCACCAGGTGCCGTGGGTATAGGGCATGATCCAGCCCTGCGCCGCCCACAGCACGCCGCCCATCGCCAATGCCGCCAGCGCCAGCCGCCAGGCCCGGCGCTTGAGCCGCGCATCGGCGGCGAAGTGGCCGCGCTTCTGCAAGGTGGCGTAGAGCATCCAGACGTTGACGGTGGAGGCGATCGCGGTGGCCAATGGCGGGCCCATGTGCTCCAGCGGCACGATCAGCGCCAGATTGAGCACCAGGTTCACCGCCATCGAGATCAGCGCATAGCGCACCGGCGTCCTGGTATCCTGGCGGGCGTAGTATCCCGGGGTCAGCACCTTGACCAGGATGTAGCTGGGCAGCCCGACCGAGAAGGCGGCCAGCGCCTGGGCGGTGAAGTGGACGTCTTGCGGCGTATAGCGGCCATAGCCGAACAGCGCCGCGGCAATCGGCTCGCCGCACAGCACCAGCGCGGTTGTGGCGGGCAGGGTGAGCAGCAGGGCCAGTTCCATCCCGCGGTTCTGCGTCTCCAGCGCCTGGGCCTCTTCGCCCGCGCCTAATTGGCGCGAGATCAGCGGCAGCAGGACAGTGCCCAGCCCGATCCCGATCAGCCCCAGGGGCAGCTGGTTGAGCCGGTCGGCCATGTAGATGTAGGTCACCGAACCGTGGGCGAGCAGCGAGGCGGCCAGCGCGGTCGAGATCACCAGGTTGATCTGCACCGCCCCGGCCCCGGCGGCGGCGGGCCAGATCAGCTTGAGCAGATTGCGCACTTCGGGCGTCAGGCGCGGACGGCGCAGTTTCAGGCTGACCCCGTTGGCACGGCAGGCCCAGGCCAGCCAGACCAGCTGGAGCAGGCCCGAAACGGACACCGCGATGGCCTGGTTGCGCGCGGTGAACAGCGGCTCATGGCTGTGGAACAGCAGCAGCGCGGCGATCAGGGTCAGGTTGAGCAGGATCGGCGCGGCGGCGTTGACCCAGAACTTGTGCAGCGAATTGAGAATCCCGCCCAGCAAGGAGACCAGGCTGATGAACAGCAGATAGGGGATGGTCCAGCGCGACAGTTCGACCGCGAAGGCAAATTGCGCGGCGCTGATCCCGTTGAACTTGCCCGACAGCGCCAAGGTCACCGGCCAGGCGAAAATCTCGAGCAGCAGGGTCATCAACAGCAAGACCGGAAGCAGCACCGCCAGCGCCGCCTCGGCAAAGGCGATCCCGTCGTTCAGGCCCTGGCCTTCGGGATCGGCGACCTTCTTGTTGAACAGCGGAATGAACGCCGAAGAGAACGCCCCTTCGGCAAACAGCGCGCGGAACATGTTGGGCAGGCGGAACGCGACCAGGAACGCGTCGGAGGCGAAGCTGGCCCCCAGGTAGCGGCTGAACAGGCTGTCGCGGACCAGGCCGAGCAGGCGGCTGGCCAGGGTCAGCCCGCCGATCGAGCCGAGCGCCTTGGCCAGGTTCATCGATCAGCCTGCCCGGCCAGCCGGTTGTCGGCGCGGTGGCTCAATTGGTCGCGGCGCCTTCGGCCGCTTCGCTCTGCGCGTCCTGCTGGGCCTGCAGCTGCTGGACGTAGAGGCCGTTGAAATCGATCGGCTCGAGCAGGAACGGCGGGAAACCGGCATCGCGCACGGCGTCCGAAACGACGCGGCGGGCGAAGGGGAACAGGATCCGCGGCGCTTCGGCATAGGTAAAGGCATGCATCGAGGCTTCGTCGAGATTGCGCATCCCGACCAGGCCGGCATAGGTCAGGTCGACAATGAAGGCGGTGCCGGCTTCGCACTTCGAGGTGATGTCGATCTTCAGCGCGATCTCGCTGACTTCCTCGCTCAGCTGGCGGGCGCTGATGTTGAACTGGACGTCGATCTGCGGCGGGTCCTGCCACTGGAAGGCCTCGGGCGCATTGGGATTTTCGACCGACAGATCGCGCACATACTGCGAGATGATTCCGGCCACCGGGGCGGTATCGGCCCCGTTGGGAACGGGCGTTTCGAGGCCAAGGTCGGTGATGATGCTGCCGTCGTCGGACATTGTCTGGGCTTTCCGCAAATTGGTTGAATCTCGGCGGCGCGCCTAGCACCGCGTCCCCGGTGCGGCAACGGCAAAGCGCCGCTGCCGCCACGCCGCCGCGGTCATTGCGCGAAAGTCACGCCTTCGACGCAAAAATTGCACGTCAGGGGCTGTCCACGCGTTGTTCATTTGTCAATGTTACCTATCTTTGGCTACACTGCCTCGCTCACACCGCAGTTGGCGGTAAGGACCGGATTCGTGGACAAGACCGTAGAGATCGTCATTCTGGCCATGGTGGCAGCCTTTCTCGGGCTGCGGCTCTATTCCGTGCTGGGCCGCCGCGCCGAGCATGAAGAGCGTCCGGTGCAGCCGCGGTTTGAGCCCAAGGGCGATGCCGCGCCGCGTCCGCTGACCCCGGAACTGAACGGCGGCTCCGCTGCCGGCCTGCCGCCGCGCGCGCTGGTGCCCGGGGTGACCCCGGCGATCGAGCGCGGGCTGAAAGAGATTTCGGCGGTCGACCGCCGCTTCGATACCCTGGTCTTCGTCGATAGCGCCAAGGCCGCCTATCGCATGGTCCTCGAAGCCTTCTGGAAGGGCGACCGCGAGGCGCTGGCCCATCTGTGCGACAGCGACGTCCTGGCCGATTTCACCGCCGCGATCGACGCGCGCGAGGCTGCGGGCGAAAAGCTCGACAACCGTCTGGTGCGGATCGAGGAGGCAACGATTGTCGCCGCCTCGTACAAGGCGCCGGTCGCGCGGATCACCGTGCGCTTCCTCAGCGACATTGCGGCGATGACCCGCAACGCCGAAGGCGTGATGATCGCCGGTTCGCTCGATGATGCGATCGAGGCGCGCGACATGTGGACCTTCAGCCGCAATACCGGTGCGGCAAGCCCCGACTGGCTGCTCGACGAAACCGACGAGGGCTAGTCCGGCATGACGCGGCTGCCCCTGCGCCGGCTGGCTGCCCTTCTGTCGCTTGCCTTGCTGGCCGGGTGCGGCCGGATCATTCCCCCACCGCGCACCTCGCCGCCTGTTGTTCCCCCGCCGCCCGCCGTGGTCACGCCGCCCCCGGCGTTCACCAGCGCGGTGCTGCTCGGCCTGGCCGCGGGCCCGTCGATCGCCGCGCTCAATCCCGCGGCCGAGGATGCCGCCGGCGCGCTGGTCTCGTTCCGCGAGAGCTGTCCGCGCCTGACCAGCCGCAGCGACACCTCGGGCCTGACCCGGCCCGAGGACTGGAAGCCGGCCTGCATGGCGGCCGGCACCTGGCAGGGCAGCGCAACCCAATTCTTCGCGTCCTGGCTCGAGCCGGTCCGGGTGGGGGACGGCAAGGCCTTTGTCACGGGTTACTACGAGCCGGAGATCAGCGGCGTGCGCACCCGTCAGCCCGGCTTCGACGTGCCGGTCTACCGCGTCCCGCCCGATCTGGTCCGTGCCCGCGCCGAAGATGCGCCGCCGACCGAGAAGGGCACCCAGCCGCTGGGCCGCTATGACGAGAGCGGCGCGTTCGTGCCCTATCACGACCGCGCTGCGATCGAGGACGGCGCGCTGGCCGGCAAGGGCCTGGAAATCGCCTGGGCGGCCGATCCGGTCGAGATGTTCTTTCTCCAGATCCAGGGCTCGGGCCGCCTCCGCGCGCCCGACGGCACGATCGTGCGGATCGGCTATGCCGGGCAGAACGGCCTGCCCTATACCGGGATCGGCGGCGTGATGCGCGAACGCGGCCTGCTTGGCAGCGAGCCGGGCCAGTATTCCGGCTCGATGCAGGGGATCATGCAATACATCCGCGAGCACCCGGCCGAGGGCAAGGCGCTGATGCGCGAAAACCAGAGCTTCGTGTTCTTCAAGGAACTGAACGGTGACGGGCCGCTCGGCGCGCTCGGCGTGCCGGTGCGCGCGCGCAGCAGCGTGGCGGTCGATCCGTCCTTCGTTCCGCTCGGCGCTCCGGTGTGGCTGGCGCTCGACCGCCCCGAGGCCAGCGGGCTGTGGATCGCGCAGGATACGGGCGGGGCGATCAAGGGGGCCAACCGCTTCGACAGCTTCTGGGGCGCGGGCGCCGAAGCCCGCCAGATCGCCGGGGGGATGAGCGGGCGCTGCGATGCCGTGCTGCTGCTGCCCAAGGGAACGCTCGCCCGCCTCAAGGCGCAGTGATGCGTCCCCCGCGCGGCCTTAGTGTCCAAGAGGCGGAACTTTGGCGCCGGGTGGCGCGGACGGTGACGCCGCTAAATCCTCCCCGGATCGGGGAGGGGGACCATGCGCAGCATGGTGGAGGGGCACGGGCGAGTGATCCTGCCCCCTCTGGATCACCCGCGCGTACCCCTCCACCATCCCTTCGGGCTGGTCCCCCTCCCCTCCTGAGCTTGTCGAAGGGCGGGGAGGTAAAGCCCCGCCCGCTCGATCGCCACGGGCTCGACGGATCGTGGGAACGCAAGCTGGCGCGCGCCGACATCCATCCCGATTTCACCCTCGACCTGCACGGCCATTCGCTCGATGCCGCGCATGCCCGGCTCGACCGCGGGCTGGCCCAGGCGGCGGCGATGGGGGCACGGCTGGTGCTGGTCATCACCGGCAAGCCGAGCCCGGTTGCCGCTGCCGATCGCGGCGAGCAGCGCGGGGCGATCCGGGCCAAGCTGCTCGACTGGCTGGCCGCCGGTCCCCACGCCGGCCGCATCGCCGCGGTGCGCGGCGCGCACCAGCGCCACGGCGGCGCGGGGGCGGTCTATGTGGTCATGAAAAAGCCGCGCTGAACCCGAAGGCCCAGCGCGGCGTGAGGAGGTTCGCAGGGGCAGCCGAAGCCGCCCCCACGGGGAGGATGCCTTTAGAACTTGACCCCGACGGTGACCTGCCAGGTGCGCGGATCGCCGAAGTAGACGGTCTGGATATTGCCGACCGAGCTGAATTCCTGCCCGTCGGTCCGGTACAGCGCGTCGCCGACGTTCTTGACCATGCCGCGCAGGTAGAACTTGTCGAAGTCGACCTGGGCATAGACGTTGCCCACCGCATAGCCGTCCTCGAACAGGCCGGGGCGGTTGTCGACCGAGAGCCAGTGCTTGTCGACAAAGCGCACGTCGCCGCCCAGCGCCAGGCTGGCACTGTCGCCGATCGGGAAGCGCTGTTCGGCCCCGGCGCGGAAGGTGATCGGCGGGGCGAAGGCCGGCTGGCAGACGATCTTGGTGCCGGTCGGATTGCACGAGAACGCCGGAGCGCGGCGGCCGTCGTTGAATTCGAGGTACTTGGCATCGAGATAGCCCATCGACGCGGTCAGGGTCATGCCGCTCCACGGGCGGACCATGCCTTCGAACTCGATCCCCTGGATGCGCAGCTTGCCGGCGTTGAGCACGGGGAAGCTGCCCCCGGTCAGCCCGGTGTTGCCGCCGCCGACGCGGGCCTGGAAATCCTTGTAGTCGCTGCGGAAGACATCCGCGGCAACCGACACGCGGCCATCGGCAAAAGTGCCCTTGACCCCGGCTTCATAGGTCCAGACGTTTTCCGGCTTGAAAGTGGTGACCAGCACGTTGCTGCCGCCGACCGACTGGGTCAGGTCGGCCAGGCTGTTGGCGCGGCCGTTGAACCCGCCCGACTTGAAGCCGCGGCTGGCCGAAACGTAGAGCAATGTGTTCTCGCTCGGCTTGTAGCTGAGCGAGGCCATCGGCGTCCACGCATCGAAGCTGACCGACTTCACGGTGTTGTACGGTGCGGGCAGGCTGCTGGGGAAGGTAAAGGTCGAAACGATCAGCGGCGTCGCGCCCAGGCTGGTGGTCGCTGTGGTGGTGCGGAAATATTCCTTGGTCTCGTGGGTGTAGCGCAGCCCCGCGGTGAGCGAGAGCTGATCGGTCAGGGCATAGGTCAGCTGGCCGAACGCGGCGTAGCTCTTGGTGTCCTGCTCGTCATCGATCGTGCGGATGAAGTTCAGCGGGGTCCCGACATAGCGCAGGTACGAGTTGGCATAGGCTTCCTGGTGCGAGTTGATATGCTCGTTGAGGTAGTAGGCCCCCAGCACGCCCTTCAATTTGTCGGCGGTCAGCTTGAGCTGCACTTCCTGGCTGAACTGGTGCTGGCGCACATCGACGAAGACGTCGCCGAGCTGGGCCTGGGTTGCATCGATGTCGACGTAGTTCTTCGACAGCAGGCGGCGATAGGCGGTGATCGAGCTCAGCTGGACGCTGTCGTTCAGATCGATGTTGATCGTTCCCGACACGCCCCAGTGATCGAGCTGCTGGCCCTTGCCCGGGCCGAAGCTGGTCGAGGCCTTGTAATCGTAAGGGCCATAGGGTTCGGCCGCGCCGATCACGAAGGGGGTCGCCGCGGTGAAGGTGGCGTTGTAATCGAACCCGACCAGCGCGGAGGTGGCATAGCCCAGGGTCAGGTCGTTGCGCTGCCTGGTGTAATCGGCCGAAAGCACCAGTTCGACGCTGTCCGACGCCTTGGCCCGCAGGATCCCGCGGCCAACCGCGTTGTTGCGATCGTTGTACTTCTTGCCGGTCAGCGGATCGGTGACGATCCCGTCACGGTTGTCATAGATCCCGGCCAGCGACAGCGCGACCGATCCGGGAACCAGCGGGGCGCTGATATAGCCCTTGGCGGTGGTCTCGTTGTAGTCGCCATAGGTAAAGGCGGCCTCACCCTTCAGCGTGTCGTAGTCGGGCTTCTTGGCGACGACGTTGAGCGCGCCGCCGATGGTGTTCTTGCCATAGAGCGTGCCCTGCGGCCCGCGCAGCACTTCGACCCGCTGGACGTCGAACAGGTTGAGCAGCGCGCCCTGGATGCGGCTGAAATAGACCCCGTCGACATAGATGCCGACCGCCGGATCGAAGGTCTGCAGCGCGTCGGGCTGGCCGATGCCGCGGATGAACAGGTTGGCCGAGCTCGACGAGCCGCGGCCCTGGACGACGTTGAGGTTGGGCACCGCGCCCTGGATCCCGGCCAGGGTGTTGGCGCCCTGCTTTTCGAGCTGGGCCTGGGCCAGCGCGGTGATCGCGATCGGCACGTCGGTGATCTTTTCCTCGATCCGGCGCGCGATGACGACGATCGGGGCGCCTTCATCGGCGGCGGTATCGGCATCGGCCGGGGCACTCTGGGCCAGGGCGGGCATGGCGGTCAGGCTGACCATGGCGCTGGCGATCAGCGAGGCGCGGCATAGCAGGGTGTGCGCGTTCATCGGGGTTCCTCTCCCTTGAAAGTCCTGTGACGGGCCTTGCGGACCGGTCATCTGACTCGCCTTATATAAAAGTTGAACCAACTTTCAACTTGGTTATGCTTGCGCTTCGGATCGGAAGCAGGAATGGTGCGGGAACGTGGCGGAAAAGTCACAGAGCGGCGCGGCTGACGCTGCCAAGGGGAAGGGACGCGGGGTGGACGCCAGCAGTGTTGCACAGCCGCGCGTGCCGCGCACCGAACGCGGGCGGCGCACCCAGCGCGCGATCCTCGACGCGGCGGCGGCGGAATTTGGTGAGCGCGGGTTTCATGAAAGCTCGATCGTTTCGATCACCATCCGCGCCGGGGTCGCGCTGGGCAGCTTCTATACCTATTTCGAATCCAAGGAGGCGCTGTTCAAGGCGCTGGTCCAGGACATGAGCGGCCGGGTCCGCGATCAGGTCGCCCCGGTCCTGCGCGGCCACAGCGGCAGCGCGATCGCAGCCGAAGGCGTCGCGCTCGAGGCCTTCCTGCGCTTCGCCCGCGAGCACAAGGAAATCTACCGGATCATCGACGAAGCCGAATTCGTTGCGCCAGAGGACTGGCGCGCGCACTACCTCAACACCGCGGCGCGCATCCTCGAACGCCTTCAGGCCGCGCGCGCCAAGGGCGAGCTGGCGGCGGAGCCGAGCGAGGTCCACGCCTGGGCGATCATGGGGATGAACGTGTTCCTCGGCCTGCGCTTCGGCGTGATGGACGGGGACGCGGATTTGGGCGAGGTGGCGAAGGTCGCCAATGCGCTGCTGAAGGACGGCTTGGGGTAACGATTGGCCTATTCGTATGCTTCGCTAGGCATTGAGAGATCGACCCCTCGAAGTCGGCGTAAACATCCACTCTTCTCAGCAACAAATCGGTGCTCAGTGATGTGCTCAACCGCAGCGATAGTTCGCTTGATGTAGCGCTTGAGCCAGATTTTACCAGGCGCTGGGAATGGAGCACCGCAAACGGTTTGAAGGTTCAGCCCCTTGGGCGCATCCGGCGCGTTCGCGAAAAGCAAAACACCTCGCGGGTTCCGACTCAGCGCCAAAGCAAAGGCTGTGTGAAGCGATTCAGAATACGCGCCGTCAGAGTACCTTAGCAGCGAGCTTCCAACCCTTAGCCAAGCGTCGTCACCTCTACCGATTTGGCGCAACACGAGGTCGAATTCCGGTTTGGAATACAGCGCGTGCGCATACCTTGCCGCATTGGGTTCACGTAAGCGCGCCTGAATATCCGTAGCGGTTGGAGGGCCGACACTGCCATAGCTTGACGCTGCCCCACAGAGCAGAAGCACGATTGAAAAATGGCTGCCAAGCCGAATCACGCCGAATAGAGTACCTCCTATGTTGACTGGCAACAAGGCAGGCCACCGAAACAGGGGTGCGATTGGGTAGAATCGCCCATGACTTTCGCCGCCCCCCCCGCTAATGGCCCCGCACCATGTCCAACCGCCGCACCTTTGCCATCATCTCGCACCCCGACGCGGGCAAGACCACGCTGACCGAGAAGCTGCTGCTGCAGGGCGGGGCGATCCATCTGGCGGGCGAGGTCAAGGCGCGCGGCGCGGCGCGACGGGCGCGGTCGGACTGGATGAAGATCGAGCAGCAGCGCGGGATTTCGGTCACCAGCTCGGTGATGACGTTCGAGCGCGACGGCGTGACCTTCAACCTGCTCGACACCCCGGGGCACGAGGATTTCTCCGAAGACACCTACCGCACGCTGACCGCAGTCGATTCGGCGATCATGGTGATCGACGCGGCGAAAGGTATCGAGCCGCAGACCCGCAAGCTGTTCGAGGTCTGCCGCCTGCGCTCGGTGCCGATCATCACCTTCGTCAACAAGGTCGACCGCGAGGGCCGCTCGGTGTTCGAGACGCTCGACGAGGTGGCCGATGCGCTGGCGCTCGATGTCGTGCCGATGTCGTGGCCGATCGGCCTGGGCGGCGAGTTCAAGGGCGTGCTCGATTTCGCCACCAACACGATCAGCCGGCCCGAAGGCGACAGCCGGGAGTTCCTCGGCAAGCGCACCCCGGCCGACGACATCCCCGCCGCCATCGCCGAGGAGATCGAGCTGGCCCAGGGCGGTTATCCGTCGTTCGATCTGGAGGCCTATCGCCACGGCGACCTGACCCCGGTCTATTTCGGATCGGCGCTCAAGAACTTCGGGGTGGCCGAACTGATCGACGCGATTGCCCGCTATGCCCCGCCGCCGCGCCCGCAGCCGAGCAGCGCCGGGACGATCGAGCCCGATGGCAAGGAAGTCACCGGGTTCATCTTCAAGGTCCAGGCCAACATGGACCCGCAGCACCGTGACCGGATCGCTTTCATGCGGCTGGTTTCGGGCACCTTCAAAAGGGGCATGAAGCTGACTCCGTCTGCGCTGGGCAAGCCGGTGGCGATCCATTCGCCGATCCTGTTCTTCGCCCAGGACCGCGAGATTGCCGACACCGCCGAACCCGGCGACATCATCGGCATTCCCAACCACGGCACCTTGCGGGTCGGCGACACCCTGTCCGAAAACAACAAGGTGCGCTTCACCGGCCTGCCCAACTTCGCCCCGGAAATCCTCCGCCGGGTTGCGCTCAAGGATCCGACCAAGACCAAGCAGCTCAGGAAGGCGCTCGACGACCTGTCCGAGGAAGGCGTCATCCAGGTGTTCTATCCCGAACTGGGCGGCCAGTGGATCGTCGGCGTGGTCGGCCAGCTCCAATTGGACGTGCTGATCAG
>JBJTLX010000077.1:0-13625 GCA_046063245.1 Novosphingobium sp.
CGCCGCGTCACGACATCCTGGCGGAAGGCCGTGAACGCGCGGATCATATCGATGAGCGTCAAGCTCTCGGGCCGGCCGCCGTTGATCGCCAGCATGTTGGCGCCGAACGTAGTCTGCAGATCCGAATACTTGTTTGCCGGCCCAGCTCGACCGCCCCGGCGACGTTGATCCCCGACGACAGGCCCAGGCACAGCCCTTCCTCGCGCAGCAGCCGCGCGACCCATTCCAGTCCCTCCGCGTCGGAGATGCGGAACTGGGTATCGATCGGCGCGCCTTCGAGATTGGCGGTGATCCGCCCCTGCCCGATCCCCTCGGCGACCGAAGAGCCCTCCGCCCGCAGTTCGCCGCAGGCATAGTAGTTGTACAGCGCCGCGCCGTGCGGGTCGGTCAGCGCGATGCGCACCGTCTCGTCGAAGGCCTTGAGGCCCAGTCCGACCCCGGCAATGGTCCCGCCGGTACCCGCGGCGCAGGTGAAGCCGTCGATCCGCCCGCCCAGCTGCTCCCAGATTTCCGGCGCGGTGCTCTCGATGTGGGCCTTGCGGTTGGCGATGTTGTCGAACTGGTTGGCCCAGACCGCGCCCGCGGTCTCTTCGGCCAGCCGGCGCGAGGTGTGAACGAAGTGCCCGGGGTTGGAGAACGGCGCCGGCGGGACCAGCACCAGTTCGGCACCCAGCGCGCGCAGCGTGTCCATCTTCTCCTTGGACTGGTTCTCGGGCATGACGATGACGGTCTTGTAGCCCAGCGCATTGGCGACCAGCGCCAGCCCGATCCCGGTGTTGCCGGCGGTGCCCTCGACGATGGTCCCGCCCGGTTTCAGCGTCCCGCGCGCCTCGGCATCGCGGACGATCCACAGCGCGGCGCGGTCCTTGACCGAGGCGCCCGGGTTGGCGAACTCGCACTTGCCCCAGATCTCGCACCCGGCGGCGGCGCTGGGCCCCTTGAGCAGGACCAGCGGGGTATTGCCGATCAGATCGAGCGTATCGGTGCGGGGAAGCGGAGCCGTCATCGTCTGAGACTTAGGTATCGCCCCGGCCCTGCGCAAATCAATTGCGCTTGGACCGGGTAAAGCCGAACTCAATCCTCGGGCGCGATCGCGACTTTGAGGCCGTCGAGCGCGTCGGTCAGCTGGATCTGGCACGACAGCCGCGAATTGGCCTCGCGGTGGTCCGAGCTGTCGAGCAGGTCGTTTTCGTCCTCGCTCATCGCCGGCAGGCGGTCGGCCCATTCGGGCGCGACGTGGACGTGGCAGGTGGCGCAGGAGCAGCACCCGCCGCACAAGGCCAGCAATTCGTCGAAGCCGTTGTCGCGGATCGCTTCCATCACCGACAGGCCGGACGCGGCATCCACCGTGGACTCTTCACCGGCACGATTGACAATCACCAGCTTCGGCATCGCAACTTTCCTTTGCTTGGCGGCTTCCCGCGCTTTGGCCGGGCTGCTAACCGGTCGGCCATTCCTTTGCAAGCGAGAGAACGATGGGGCTGAGCGCAGAACAGATCAAGCAGGGCCTCGATGCGGTCGCGGCGATCGAGCCGGGCATCGCCGCCGCGCTGGAAAAAGCCGGTTATCCCGAACCGCGCATCCGCGAACGCGGCCACGGCACGATGATGCGCACCATCGTCGGCCAGCAGGTCAGCGTGGCCGCGGCAGCCTCGATGTGGCGCAAGTTCGAGGCCCACGTCGGACCCGAACTGAGCCCGCACCGCGTGCTCGAATCCGATTTCGACACGCTGCGCGCCTGCGGCCTGTCGCGGCAGAAGCAGGGCTATATGCGGTCCTTGTGCGAACTGGTCGCGGGCAATGAGCTCAGCTTCGAGGCCCTGCCCGCCGACGACGAAGAGGCGATTGCCGAGCTGACCAGGATCAAGGGCATCGGCCGCTGGTCCGCCGAGATCTACCTGCTGTTCGCCGAAGGCCGCCCCGACATCTGGCCGGCGGGCGATCTGGCGGTCCAGGCGGGGCTGGGCAAGCTGCTCGGCCTGGAAGAACGCCCGAGCGAAAAGCAGACCCGCGAACTGGCCGAGAAATGGCGCCCCCACCGCGGTGCCACGGCGATCTTCACCTGGCATTGCTATAACAACCCGGCGCTGTAGACTGCCGTTGGGTCGCGCCGGAGGGGGAACCATGGCGCACGTGGCAAGCGAACAGACAGACAGGCCGACTTACACTTTCGCGCAGACCCATCCGGCTGACCGCGATGCCGTGGCTGTCGCCATTGGGCTGTGCTGGTTCGGGCTGCTGGCGGGGTTCATTCCCGACATGCTGCACCAGTTCGGCAAGGGACACGCCTATGTCCCCAGCGCGCATGTCCACGCCGCCTCGGCCTTTGGCTGGATGGCGCTGCTGTCGTGGCAGGCCTTGAGCATCCGCAAGGGGCAGGAAGCCGGGCATCGCCGCAACGGGCGGCGCTTCGGCCCGTGGCTCGCGATCATCCTGACCCTCTCGGCGCTGGTCACCGTGTGGACCGCGGACCGGGTCGCTGCGATCCAGCCCGATTTCAACCCGGCGCGACTGTCGTTCCAGGTCGGCCATATCATCCCCTTCGCCGTGCTGACCGGCGTGGCGCTGTGGCGGACCGACCGGCCCGACCTGCACAAGCGGCTGATGCTGCTGGCGGTCTTCGCCATTCTCGACACCGGCTGGTCGCGCTGGCTTGGTCCGGAGATCCGCCCGATGCTGGGCGGCGGGCTGGCGACGCAATTGCTCGGACGGTTCCCCCTGACCTGGGCGCTGATGGCGGGAATGGCGCAGTACGACCGCAAGACGCGGGGGCGGATCCATCCCGCCTTCGTGCCCGCCGCGGCGCTGATCCTGGCGACCGAGTTCGGCGCGGCGGCGCTCTATTTCGCGCCGTGGTGGCCGGATATGGCACGGCAAATGCTCGGCCTCGCCGCCTGAGCCGCGCTTTCCGGTTGCCTCAACTGCTGACATATATGTAAGCAGCTGGTGCAAGCGGAGAGGCAGGCATGACAGGCGACAGGAAAACCATCTTCATCACCGGCGGGGCGTCGGGCATCGGCCGCGCGGTGGCGCAGCGCTTTGCCCGCGAGGGGTGGTTCGTCGGGATCGCCGATGTCAACGAGGCCGGGATGCGCGAGACGGCGGCACTGCTTGCCGCTGGCACGAGTTCGCTCCACAGGCTCGACGTGCGCGACCGCACGGCCTGGGACGGGGCGCTGGCGGACTGTGCCGCGGCTGCGGGCGGGCGGATCGACGTGGTGTTCAACAACGCCGGGATTGCGCTGGGCGGCCCGCTGGCCGAAAATTCCGCGGCGGAGATCGAGCGCTGCCTCGACGTCAACCTCAAGGGTGTGCTGTTCGGCGCCCAGGCGGCTTATCCTTACCTCAAGGCCAGCGCGCCGGGATCGTGCCTGCTCAACACCGCCAGCGCCGCCGGGATCTATGGCACGCCGGGCGCCTCGGTCTATTCGGCGACCAAATTCGGGGTGCGCGCGCTGACCGAAAGCCTTGATGCAGAATGGTTCGCCGACGGGATCAAGGTGGCCAGCCTGATGCCCGCCTTCATCGATACCCCGCTGCTCGACCAGGCGCCAAATCACGCCAGCAATGCCGGGATCCGCGATCAGGTGACCAAGGCTGGACTGGAAATCACGCCCGTAGGCGAAGTCGCCGATGCGGCTTGGGCCGCGGTCCACGGCGATGCGCTGCACGTCCGCGTCGGCAAAACCGCGCATCGCTCGGCCTTCGCCGCGCGCTGGCTGCCCGGAACAATTCGCAAGCAGGGCCGCAAGCGCGCGGCGCTGGGCTGATCAGGGATAGCGGACCCAGCTTTCGGGTAAGTCCAACCAGACGCAGCGATTTTCATCACTGTAGGTCGCAATCGGATCGCCCAGCACGTCCGGTTCGAACGCACCGCCGGCAACCCCGACCAAGCCCGGCGCAGTGCCAGCGGTCCACCACAGGGTGGTACCGCATTGCCCGCAGAAGTAGCGGGTCTGCGGCTCGGACACCGGAACAGAGCGCGCGATTGCTTCGCCGGATTGCACGCCGACCTGCGCCTCGATGAAATAGGTTTGCCAGCCAAAGGCGCTGCCGGTGCGGCGGCGACAGTCGCTGCAATGGCATAGCGCGTTAAGAACTGGCGCGCCCTCCACATTCAACGACAACTGACCGCAGGAGCAGCGCGCCATAGCCACCTAAAGCATCCCCTCGATCGCCCGGGCCATGGCCGCATCGCGCGTGCTCAGCCCGCCGGCGTCGTGGGTGGTCAGGGTGATCTGCACGCGGTTGTATACGTTCGACCATTCGGGGTGGTGATCGACCTTGTCGGCGTACAGCGCGACGCGGGTCATGAAACCGAAGGCCTGGTTGAAATCGCCGAACTCCAACGTGCGCTCGATCGCCACGCCGTCGCCGCGCAGGTCCCAGCCGGGAAACTCGGCCAGCATCGCGGCAATTTCGGGGTCGCTCAGACGGTGTACGGTCATCAAAACACTCCGTATCCCAAAACCGCTCGTCCTGAGCTTGTCGAAGGACTGTTCTTCTTGCGGCTGCGCACTGCGGCACGAAGAAAAGGCAGCCCTTCGACAAGCTCAGGGTAAGCGGAAGGAGGTGCATGCCTCTCCTTGGCAGGGGCGCAGCTTTCCCCTATCCGGCGAGGCCATGCAAGGGGCCAACCTGTCCGCGAACGACCTGGCGTGCCGCCGCGGTGACCGGCTGCTGTTTCGCGGCCTGTCCTTCGCGCTGGGAAGCGGCGCGGCGCTGCAACTGGTCGGGGCCAACGGGATCGGCAAGTCCAGCCTGATCCGCATTCTGGCCGGGCTGATGCCGGCTTATGCCGGGTCGGTCGAGCGCAGCGGCGCAGTGGCGCTGCTCGACGAGCGCCCCGCGCTCGATCCGCACCTGCCGCTCGGGCGGGCGCTGGCCTTCTGGCAAAAGCTCGACGGCCCGGATGACAACCAGACGGCGCGGCTTGGCCTGTCCGAGCTGCTGGACGTGCCGGTGCGCTATCTCTCGACGGGTCAGAAGAAGCGCGCCGCGCTCGCCCGGCTGATCGGGCAGCGCGCGCCGCTGTGGTTGCTCGACGAGCCGCTCAACGGGCTGGATACGAAAGGCGTGGCGCTGGTCGAGGAACTTGCGGCAGAGCATTGCCATGGCGGCGGGATCTGCGTGATCGCCTCGCACCAGCCGTTCGCGCTGGCGGGGATGACGCAGATCGCCCTCAAGGACTTCGCGGCGTGAGCGTCCTCTTCACCCTGCTCGCCCGCGATCTGCGCCAGCTGCTGCTCGGCGGGCGGCGCGGGGGCACGCTGCTGCCGGTGCTGTTCTTCCTTGCCGTGGCGATGCTCTATCCCTTCGCGGTCGGGCCCGACGCGCCGGTGCTGGCACGAACCGGGGGCGGAGTGCTGTGGGTCGCCGCGCTGCTCGCCGCGATCCTGCCGCTCGACCGGCTGATCGAGCCCGACCTCGAACTCGGCCTGTTCGACCAGTGGGCGCTGCGCGGGATTGCCGAGGAGGCGGTGGTCGCGGTGCGGGTGCTGGCCCACTGGCTCAGCTTTGCCCCGCCGCTGATGCTCGCCGCCCTGCCCGGCGCGGCGCTGGTCGGGATCGACGGGCCGACCCTGCGCACCGTCGAACTGGGCCTGCTGCTTGGCACCCCGGGCCTCGCCGCGCTCGGCGTCACTGTCGCCGCGCTGACCGCCGGCCTGCGCGGCGGCGCGGCCTTGGGCGGGCTGCTGGTGATCCCGCTCGCCGTCCCGCTGCTGGTCTTCGGCGCGGGGAGCCTGGCGACCGGCGGGACAAGCGGACTGGCGCTATGCGGCGCGGTGAGCCTGGTGCTGCTGGCGATTGCGCCCTTTGCGGGCGGGGCGGCGATCAGGGCTGGGCGGGGTTAGCAATACTTAGGGAATGAAACATGGCCTCGGTTGAATTTTACATCGGCAAGAACGAGCTTGAACCTGATTTTGTAGGAGATTTCGAGTTCCTTCCACGTGTCGGCGAATACATTTCACGCGACCGGGATGGATATTTCAAATACTTTCAGGTGAAAGAGATCTGGTTTCGCTCGAAGGGTGAGACGGACACCTATCAGACTTGTGTGCGCGTTGAACTCGACGATTGAGGGTCCTGCGCGCCCTCAATAAGGCGGCTTATCCAGCCCCTTCGGGCTCGCGGTGAAAATCTCGCAGCCATCCTCGGTAATCCCGATCGAATGTTCGAACTGCGCCGAGAGCGAGCGGTCCCGCGTCACCGCGGTCCAGCCGTCTTCCATCATCCGCACCCCAGGTTTGCCCAGGTTGATCATCGGTTCGATGGTGAAGAACATCCCGGGCTTGAGCTCCGGCCCGGTGCCGGCGCGGGCGGCGTGGACAACTTCGGGGGCGTCGTGGAACAGGCGGCCGAGGCCGTGGCCGCAGAACTCGCGGACCACGCCGTAGCGGTGCTTTTCGGCGTGGGCCTGGATCGCCGCGCCGATATCGCCCAGCCGCGCGCCGGGCTTGGCCTTGTCGATCCCGATCATCAGGCATTCGTAAGTCACGTCGACCAGCCGCCTGGCCTTCAGCGGCACGTCGCCGACCAGGTACATCCGGCTGCTGTCGCCGTGCCAGCCGTCAAGCAGCGGGGTGACGTCGATGTTGATGATGTCCCCGTCGCGCAGCACCTTGTCGCCCGGGATGCCGTGGCAGATCACCGCGTTGACCGAGGTGCAGCACGAATGGGTATAGCCGCGATAGCCCAGCGTTGCCGGCACCGCGCCGCCGTCCAGCGTCATCTGCCGCACCATGTCGTCGATCTGCCCGGTGGTCACCCCCGGCTGGACCAGATCGACCATCGCGTCGAGGATTTCGGCAGCCAGCCGCCCGGCCTTGCGCATCCCTTCGAAGCCGCTCGGCCCGTGCAGCTTGATCGTGCCGTCACGCAGCTGCGTATCGGCTTCGGTAACGGTCTGATACATCGTCATGCCAAGCCATATAGCGGTTGCAGCGGCAATTGGCTATTGCCGCGCCAGCATGACCGACAAGAACGCCCTGATCCAGCCCGACCGCGAGCAGTCCGCAATTGCCATTCACCTGGTCGACAAGGGCGGGCTCGACGCCTTCGTCAAGACGCTGTCGGCCCCGCAGCGCGCCGCGCTGGAGGCGCAGAAATTCGCCGCCGATGGCTTTTCCCACGCGGTGCTGGCCGATGGTGACAGCTGGTGCGTGGTGGCGGGCGTGGCCAATGTCGCCAGCCTGTCATCGTGGTGTCTGGCCAAGCTGGCCGAGGTCCTGCCCGCCGGAACCTACCGCCTGAGCGGGGGCGAACCCGGCCCGGCGCTGCACGGCTGGGTGACCGGCCAGTACCGCTTCGACCGCTATCGCAGCGACAGCGAACCCGACGGGCCGCGCGTGCTGCTGACCAAGGCGGTCAAGGGAATCGAGCCCGCGCTGGCCGAGGCGGCGGCGGTGGCGCTGGTCCGCGATCTGGTCAACACGCCCGCAGAAGACATGGGCCCGGCCCAGCTGGAACAGAAGCGCAGCTGATCGCCAAGGCGCATCACGCCGAATTCAAGGTCACCACCGGTGACGCGCTGGAGCGCGGCTTTCCGATGGTCCACGCGGTCGGCCGCGCCGCCTCGCGCCACCACGCCCCGCGCCTGATCGAGCTGCACTGGGGCGATCCCAAGCATCCAAAGATTGCGCTGGTCGGCAAGGGTGTGTGCTTCGATTCGGGCGGGCTCGACATCAAGCCGTCGAGCGGCATGCTGCTGATGAAGAAGGACATGGGCGGTGCGGCCCACGCCCTGGCGCTGGCCCAGCTGGCGAGGCAGCACAAGCTCAAGGTGCGGCTCCACCTTCTGATCCCGGCGGTCGAAAACGCGATCTCGGGCAACGCCTTCCGCCCCGGCGACGTGCTGCGCAGCCGCAAGGGGCTCAGCGTCGAGATCGGCAATACCAACGCCGAGGGACGGCTGGTACTGGGCGACGCGCTGACCCGTGCGGGCGAGGAAGCGCCCGAGCTGGTGATCGATTTCGCCACCCTGACCGGCGCAGCCCGCGTCGCGGTGGGGCCAGACCTGCCCGCGCTGTTCACCCGGCGCGATGACACCGCCGAGCAGATGCTGGCCTGCGGCACGGCGGCGGACGATCCGTGCTGGCGGCTGCCGCTTTACGATGGCTACAAGGACTACCTCAAGAGCGACATCGCCGATCTGGGCAACGCCGGGGGCAACGGCTTTGCCGGGGCCAGCGTGGCGGCGATGTTCCTTGACCGGTTCGTCCCCGAAGGCGTCGACTGGGCCCATTTCGACACCTTCGCCTGGCGCCCCGCGGCCAAGCCCGGCCGCCCCAAGGGCGGCGACGCGCTTGGCCTGCGGGCGGCGTGGGGGCTGCTCAAGACGCGCTACGGCTAGTGCATCATCCGCCGGTGAAGCCGGCCCAGCCTGCCGGACTTGCCGGGCACTTCCAGCGCAGCCCCGGCTCGGCACAGAAATCGGGCAGCTGCTCGAGCTTTCCCCAGACCACCGGCAGGCGCTGCTGGCGCACGAACTGCGCAAAGCGCGGATCGGCGCGAAACGGCGCCATGAAATCCGAAAACCAGCTGAAGCCATAGTGTTCGGCCATCGGCGGCAGTGCCAGCGCAATCCGGTACGCCGCGTCGATCTGGCCAAGCTGGACCAGGTTGCGCACCGCCAGCACCTTGGCCCGGTCCGGCAGGGGCTGCGCCGCGGCGACGATGTCCGCGGCATGCTTTGCGGCCTGGGTCGGGGCCAGCCGCGCCGCAACAAAGGGCCGCCACACTTCGGGAAATTCGAAGCGGTAGTCGGGATGCGCCGCCGGATCGCTTAGCGCCGCCTGCGCCGCTGCCGGATCGCTCATCCGCGCGGCAATCTCGAAGCGGAGCAGCGCGGTGTAGAATTCGCCGGGCAGGTTCTGCCGGGCGTCGGCCAGCACTTTCAGCGCCAGTGGCAAGCGCCCATTGAAGGCATAGCCTTCGGCGAGGTTGGCCTGATTGAGCCGCGAGAACGGATCGAGCTTTGCAGCCACCTCGCTCTCGCGCAGCGCCTCGGCCGCCATCCCCAGATTGCCCAGCACGACCGACAGGTGCATGTGCAGCTCGCTGGTGCTGGGATCGGCAGCGATGCCCTTGCGCGACATGGCGATGCTCTCTGGAAAACCGTCGAGACCGCGGTTGTTCTCGGACAGGACGAAATAGGCCACGCCGATCCCCGGATCCAGTTCGAGCGACTTGCGGGCTTCGCCTTGCGCACGGGCGACGACCTGGGCCCACTGGCTCTTGGGCACCCCCGAATAGACACCTTTGCCCCAATAGATCGCTGCGGCATACATCCCGCGGGCCTGGGCAAAATCGGGGCGGCGCGCCACCACCTGCTCCAGATAGCCGCGCGCGGTCGGCCAGTCGGTGTGATAGCTTTCGCAGCCCGAAAGGAACAGCTTGAGCGTTGCCTGATCGATGTCGGCAGGGCGCTTGGAGCGCGAACCAAAGGCGCAGATCAGCACTTCGGCGATCTTGCCCGCCATCTGCAGGCGCAGCGTGCGCGCCTCGGCTGCCGGGGATTCGAATTCGCGCGACCACAGGATCGACCCGCTGCCCGCCTCGACCAGCCTGACCGTGGCATGCATCTGCCCGGCGTTGGTCTGGGCGTTGCCGGTGACGGCAAAGCCCGATGCCTTGCGGACCTGGCCAGGGTCGCTGGCCTCGGTGAAATCGAGGGTGGTGTCGTTGCCGACCACGATCCGCGCCAGGTCGGTCGACAGGCTTTCGCTCAGCAGCTGGGCATCGCCGTCTCCCGCGGCGAATTTCAGCGGCTGGACCATCACGTGCGGCGCGGCCGGAGCGCGGTGGAGCAGCATCCAACCGCCCAGTGCGGCCACTACCGCTGCCGCGCCCAGTGCAGGCAGCGCCCACCGCCGCGACGATCGCGGTGCCGGCGAAAGCGGACCAGGCACCACGGCCAATTGCGGCTCGTCGGAGCAGCGGCGGACAACCTGGCGGACATCCTCGACCACGCCGCGCCAGACCGGATCGTTCGCCGCGCCGTGCCAGGCGGCAAGGTCGGCGGTCTGGATCAATTCGAACATGATCGGGCGTTTGCACGGCTCGATCATCACCGGCACCAGCTTGTTCAGCCGCTCCCCTTCGGTCGCCTCGGCGCGGACCCAGCGCGAATCCACCGACTGCTGCGACCACAACACGACGACCGATCGGGCGTCGGCCAGCGCCTGCTCGGTCACCGCATCATAGTGCTCGCCCGATCGCAGCGCGGTGTCCCACCACACGGCCAGCCCCTCGGCGGCGAAGGCGTCGGCAAATTGCCTGGCCCGCGCGGCATCCTGACGGTTGTAGGATAAAAAGACGTCGGGCTTTGCCACGGCGGTCCCCCCAGTGGCTGAAATGGTCGGTCAGATCGCCGGTCATGGCAAGGGAATTGTCCGCAAAGCAGCCGCCGTCCGGTTGCAGCGCAAGCCATTTCCGCGCAGGGTTGGCGCAGGGGACACGCCAACCATGGATTACTTGCTAGTGGAGCACAGCGGCGCTAATTGCCCGCTCTTCCTGTTTCAGGGGCCAACCGACTTGAACGAATACGCTATTCCCGCCGAGCAATTGCGCCTGTCCGGGCCAAGCGAGAAGCTCGACGCGCCGCACTGGCCGGTGCGCGGCGATCTGGCGCATATCCGCCTGGCCGGCCGCGTGTTCGTGCCGCATTATGCCGTGCCGATGGAGCGCAAGATCGTCCCCGCCGGGGCCAAGCTGTTCGCGCTGAACAGCAAGGATTCCGAAGTGCGCCAGATGCTCGGCGGCAACAGCCTGTTCAACGTGCTCGACATTACCGGCGGCTGGGCCTGGGGCCAGGTCGGCGATGACGGCTTTGTCGGCTATGTGCCGGTTGAAGCGCTTTCGGCGGGATGACCAGCCGGGTTTTCATCGACGGCGCGGCCGGCACCACAGGCCTCGAAATCGTCGAGCGGCTCGCCCCGCGCAGCGAATTCGAACTGATCCTGCTCGACGATCAGCAGCGCAAGAGAGCCGAGGCCCGCCGCGATGCCTATCACGCGGCCGACTTTGCCGTGCTGTGCCTGCCCGACGAGGCCGCGGTCGAGGCGGTCGCGCTGACCGAGGGTGCCAAAGTGCGGATCGTCGATGCGTCCAGCGCGCACCGCGTTGCGCCGGGCTGGACCTATGGCTTTCCCGAACTGGTCGGGCGCGACAAGGTCGCCGCCGCTGCCCGCGTCTCCAATCCCGGTTGCTACCCCACCGGGTTCCTCGCCTTGCTTGCCCCGCTGGTGCGCAAGGGCCTGCTGCCGGGGGACTGGCCCTACACCTGCCACGCCGTTTCGGGCTATTCGGGCGGAGGCAAGGCCCTGATCGCGCGGTTCGAGGCAGACGGCGACATCGCCTTTCGCGACTATGGCCTGGCCATGGGCCACAAGCACGTGCCCGAAATGCAGAAATACGCTGGCCTCGCCCATGCCCCGCTGTTCGCCCCCGCGGTGGTCGCGGCGCACCGCGGCATGGTGGTCGAAGTGCCGCTGCACCTTGGCGCAATGGCTCACGCCGCGCCGACCGACGGACTGCGCGACTGCCTGGTCGATTTCTACGCCGGATCGCCGGTGGTGCGGGTCCACGAGGAGACCCCCGACGAACTGCTGCTGCGCGCCTCGGCCAAGCCCTCGGACCGGCTCGACCTCTACGTCTTCGGCAGCCGCGACGGCAGCCAGGCCCGGCTGGTGGCGGTGCTCGACAACCTGGGCAAAGGCGCCAGCGGCGCGGCGGTGCAGAGCCTCAGCCTGATGGCCGGGCTGGAGGAGACGGCGGGCCTGGTGTTGTGATGCCTGTTTTTTAGGCAGCTCCTGCTGAAAAATAAGGCAAGTGCGACCGATCACTGGCGCACAATTCTTAGCTACGCGCCAGCACCGACAGGCCATATCTTGCGATTCCGGTCTTTTCCCGCCTGCGCACATCGCCTAGGGCCGCAACACGAGTGCTGGCACGATTCTTGAACCATCAGATTCGTGAGGCAGATGAATTGGCCGGCCCGCAGTCGCGGTGCCGGTTTGCTGCGCGGGGGACCCACGTGAAAAAGATCGAAGCGATCATCAAGCCGTTCAAGCTCGACGAAGTGAAGGAAGCGCTTCACGAAGTCGGCGTGTCCGGGATCACTGTTACCGAAGCCAAGGGCTTCGGCCGCCAGAAGGGCCATACCGAGCTCTACCGCGGCGCCGAATATGTCGTCGACTTCCTGCCCAAGGTGAAGCTCGAAGTGGTCGTGCCCGACAGCCTGGCCGAACGCGTGGTCGAGGCGATCGCAGGTGCGGCGCAGACCGGGCGGATCGGCGACGGCAAGATTTTCGTGATCCCGGTGGAAAGCGCGCTGCGCATCCGCACCGGCGAGCGCGACGACGACGCAATCTGATTGCCCGGCTTCCGGGACCGTAAATCCAGACAAAGGAAACTAGTGAAATGGCCAAGGCTAAGGACATCATCAAGCGCATCAAGGACGAAGAGATCGAGTGGGTCGACCTGCGATTCACCGACCCCAAGGGCAAGTGGCAGCACCTGACCATGGTTTCTTCGGTGATGGGCGAGGACGAGCTGGAAGACGGCCTGATGTTCGACGGATCGTCGATCGAAGGCTGGAAGGCGATCAACGAGTCCGACATGATCCTCAAGCCCGATCTCGACTCGGTGTTCATCGATCCGTTCAGCGCCACCCCGATGATGATCATCAACTGCGACATCGTCGAACCGTCGACCGGTGATCTCTACAGCCGCGATCCGCGGTCCACCGCCAAGCGCGCCGAGGCTTATGTCAAGGCCAGCGGCGTGGGCGATACCGTCTACGTCGGGCCCGAGGCCGAATTCTTCATGTTCGACGACGTCCGTTTCTATGACGGCTATGACGGCAACGGCTTCAAGCTTGACGACATCGAGCTGCCGACCAATTCGGACACCAAGTACGAAGCCGGCAACCTGGCCCACCGCCCGCGCGCCAAGGGCGGCTATTTCCCGGTCGCCCCGGTCGACAGCGCCGTCGACATTCGCGGCGAGATGGTCGCGACCATGCTGGAGATGGGCCTGCCCTGCGACAAGCATCACCACGAAGTCGCCAGCGCGCAGCACGAACTGGGGCTGACCTTCGGCACCCTGGTGCAGACCGCCGACCGCATGCAGGTCTACAAGTACGTCGTCCACCAGGTTGCCCAGGCCTATGGCAAGACCGCAACCTTCATGCCCAAGCCGATCATGAAGGACAACGGATCGGGGATGCACACCCACATCTCGATCTGGGAAGGCGGCAAGCCGCTGTTCGCCGGCAACGGCTATGCCGGCCTGTCCGACATGTGCCTGTATTTCATCGGCGGGGTGATCAAGCACGCCAAGGCATTGAACGCCTTCACCAACCCGACCACCAACAGCTACAAGCGACTGGTCCCGGGTTACGAAGCCCCGGTGCTACTGGCCTATTCGGCACGCAACCGCTCGGCCTCGTGCCGCATCCCCTATGGTGCCGGCGACAAGGCCAAGCGCGTGGAATTCCGCTTCCCCGATGCGATGGCCAACCCCTACCTGTGCTATTCGGCGCTGCTGATGGCCGGGCTCGACGGGATCAAGAACAAGATCCACCCGGGCGAGGCGATGGACAAGAACCTCTACGATCTGCC
>JBJTLX010000078.1:0-6912 GCA_046063245.1 Novosphingobium sp.
GCGCGCTTGGTCAGTTCGCCCAGGGTGTAAAGCTCGGCAAACTGGGCCTCGTCATTGGCGTCGGCGATCGATCCGGGGCGCAGGCCGTCGCCAAGGCTATAGGCGATGTCATAGGCCTTCATGATCTCGGTGATCTCGTCGAAGCGTTCGTAGAGGAACGATTCCTTGTGGTGCGCCAGGCACCACTTGGCCATGATGCTGCCGCCGCGGCTGACAATCCCTGTGACGCGCCTGGCGGTCATCGGGATATAGGGCAGGCGCACCCCGGCGTGGATGGTGAAGTAATCGACGCCCTGTTCGGCCTGTTCGATCAGGGTGTCGCGGAACACCTCCCAGGTCAGGTCCTCGGCAATCCCGCCGACCTTTTCCAGCGCCTGGTAGATCGGCACGGTGCCGATCGGGACGGGGCTGTTGCGCAGGATCCATTCGCGAGTGTCGTGGATGTTGCGCCCGGTGGAGAGGTCCATGACGGTATCGGCGCCCCAGCGGATCGACCAGACCATCTTGTCGACTTCGTTGGCGACATCGCTGGCGACGGCGGAGTTGCCGATATTGGCGTTGATCTTGACCAGGAAGTTGCGGCCGATCGCCATCGGCTCGCTCTCGGGATGGTTGATGTTGCTGGGAATGATCGCGCGGCCGCGGGCGACTTCCTGGCGGACCCATTCGCCGGTGACGTAGTCGGGGATTTCCGCGCCCCAGTCCTGCCCGTCGCGAATGTGGCCGATGATCTGCTCGCGCCCCAGGTTCTCGCGCACGGCGACATATTCCATTTCGGGGGTGACGATCCCGCGGCGGGCGTAGTGCATCTGGCTGACGTTCATCCCCGGCTTGGCGCGCAGCACCTGACGGCGGACGTTGGGGAAGGCGGGGACGCCGCCCGAACGGTCGGGGCCGAGCTGGCCGTTGTCCTCGGGCTTGACCTCGCGCTGGGTCACTTCCTCAACGTCGCCGCGGCCGCGGATCCAGTCCTTGCGCAGTTCGGCCAGACCCTGGGCGATGTCGATCCGCACCGCGGGATCGGTATAGGGCCCGCTGGTGTCATAGACCCGCACCGGGGCCTCGCCGCTTGAGGGCTCCAAGTGAATTTCGCGCATGGCGACACCCAGCGGCCCGACGTGGACCTTGGTCGAGCCACGGATCGGCCCGGTGGTGACGCCGATTTCGAGCTTGCTGGGGATGTCGGCCATATGCGCAAAGTCCTTGATAGGACGGAGCAAGAGCGCGGATGCCGGCCCTCCCTCCGCCCGTGCTAACGGGTTCAGGTTCGACGGGTCGGGCGGTGCCATCCGCCCCTCTCAGCGCAGGCGCGCTCCCCGGGGATGGCGCGTTGTAGGCCCGCGCCCCGGTCAGCGCAACAGGATGTAGAGCGCCACCGCGATGACCAGCCCGGCGAACAACTTGCGGGCGAGCGGCGCGCGGCTTTCCAGCCGCCTGGCCAGCGGCAGGGCGGCCAGCGTTCCGACCGCACCGCCCGCGACCAGCGCGGCGAACAGCGGCCAGGCGACCTTGCCCGCGGCGGCATAGCTGAGGCTGGTCGCGCTGCCGAACAGCGCCACCGAAACCAGGCTGCTCGCCCCGGCATTGGCCAGGGTCATGCCGCTGGCAGCCATCAGTCCCGGCGCGATCAGGAAGCCGCCGCCGATGCCGAAGAAGCCCGCGGCCAGCCCAGCAGCCAGTCCCAGCGGCGCGAGCCGCGCGACGATCGGCCAGGTGATGTGCACCGCGGGATCGCCCTGGTTCTTGCGCGGGATCAGCATCGACACGGCAATCGCGATCATTGCCACGGCGAACCAGCGCAGCAGCGCCGCGCCCGAAACCAGCTGCGCCAGGTGGGCGCCAATCAGCGCCCCGGCCAGTCCGGCCAGCGCGAACACAGTGGCGCAGGGCCACTTGACCCGGCCGGCGCGGGCCTGGGCGACAAGCCCGGTCACCGCATTGACCGCGACTGCCGCAGCCGAAGTGCCGATCGCGACGTGGGTATCGGCCACGCCGACCACGTAGATCAGCCACGGCGTGGCCAGCACCGATCCGCCCCCGCCAAACAGCGTCAGCAGGAAGCCGACCAGAGCGCCGCCCAGCGCGGCGAGGAGGAGCGGGGCGAGGTCCATCCGCTCAGGCCGCGCGCGGCCGGTTCCACGGGGCCAGCAAGAGCAGCCGCGCCATTCCGCAGAAGCCCGAAACCCCGGCAAAGGTCAGACCGGCACCGACGAAAGCGGCAAGGCCGAACCAGGCCGGGCTGGCGGTCAGGCCCAGCACCACACCGAGCAGCACCAGCGAGCCCGCGGCGATCTGGACCTGGCGCATGATTTCGAGCGGAGCCGCGCGGTTGACCGCAAGCGGCAGACCCGCGCGGGCCCAGCCGTCGATACCGCCGGCCAGGACATAGGCCGTGCCTTCAACCCGGGCGGCCAGCCGGTCGCAAGCACCCTGGGTCCGCACACCCGACTTGCAGGTGAAGACCACATCGGCCCCGGGCGCGACCGACAGGTGCGCCTGCTCCCACTGCGACAGCGGGCGCGAGAGCGCACCGGCGATGTGGTTGCGGGCGAACTCGTCGGCTTCGCGGACATCGACCAGCACCGCCCGGCCCGCGGCGAGGCGTTCGGAGAGTTCGGCAGGGGTCAGGGGAACCAGGCGAGCGGTCATTGCGCATTCCTCAATTCGGGGGGACAGTACAGTTCGGCCAGGGTCTGGATCACCTGCAGCGCGGCATGATCGACGATGCGGTAGAAAATCGTCTGGCCTTCGCGCCGGGTGGCGACGATGCCTTGCTGACGCAGCATCGCCAGATGCTGCGACAAGGCCGATTGCGACAGGTCGATCCGGTCATGGATCTGGCCGACCGACAATTCGCCGTCGGCCAGCTGGCACAGGATCATCAGGCGCTTTTCATTGCCGAGCAGGCGCAGCAGCGCGGCGGCGCGGCCGGCGCTTTCGGCAAAGAGGGACGGGTCGAAGCGGGTCAGGTCGAACATGGGTGCCATTATATGCATTGATTCTAATTTAGCAATGACTAATATATAGCGCAGAGGAGAGTCGTCATGACCGCCGTTCCTGCCGTTGCCGCCTTTTTCGATCCCGCCACCCACACCGTCAGCTACATCGTGTCCGATCCTGCCACGCGCCGCGCCGCGGTGATCGATCCGGTGCTCGATTTCACCCCCAACAACGCGCGCACCGCCACCCGTTCGGCCGATGCGCTGCTGGCGCACCTGGCCGCGCACGACTTGACGCTCGACTGGATCCTGGAAACCCACGCCCACGCCGATCACTTGTCGGCAGGCAATTACCTGCGCGGCAAGAGCGGTGCGCAGGTGGCCATCGGCGCCGGGATCACCGCGATCCAGGAGGTCTTCGGCACGCTGTTCGCGCTTGATGACCTGGTCCCCGACGGCAGCCAGTTCGACCGGCTCGTCCACGAAGGCGATCGCCTGCCGCTGGGCGAACTCCAGATCGCGGTGCTGCACACCCCCGGGCACACCCCGGCCTGCGTCAGCTATGTCGTTGGCGATGCGGTGTTCGTCGGCGACACGCAGTTCATGCCCGACTATGGCACCGCGCGCTGCGACTTTCCCGGCGGCAGCGCAGAGACGCTCTAGGCCTCGATCCGCAAATTGCTGGCTCTGCCGCCCCACTTTCGGGTTTTCGTCGGTCACGATTATCTGCCCGCCGGGCGCAGCACCATCCTCTGGGAAACCACCGTGGCCCAGCAGCGCCAGGGCAATGTCCATATTCACGATGGCATTGCCGCGGCCGACTTCGTGGCGATGCGCCAGGCCCGCGACGCCACGCTGGATGCGCCGCAGCTGATCCTGCCCGCGCTCCAGGTCAATATCCGCGCAGGCAGATTGCCCGAGCCGCATGGCAACGGCCGCCGCTATCTCACATTGCCGCTCGACGCGATCTGAGGCAGTCGGGCGGCGATGACCGTCCTCTATCGCCTGGCCGCCGACGCTCCGACTATCGCCGCGCGGTTCGGTGCGGCGGCGGGCGGCGACCCGTGGAGCGGCGGAACGATCGCCCCCGGCCAGTTCGCCCCGGTGATCACCGCCGGGCGCGAGGCGATTGCCGGGCCGCGCGCGCCGGGCCAGCCGCGGCGGATGATCCCGCGGCTGTGGGGCGTGCCGCCGCCGCCCAGCGCTGGCGATTCCGGGCGCGGGGTGCTGACCGTGCGCAACCCCGACAGCCCGTTCTGGATCGGCAACCTGCGCAATGCCGAGTTCCGCTGCCTGGTTCCGGCCACGGCGCTGATGGCCTGGGGCCGCCCCGATCCGCGCAGCGGCAAGCGCGCGCAGTGCTGGCTGCGCTGCACCGACCAGCCGCTGTTCGCGCTTGCCGGGGTGTGGAAGGACAGCGAGATCCCCAGCTTCGCGCTGCTCACCATTCAGGCCAATGCGGCGTGGCGCGATCTGGGGCACGAGGCGATGCCGGCGATCCTGCCGGGGGACCCTGCGGCGTGGAAGGCATGGCTGCTCGGCGACTGGGCCCAGGCCCAGCCATTGCTTGCGCCCTATTCCTCGTCGCTGATCGCGGCCGGCTAAGTGAAGCGCAGCATCGCCGGCACCGCCAGCGCCAGGCCCCAGACCATCGTCACCGCCGCCCAGCGCCGGTCGAGTGCGCCCAGGTTCTTGAGCCACAAGTGCATGTAGAGATCGCAAAAGCCCGCGATCGCCAGCGCCTCGACGATCATGAAGCCGCCGACCGCCTTCATCACGCAGGACAGCAGGTCGGCCGGCAGCCACGGATTGGCCAGATAGACCACTGCGCCGGTCAGCATTTCGATCATCCCGCACAGCAGCTGCAAGGCAGGCGAAGCCTCGATCTCCCTGATCATCCGGTCCCACAGCCCAGGCTGCCGCCACGCGCCCAGTCCGGTGAACAGCGCCAGCAGGCCCAGCAGCAAGGCCGACCAAGCGGTCGCATCGAAAGTGGTGTCCACGGCCATCCTCCCACAACGGCGCGCCGCGCGGCCGCGCCTTCCCGCCAGCAGCGATAGGCGGCGCCGGCCGGGCCAACCTTGCGGCAGATCAAACCCGCGCGGAATCGGTGGACATTAATCGTACGATTAAACATACTCGCGCACAAACGGGAGAGCGAGTTCCATGACCCTGCCACGCGTGTGCATCATCGGGGCCGGATGTTCCGGTTTCACCACGGCCAAGCGGCTCAAGGACCATGGCATCCCCTTCGACGTCTTCGAGGCGTCGGACAACATCGGCGGGACCTGGTACTACAACAATCCCAACGGCCAGTCGGCCTGCTATCAAAGCCTGCACATCGACACCTCGAAATGGCGGCTCGCGTTCGAGGACTATCCGGTCCCGGCGGACTGGCCCGACTATCCGCACCATTCGCTGCTGCTGCAGTACTTCCACGACTACGTCGATCACTTCGGCCTGCGCCCGCACATCCGCTTCAACACCCGGGTCGAACAGGCCGAGCGCCAGGCCCATGGCGGCTGGCGGATCACGCTTTCGACCGGCGAGGTGATGCATTACGACGCGCTGTGCGTGGCCAACGGGCACCACTGGGCGGCGCGCATTCCCGACTATCCAGGCCACTTCACCGGCGCGCAGATCCACAGCCACAATTACCGCACCCCGTTCGAGCCGGTCGACTGCGTCGGTAAGCGGGTGCTGGTGGTCGGCATGGGCAACTCTGCGATGGACGTGGCGAGCGAACTGTCGCAGCGGCCGATCGCGGCCAAGCTGTTCGTCTCGACCCGCCGCGGGATCTGGATCTTCCCCAAGTATTACAAGGGCCAGCCGCTCGACAAGAACCCCGCCCCGGCCTGGCTGCCCAAGGGGGTCAAGCAATGGCTCGGCGCGCGGATGATCAAGGGGCTGGTCGGCAAGATGAGCGATTATGGCCTGCCCGAGCCGGAGATCGGCCCGTTCGAAAGCCACGGCACCGTTTCAGGCGAGTTCCTGGTCCGCGCCGGATCGGGCGACATCGCGATGAAGGGCGCGGTCGAGCGGCTCGACGGCGACGGGGTGGTGTTCAGCGACGGATCGCGCGAACAGATCGACGTGATCGTCTGGGCGACCGGCTATGACATCGCCTTCCCGTTCTTCGCCGAACCCAGCTTCAAGGCCGATGCCGACAACCGCCCGCCACCGCTGTACAAGCGGATCATGAAGCCCGGGGTGCCCGACCTGTTCTATATGGGCCTGGCCCAGCCGTTGCCGACGCTGGTCAACTTTGCCGAGCAGCAGTCCAAGCTGGTCGCCGCCTATCTCGCCGGGCAGTATCTGCCGCCCGAGCCCGCCGAGATGGAGCGGATCATCAAGGCCGACGAGGACTATTACACCGGGCAGTATTATGCCGCGCGGCGCCACACCATCCAGCTCGATTTCGATCATTACGTCCGCGCGCTGAAGAAGGAACTCGACAAGGGGGCCAAACGCGCCGCCGCCGCCGGGAACCGCCCGCCGCTTCAATCCCGCCAGCTAGAGGAAGCCTGAACCATGGCCACGCTTGCCGACCGCCCGGTCAACACCGTCGATGTCAGCGCAGACGCGCTCTATGTCGAGGACACCTGGCGCGAGCCCTTCGCCAAGCTGCGTGCTGAGATGCCGCTGTCGTACTGTCCGGAAAGCCCGTTCGGGCCCTATTGGTCGGCGGTGACCCACGATCTGGTGGCCGAGGTCGAGCTGCGCCACGACGTGTTCTCGTCGCGCTGGGACATGGGCAACATCACCATTGCCGAGGCGGTCAACGGCGAGGGGTTTCCCAACTTCATCGCCCAGGACCAGCCGATCCACACCGCCCAGCGCCGGGTCATCGCTCCGGCCTTCTCGCCCAGCCAGATGATGAAGCTGGACAAGGCGGTCAAGGCGCGGACCAGGGAGCTGATGGACGGCCTGCCGATCGGCGAAACCTTCGACTGGGTCGAGCGGGTCTCGATCC
>JBJTLX010000079.1:0-10448 GCA_046063245.1 Novosphingobium sp.
ACTTCGCGAACCTCGTAGAAGATGTCCATCGCCTTGGTCACCAGCGTCTTCTGGATCCCCGGGAAGTGGACGTCGATGATCGCCTGCATCGTCTCGCGGTCGGGAAACTTGATGTAGTGGAAGAAGCACCGGCGGAGAAACGCGTCGGGCAGTTCCTTCTCGTTGTTGCTGGTGATGACGACGATCGGGCGCTCCTTCGCCGCGATCCGCTCCTTGGTCTCGTAGACGTCGAAGCTCATCCGGTCGAGTTCCTGGAGCAGGTCGTTGGGGAACTCGATGTCGGCCTTGTCGATCTCATCGATCAGCAGAACCGGCAGCTGGGGACTGGTGAAGGCTTCCCACAGCTTGCCCTTCTTGATGTAGTTCGAGATGTCGTGGACCCGTTCATCGCCCAGCTGGCCGTCGCGCAGGCGGGCGACTGCGTCGTATTCGTACAGCCCCTGCTGGGCCTTGGTGGTCGATTTGACGTGCCATTCGATCAGCGGCGCGCCGACTGCCTTGGCGATCTCGTGCGCCAGCACGGTCTTGCCGGTGCCGGGCTCACCCTTGACCAGCAAGGGGCGGCGCAGCAGCACCGCGGCATTGACCGCCACTTTCAGATCGTCGGTGGTGACGTAATTGCTGGTGCCTTCGAAACGAATGGGAGCTCCCCGAGTCATTTAACTGTCCGGTTAAGGCGATAAGGGAGCGCAGAGAGCAGCGCAAGAGTGCTGCGGGTGTCTCTCCCGCGCCGGGAAGGGGGAGGGGGCGGCGCGGGAGAGAGCGGGCAAAACGGCTATTGCGGGGACTGCGGCTCCGCCTGGACCGGGGCCGCCGATTTGCGGCGCAGGCCGCGCCAGGCCAGCACGCCCAGACCGAGCAGCAGCAGCCACGGCAGGGCGACGCCGGCGACAAGCGTCACGAATGACAGGGCCGTCTCGAAACTGCCCCAAGATGCCTTGGCCGCCCGGCCGAAGGTATGCCCGCCGCCGACCAGCCCTTCGCTGGCATAGGTGAAGGTAACCGGGGTGGTGGCGATCGATGCTTCCCTGGTCTTGCGATCCTGCGCCGCGCCGCGCAGCTGTTCGCGCAGCGACGCGATCTGTTGCTGCAACTCGACCCGCTCGCCCTTGGTCAGACCGGGGGTCTGCAGGCGCAGTTCGATCCGCGCGATTTCGGCTTCGACCGCGGCGCTGTTCTGCTGCGACAGCTTGATCGCATCACCGGCGTTCTCGCCGCTGACCGATGCGTTCTGCAACTTGCCCTCGGCCTTTTCGACCGCGGCGATGCCTTCGTTGGCAAAGGCATGGGCGATGTCGGGGGCGAGAAGGAAGTCGAGCCGGCCGCTCGCGCGGTCTTCGTCGGGTTGCTCATAGCTGACCCCGGTGACGCGGCAGCGGGTCGGGCCGAGTTTGAGGCAGGCCGCGGCGTGATCCTGCTGCACCGCCGAAATGGCCTTGGTCGGCAGGGTGAAGGCATAGGCATAGATGAAGGCCACCCCAGGGGCGTCCGCGCCGCCGATGCCGGGGCCGGCCTTTTCGGCGGTGGCCGTACGGGGCGATACCGCGGTCTGGACGGCGGAATCGGACGCGGCGGAGGCCTCTTCGGATTTCTCCGCCGAACAGGCGGTCAGCAGCAGGATGGGCAGGGACAGGGCGAGGATTGAGACGGAAGGATGACGCATGACGACTCTCCCACAGAGCATCTACCGAATCGGTAGAGATTAATGCCTATCAAATGAGTAGAGTTTGACAAGTGGCCATCGACCGGCGCGGTGTGCTATTGCCAGCGGACCGTGTAGCGCAGCGTCTGCGTGGCGCCCGGGGCCAGATCGAGCTTGAACGTGGGCAGGCCGTCCTGCTTGACCAGCAGCCCCTGGGCATCGTCGAGGATGATCGATCCCCACGAATTGAACTGCAGCTCGAGCCGGACCGCAGCGGCGCCGGCGTTCGACAGCTTGATCTCCTGGTTCTGAAAGCGCTTGCCGCGCGAGCGGGTGCGCCGTTCGATCGTCACGTCGCTGGCCGGGCCGAGCGGTAGCTCGACCTTCTCGTCCTCGGCGGTGTCGCGCAGCGCGGGCTGCCCGAGCAGCATGGTGCGCCGGTCCTGCGGCTGGGCAATCACGAAAGCCCCGGCGGGCAGCGGCAGACCAAGCCCGTGGACCTTGTCGTTCTTGGTGCGCAGGATTGCGACGGGATTGCGCTGCTCCCACACCGCGCCGACCTTGTCCGCGAGATTGTCGGAGATGCCGGGATCCATCGCTTCGAGCGTCAGAGCATAGATCCGCTCGAACGCGACCTCGGGCTTTTCGACCAGCCGGGTCTGCTTCATCTGCATCGCCGCCACGGTGGTGCGATATGGGATGCGGTAGAGCTTGAGATCGCCGAGCTGCTCGGGCGGCGGGGGCGGCGGCGGCGGCGGGGGTGCGTTGGCCATCATCGGCGCAGGCGCGTCCGAGCGGCGCATCGAACCGGTGACGACGATGTCCATCGCCTCCGACTTCATCAGGCCTTCTTCCAGCCGCCAGCGTTGCTCCTCGTAGGGACGCACCAGCTCGTATGGCCGATCGGGTTTGCGCGGGACCATGTGGGTGCGCTGCATCGGCCAGCACCGCGCCACCGCGCGCGCCGACCCGTCGACCAGCCGCTGCCACGCCTCGCGCTTGAGGCCGCCGGCGACGATCTGCACCTGGGCGTTCTCCAGGCTGACCGAATTGCCGTTGGCCAGCGTGATCCATCCGCCCACGTCCATCTTGCTCGCCGCCGGATCGACATCGGCGGTGTAGCTGGCGCTCCAGTCGAAGCCCTGGGCGAGGTAGGTGAGCGTGACATCGGTGGTCACCGCCCGCGCGCTGCGGGTCTGGACCGATAGCACCGGCCGCGCCGCCAGGCCCGCGGTATCGATCCCGTAACCGAAGGTCTCGGCCAGCCCCGAACAGCGAAGCGCCTCCTTGCCTGCGGTGGTTTCGAAGACCACGCCGTCCTCGCTTGCCGAGATCACCCGCGCCGGGACCAGCTCGGTCTTGCTGGTGTCGCGGTTGGTCCGCCTGATCTGCACCTGACGGCCCTGAACCGCGCGCAGCAGCGTCGCTGGCGAAAGCAGCGCGGCATCGCGGTTCTTCTCGATCACCTCGCCGGGCAATCCGTTCACGATCGCGCTTTCGGGGATGATCCCGTCGACCACCCCGACAAAGCGCAGCTTCGCCCGGCCCGCGGGCAGAGTCACCCGGCGGGTCTCGGTGACCACGGCGAATCCGCCGAGATAGCCCAGCTGGAGCGTGCCGCCATTGCGGTTGGGATCGCGGTAGATGGTGACCGAAACGTCGGCCGGATCGGAAGCGTTGACCTCTTGGGCCAGTGCCGGACTCATCAGAACCAAGAAACTCCCGGCAACCCCAAACCCGCTCGCCCTGAGCTTGTCGAAGGGCTGTCCTTTTCTTCGCGCCATGCGCCACGCCCGAAGAACAAGGCAGTCCTTCGAAAAGCTCAGGACGGACGGAAGAGAGGGCATGGAGAAGACGCCCCTCAGTACCGGGTGTCGAAGGTCGCCGTCAGCTCGGTCTTGCCGTTGGCAGGTACTTCGACCAGCCAGGCGGCGCGGTCGGCGTCGCGCCACACGGTCTGCTGGCTTTGCTCGGGAATGCGGGTGTCGCCCCACAGCCCGTCCTGGACCACCTGGACCTTGACCGGCTTGGGCAGGGCGTTGGTCAGGATATAGCGCATCGCGGTTTTCCACCGGTTCGAATTGATCCGGGTGCGGCTGTCCATGATCGGCTGGACCTTTACGTCGAAGGCATCGCCGGTGTTGATCGACAAGCGCGATCCCATCGGGGTGTTGGCGATCGCATGTTCGCCGATGAACTGCGGCGATCCTTTCGAATCGCGCAGGTAGAAACGCACAATTCCCGCCGGCAGCTGGTCGCCCAGGCCGCCCTTGGCCGAAGTGCTGAACTGGTACATCGTCTTGACGTTGAGCGGCGTGGTCGAATTCTGCATCCAGCCGAAATGGACTTCATAACCGTGCGTTGCCGGCGCGTTCTTGACGTCGAGGAAGCTGACCTGTTTGGTCTGCATGTTGGCGATCGTGGTGCGCTCGGCCAGCGGATAGAGGTAATAATCACCCAGCCGCCCGCGGGTGCCGCTTTCGGTTCCGGCCTCGATCATCGTGCCCATGCCGGATTGGCCACCATAGCCGCCCTGGCCGATCAGTCGCGGAGTACCGGCGACCAGCACGGTGTCGGCATCGTTGTAGTTGACGCCGGAATTGTTGGTCAGGGTGACCCAGCCTTGGACGTCGATCTGGTCCTTGCCCTCGTCAAACAGCGCGACATAGTCAGCGCGCCAACCAAGGCCGGGGGTGAGATAGCGCAGCGAGGCTTCGCGCGTGCCGGCCGGGGCTTGCAGGGTCATAGACAGGGTCGGATCGGCGCGCATGTTGGGCGGGACCTTGTCGAAGATCACCCGCACCGGCAGCCCGTCGTCGCGCAGCACCTCGATGCGGTTGCCGATCTGCAGCACCACGCCGCCATTGGCCGCGAGCACGACCGCCTGCTCGCGCGTCTCGGCCCCGGTTGCGGGATTGGTGCGGACCAGTGTGATCGTCTGGCCGACCGCGTTCTCCATGATCTTGGCCGGGCTAAGCAGGTCGTAGTCGAAGTTCTGCTCGAAGATGTGCATGCCCTGGGCATTGAGCGTCGCGGTCTCGGGCCGGATCTGCGCCGAAACGTTCTTGAACTCGACCCGCTGGCGCTCCCCGGTGAAGGTGACGCTGCGGGTATCCTGCACCAGCGCCTGGTTGTCCGAATAGATCGTGATCGCGATTCCCGGTTCGGCCTGGGCGGGAACGGCCAGCGCGATCAGCGGCGCGGCAAGGACAAAAGGCAGGCGCGACATGATTTTCCCCTCCAGTTACATGTAACAAAGTAACATGGATTTCTGTCTGCGCAATGAACGGTTTGATGCTACGCCGTTGGGTGCCGCCCAAAGTTTAGTGCATGCCTTGAGCTGACTATCCAGTTACAGCTCCCCTAGGAAGCAGCGCCATCGCGGTAGCTCCAAAGGCTGTTGATAGATAGCTTGTGACATCTAATTGCGCACCGAAAAGTAGTGGAGCTGCATCCCCAAAAAGCGTTGCAATTCCCACAATCTTGTCTTTTGAATCTCTGAGCCTATTTCGTCTGCTCGATCTGGCTTTACGCCCCGCCAATCCACTAGAATTGATAGATACTGACGCACGTGATATTGTATGAAGAGCAGCACATGCTTTTGAAATTGAATTTGAATTTATCAATCCTCCGCCATGATTGATATTTAGCAAGGCGCTCAATTTGTATCCTCTTAATCTATTTATTACTATCTCCACGCTTGATTGATTTAAACCGAATTCTCGTAAAATTATCCTTTCTTTGCGCAAAAATACTTCAACAATTTCATCACGATCGGTATTCAACAGTAGTGCTGAAAGATTGGGTGATTTGCATGCCTTAGGTGCGAGCACATTTGACGCCTCCCTCAGCGACCATTCAATTGCTAGAGCGATTCGCTTTGATTCTGATTCCGTTATAACGGTTCCAATGAAATCGTCGTTATTAAAGTGAGTTATTCCTACATAATTGCGCGTCTTCCAAAGGAACGAAATTGCAGCGTGAAATTTTCGATCCATAGTCCGAGACACGATTTCCCTCGAAAGTTTTGAAAACTCTAGAAGAACATCTGCAGGTATTTCGGTGTCTAGTTCACTGTATGCCCAATCAATCGGGAGATCCATTGCTGAATTTATGAGATCAGCAAGGCTGGGATTTGAAGCATTATTCACGCGTCGATCAGCTCCGGATCGAGATCGCCCGCGCGGTTCTGGATGAACATGAAGCGCTGCGCGGGGTCGCGGCCCATCAGTTTGTCGACCAGGTCCTTCACCGCGGCGCGGCCTTCGTATTCGGGGGGCAGGGTGATGCGCAGCAGCCCGCGGGTCTTCGGGTCCATGGTGGTTTCGCGCAGCTGTTGCGGGTTCATTTCGCCGAGGCCCTTGAACCGCCCGACCTCGACCTTCCTGCCCTTGAACAGCGTCTCTTCCAGCTCGGCCCGGTGCGCGTCGTCGCGGGCATAGGCGCTCTCCTTGCCCGCGGTCAGGCGGTAGAGCGGCGGCTGGGCGAGGTAGAGGTGTCCGCGCCGGACGATCTCGGGCATTTCCTGGAAGAAGAAGGTCATCAGCAGCGTGGCGATGTGCGCGCCGTCGACGTCGGCGTCGGTCATGATGATGATCCGGTCATAGCGCAGGTTATCCGCATTGCAGTCCTTGCGCATCCCGCAGCCCAGCGCGAGGCCGAGGTCGGCGATTTCGCTGTTGGCGCGGATCTTGTCGGCGGTGGCGCTGGCGACATTGAGGATCTTGCCGCGGATCGGCAGGATCGCCTGGCTCTTGCGGTCGCGCGCCTGCTTGGCGCTGCCCCCGGCGCTGTCGCCTTCGACGATGAACAGCTCGGTTTCGGCGTCGCCTTCGCCGCTGCAATCGGTCAGTTTGCCGGGCAGGCGCAGTTTGCGGGCGTTGGTCGCGGTCTTGCGCTTGACCTCGCGCTCGGCCTTGCGGCGCATGCGCTCGTCCATCCGCTCCATCACGTGGCCGAGCAGCGCCTTGCCGCGCTCCATGTTGTCGGCGAGGAAATGGTCGAAATGGTCGCGCACCGCGTTCTCGACCATCCGCGCCGCCTCGGGGCTGGTCAGGCGGTCCTTGGTCTGGCTTTGAAACTGGGGATCGCGGACGAAGACCGAAAGCATGATCTCGCTGCCGGTGATCACGTCCTCGGGCGCGATGTCCTTGGCCTTCTTCTGGCCGATCAGGTCGGCAAAGCCGCGGATGCCCTTGGTCAGCGCGGCGCGCAGGCCCTGCTCATGGGTGCCGCCGTCGGGGGTGGGGATGGTGTTGCAATAGAAACTGTAGGCACCGTCGGACCACAGCGGCCAGGCGATCGCCCATTCGACCCGGCCCTGCTCCTCGCCAGGAAAGTCCTGCGACCCCGAAAAGAACTGGGTGGTCACGCATTCGCGCGCGCCGATCTGTTCCTTGAGGTGATCGGCCAGCCCGCCGGGAAACTGGAACACCGCCTCTGCCGGTACATCGTCGCTGGTCAGGCTCGGCGCGCATTTCCAGCGGATTTCGACCCCGGCGAAGAGATAGGCCTTGGACCGGACCAGCTTGAACAGCCGCGCCGGCTTGAACTTCGCGTCCTCGCCGAAGATTTCGGTATCGGGGACGAACGACACGCTGGTGCCGCGGCGGTTGGGGGTACCGCCCAGATGCTGGAGCTTGCCAAGCGTCTCGCCGCGCGAGAACTCCTGCGCGTAAAGCTGCTTGTCGCGCGCCACTTCGATCCGGGTCAGGGTGGACAGCGCGTTGACCACGCTGATCCCAACGCCGTGAAGCCCGCCGCTGGTGGCATAGGCTTTCCCTGAGAACTTGCCGCCCGAATGGAGCGTCGACAGGATCACCTCGAGCGCCGACTTGCCGGGATAGCGCGGGTGCTCATCGACCGGGATGCCGCGGCCGTTGTCGACGATGGTCAGCCGTCCCGGTGCGCCGTCGACCTCTTCCAGCAGAACCTCGATCCGGTTGGCATGGCCGGCAACCGCCTCGTCCATCGCATTGTCGAGCACTTCAGCGGCAAGGTGGTGCAGCGCGCGCTCATCGGTGCCGCCGATGTACATGCCCGGGCGGCGGCGCACGGGTTCCAGCCCTTAGAGGACTTCGATCGCGCTGCCGTCGTAGGAATCGCCGCTGCTCGCGGGCAGCTTGTCAAACAGGTCTTCGGACATGGGCTGCGCTATAGGCCCGCGCGAATCCGCCGCGCAAGCGCCGTGCGCGGGTTATCGTCAGTCGGCGAACTTGTCGGGCGCGGCGCTGACCACGCTGACCGATCCGGCGCGCGCTTCGCGCACTTCGAGCGAGCGTTCGATCGTGCCGTTCGCGCTGAAGCGGAACGGTCCGTCAAGCCCGAGGAAGCCGTCGCGGTCGGTCAGCCGCGCTGCGGGGAAGGGGGTGCCGACCTTCCAGTCGCGCGCCACCCGGACCGCCAGCAGCACGCTGTCATAACCCAGCGTGGCGGTGCGATAGGGGGCATTACCGAAGCGTGCCTTGTAGCTGTCGGCAAACTGGCGGAAGCGGGTGTCGGGCACGGCGGCAAACCACGATCCGCGCAGCGCCGGGGTCTTCGCGACCGCGCTTTCCCCGCTCCACAGCTCGGTTCCCAGAAGCCGCGGCGAGGCCGCGGCGCTGGCCTTGAGGTTGGGCGCGGCGAGCACGGCGAAACGGGTGCCGTCGGCGATCAGGATCGCGTCGAACGAACCGCGCCCGCGCAGCCGCTGCGCGGCGCTGACCACCGAGGTGTTCGACCGGTCATAGGTCGAGCTCGCCACCAGCGTCCCGCCGCTGGCCTTGACCGCGGAGGTAAAGGCCGCCGATGCGCGGCTGCCATAGTCGCCGTTGGGCGCCAGCATGCCAAAGCGCATCGCGCCGCGAGTGCGGGCGAAGCGCACCGTGCGGCCGATCGAATTGAACGGTGAGACGCCCATCTGGAAGACATCGCGCGACGCGGTGCCCTCATCGCTGCTGTAGGAGATCACCGGGATTCGCGCGGCACGGGCGACCGCCGCGATCGGCGCGACATCGTCAGCCTGGACCGGCCCAAGGATCAGCCGCGCGCCATCGGCAATCGCCTTTTTCGCCGCGGCGGCCGGCCCGCCGGCGGTATCGTAAGACGTGACGCGGATCGATTTGGCATTGGTATCGAGCAAGGCCATCGTGGTGGCATTGGCGATTGACTGGCCGACCCCGGCATTGGGACCGCTCAGCGGGACCAGCAGGGCAATGCGGTGGCGCTGCTGGTCGGTCGGCAGATTGTCGGCGGGCGGGGGCGGGGGCGGGTTTTTCGGGCCAACCGGGATGACCTTGCACCCGGCGAGCAGCAAGGCGGCGGCTGCGGCAATCAGGTGCCGTCTGGGGATGCGACCTTCGAACATGGCTTGTAGCTCTCCTCCGCGCAGTCCATTGGAAGCGCCAATGGACGCGCCGCTCTCTCCCGGTCTCTATATTGTAGCGACACCGATTGGCAATCTGGGCGATATGACGCTGCGGGGGGCAGAGATACTCCGTGGCGTGGCTGCGATAGCCTGCGAGGACACCCGGGTTACCGGCAAGCTGCTGCATCACCTGGGGATAAAGGCGCGGATGATCCGCTATGACGATCATGCCAGCGACAATGCCCGCGACGGGGTGCTGGCCCTGGCCGCGGAGCAGCCGGTCGCGCTGGTCAGCGATGCCGGGACCCCGCTGATCTCCGACCCGGGGTTCAAGCTGGTCCGCGCGGCGCGCGAGCGCGGCATTGCCGTGACCAGCCTGCCCGGCGCGAGCGCGGCGATTGTCGCGCTGACTCTGTCGGGCCTGCCCAGCGACCGCTTCCTGTTTGCCGGATTCCTGCCCAGCAAGGCCAAGGCGCGCCGCGATGTGCTGGCTGAGCTCGGCGCAGTTCCGGCAACGCTGGTCTTCTACGAAACCGCGCCGCGCCTGGCCGATGCCCTGGCCGCGGTGGGCGAAGTCCTGCCCGGCCGCGACGTGGCTGTGGCGCGCGAGCTGACCAAGAAGTTCGAGGAATGCCGCAGCGGTACGACGGACGAACTGATCGCGCATTACGCCGCGCATCCGCCCAGGGGCGAGATCGTGCTGGTTATCGCCCCGCCGCCGGCGCTGGCCAACGATGTGGACCCCGACGACCTGCTGCGCGCGGCGCTGATGACCAGCAAGGCCTCGCAAGCGGCGGCCGAAGTGGCGCGGCTGACCGGGCTTGATCGCAAGGCGCTCTATGCCCGCGCGCTGGAACTGAAGTGACCACCCGGGCCGAGCGCGAGGCGCGCGGGCGGCGCGGCGAAGTGCTGGCGGCCTGGTATCTGCGCCTCAAGGGCTGGCGGGTGCTCGCCCGCCGGGTCAAGACCCCGCGCGGCGAGATCGATCTGGTGGCCAAGCGCGGACGCATCGTTGCCTTTGTCGAGGTCAAGTGGCGCGCCACCGCGGCCGAGGCGGATCAGGCGATCGATCCCTACCGCCTGCGCCGGGTGATCGACGCCGCCAATGCAGTCGCCCCGCGCTATGCCCGCAAGGGCGAAGATGTCCGCATCGACGTGCTGCTGCTTGCGCCGGGGCGGCTGCCACGCCACATCGTCAACGCATCGCTTGCCTGAACCGGAGTTTCCAGCCCAATGCCGCTACGCGTCGCCGTCCAGATGGACCCCCTGGAAACGATCAATCTGGCCGGGGATTCGAGCTTTGCGCTGATGCTGGCCGACCAGGCGCGCGGGCACAGCGTGTTCCACTACGACGTGAAATCGCTCGCCTACGAAAGCGGGCGGCTGACGGCCTGGGCCGCGTCGGTCACCGTGCAGCGGGTCGAAGGCAACCATTTTGTCCGTGACGGGCATCGCAGC
>JBJTLX010000080.1:0-8994 GCA_046063245.1 Novosphingobium sp.
CATGCCGTCGACGTCGCCGTCGAGACCGATGAACAGGCCGAATTCGGTGGCGTTCTTGACTTCGCCGGCAACGGTCGAACCGACCGGGTGCTTGTCAGCGAAGGCTTCCCACGGGTTCTGCTGGGCCTGCTTGAGGCCAAGCGAAATGCGGCGCTTGTCGCTGTCGACTTCGAGCACCAGCACGTCGACTTCCTGCGAAGTGCTGACGATCTTGCCGGGGTGGACGTTCTTCTTGGTCCACGACATTTCCGAAACGTGGACCAGGCCTTCGATGCCCGCTTCCAATTCGACGAAGGCGCCGTATTCGGTGATGTTGGTGACCACGCCGCGCAGCTTGGCACCCATCGGGTACTTGGCGGCAACGCCTTCCCACGGATCCGATTCCAGCTGCTTCATGCCCAGGCTGATGCGCTGGGTATCCTGGTTGATGCGGATGATCTGGACCTTGACGGTGTCACCGATATTGATGACCTCGTTCGGGTGGTTGACCCGCTTGTAGCTCATGTCGGTGACGTGGAGCAGGCCGTCGATCCCGCCGAGGTCGACGAAGGCGCCGTAATCGGTGATGTTCTTGACGACGCCGTCGATGATCTGGCCTTCGGCCAGGCCCGAGATCAGGCCCGAACGCTGTTCGGCGCGGGTTTCTTCGAGAACGGCGCGGCGCGAAACGACGATGTTGCCGCGGCGGCGATCCATCTTGAGGATCTGGAACGGCTGCGGGATGTCCATCAGCGGCTGGACGTCGCGGACCGGGCGGATGTCGACCTGGCTGCCGGGCAGGAAGGCCACGGCGCCGTCGAGGTCGACGGTGAAGCCGCCCTTGACCCGGCCGAAGATCACGCCATCGACGCGCTTGCCTTCGCCGAATTCGCTTTCGAGCTTGTCCCAGGCGGCTTCGCGGCGGGCGCGGTCGCGGCTGAGCATGGCTTCGCCATCGGCGTTCTCGACGCGGTCGACGAAGACTTCGACTTCGTCACCGACCGAAAGCCCGTGGGGCTGGCCGGGCATGGCGAATTCCTTGAGCGCGACGCGCCCTTCGCTCTTCAGGCCGACGTCGATGACGGCCTTGTCGTTTTCGATTGCCGTGATGGTGCCCTTGACGACGCGGCCTTCAAAGCCGCCGTCGGCGGCGCCGCCGAGCGATTCGTCGAGGAGAGCCGCGAAATCGTCGCGGGTGGGGTTGGCAGCAGATGCCATAGGGTTGAGTTTCCTCAGTATCGATGTTTCCGGCCAGGCGGTTGTTTCCGCCGGTCTTTCCTCCGCGCCGGGACCATCCCGGGTGCGGGCCAAAAGGGCCGATCTGCCGCGCCAGCCGGATGCCGCACGCAGCGCCCCGCGAACGGGACCGGCGGCCCCTAGGCCAGGACCCGTTCAAATGCAAGGAAATTGGACCTAAACGGTGCCGCCTTGCCCCGCGACGCCGAACGGCAGGTCGCGGTCGATTTCGGTGCGCAACCAGTCGCGGAAACGCTTGATCTTGGGCACCATGCGGCGGTGCTCCGGGATCGCCAGCCAATAGCCGTAGCCGCGCGTCGAGACCTGCGGAAACAGCTGGACCAGACGGCCTTCGGCCAGATCGTTGCGCCAGAAATAGGGGGTCAGCATGGCAACCCCCAGGCCGCTCATCGCCGCGCTGCCTTCGCTGGCCTGCGAATCGAGCCGTACGCCGGGCCTGACCGGTCCATCGGGAACGGCGACCCCGGCCTCGGCCAGCCAGTACGACCACCACGGATCCTGCGGGCTGATCTGCTGGACGTGCAGCAGGTCGGCGGGTTGCCGCAGGCCGTGCCGCGCCTGGTAATCGGGGCTGCACATCGGGGTGAAATCGACATTCAGCAAGCGCTCGCAGGCCAGGCCCGGCCACGGCCCCAGACCCGCGCGGATCGCAACGTCGACCTCGTCCCGGGCAAAATCGGTCAGGGCATCGGCAACCAGCAGCCTGACCGCCATGTCGGCGTGCTGCATCTGGAAGCCGCCGATCCGCCAGGCCAGCCAGGTATTGGCAAAGGTCGAGGTGGTGGAGATGGTCAGGGTCGACTGGTCTTCGGTGCGCAGCTGCGCAAAGCTGGCATCGATCGCGTCGAAGGCCTGGGCCAGCGCCGGGGCGACCCGGCGTCCGGCCTCGGTCAGCACCACGCGCTTTTTCTCGCGCCGGAACAGCGGCACGCCGAGGCGCTCTTCCAGCAGCTTGATCTGATAGCTGACCGCGGCCTGGGTCATGCCCAGCTCGGCCGCGGCGGCGGTGAAGGTGGCGTGGCGCGCGGTCGCCTCGAAAACCCGGACCGCGCTCAAAGGGGGCAAGTTCCGCATCCCGACTTCATAAGGCAGGCTTATCAAATGTGTCGAGCGTTTTGTTGGCGGAGCGCCCAATTTCGGCGCATTACCTGCCTGCCAGACACAAGGAGGGCACCATGATCGACCATTTCGCCAGCCGCTTTTCGGGCAGCCGCCACGAAGCCATCCCGCACAACGTCAAGAGCGCGTGGGCGCAGCTGCGCGAGGTCTTCGCGGCCTTGCACAACGAATTCTACAGCGCCCCCTGGGACCAGCCGCAGCCCTGCAACCGGCAGGGCTGATGCGGACACGGCGCAAGGGCTAGGCCATCTGCGGCGCCGGCGCGGCAAACGGTGGGCGCTGGCGGGTGCGGATGAAGCCGCGCTCCACGACCTCGGCGGCACCGATCTCGACCCGCGAGCGGCCCATGGCCTTGGCCAGGAACAGCGCCAGTTCGGCGCGTTTGACCGTGTTGTCGGTCGAGCGGCCGATCGGGGTCAGCCCGCAGCTGGCGGTGAGCGCACAGTCGAGCGCGCCGTGACCCAGCGCCGCCAGCGTCTCGATCACCGGTTCGCACACCTCGCGCGCGCTGTCGGGATCGATCTGCGGCATCAGCACGGCAAAGCGCTCTCCGCCAAGGCGCGAGAGGATATCGTCGGTGCGGGTCATGTTGCCCAGCAGGTCGGCAAAGCCGCGCAGCAGTTCGTCCCCGGCGCTGTGCCCGTAATGCATGTTGAGCGTCATGAAATGATCGAGATCGAACAGCGCAAGACAGCCCTCGACATCGCTTTCGATCAGGTAATCGAGCATCGCGGTAAAGGCGACACGGTTGGTCAGCCGGGTCAGCGGATCGGTCAGCTCGGCGGTGAACAGCCGGTCCTCCAGCGCCTTGCGCTCGGTCACGCTGCGCATCACGCAGAGCACGCCATAGGCGCGGCCCGCGCGGTCGCACAGCCGGCCCATGCGGATCTGGAACCAGCCCCCAGCCATCGCCGGAAATTCCAGCCACAGGCCGGCGGCGCGGCCGTTCAGTGCGGCGCGGTGCTCAACCATAATCGCATCGGCGTGGAACCCGGCGACGAGATCGCGCAGATGCGGACCGAACAGCATGGTCGGCAGGTTGACCCCCAGACCGGCCAGCGCCGGAGTCGCCGAAACGATAAAACCGCGCGCGTCGCACTTGAAGATGATGTCGTCCGAATTGTCCGCCAGCAGCCCGTAGAGCGCCGAACGCTCCAGCAGCGTGAAATCCACATGCATGTCAGTTATCGCCCCCTGAAACCGCCGTCGCCCAGGGGCCCTTACCCCTGTGCAGGGGCCCGTGCGCAGCCGGCGGTCACGTCCTTGCCGTGTCCCTTGTTGCCTTCGCTCCGGTGTTAGTCAGATCAGTTAACTGGACTAAATAAACACTGGAATAACAATGTGTTAACTATGATTCGTGATTCGGCAAAGCGGTTTCTGCATGCGGTGAGACGATGGTCAGAGTTCGAGCATGATTCGCACTTTGGTGATGTCGATTTGCATCACATCGGCGATCTGCTGGCGGGCCTGGCCGATCACCGCGCGCAGCTGGGCGCTGCCGCTGCTGCCGGCCAGTTCGGCCTGGTCGAGCGCGAACATCTCAGCCAGCGCGGTCATGTGCCCGGCGGTCGGCTTGGCGCGGCCCTGTTCCCAGGCCCAGACCGTCGGCTTGCTGACGCCGAGCTGGTCGGCGATCGCCGCCAGGGTCAGCCCGCGCTCCTTGCGCAGCCGGTGCAGCCGGGCAGAAAAGGTCTCTTCCCCGTCGCCGGGCAGGGCCAGGGGTGCCGGGGCCACGGCGCGCAGTTCGATCGCGCTGAGCGCGGCGGTTGAGATCGGCTGGTCGAAGCGGCAGCCGTGGAACGATCCGTCGCTCCACACCACCCGGGCGGTTTGCAGCCCGGCTTCGGGCAGGTCGACCTCGATCGTTTCGTCGGCAGACAGGGCGACCTCGGTTTCGAGCAGCAGTCCGGTTGCCGAAACGTTGTGGAGCAGCACCGCGCCAAGCTCGCCCGCGGCGCTTTCGCCGGCGGTTTCCAGCAGCAGGCGGCGACGCTGGGCGCGGGTCTTGCCCGGCTGCGATTGGGGGGTGTCGAAATGCGCGGCAACGGCCATGGACGGGGGGCTCCTTGGAAACCCCCGCGTGGTCGGGCCGGCGTAGTTAAGGTTTGGTTGAAAGCGCGGGCCGCTTGCGACGAGCGGCACCGCGCGTGTGGCGGGCTGCTAACCGCGATACCGCATGGCCACGTCGCAGCGTTCATAGCGCGCGCCATAATCGGCCATGATCCCGGCGTCGTGGTGGAAACCCAGCTTTTCATAAAGGTGGATCGCGGCGGCGCATTTGCGGTTGGTCAGCAGGTAGAGCGGATCGGCGCCCATCGCCGCGGCGCGGTCGATCACCGCGGCGAGCAGGGCCTCGCCCGCTTTGAGGCCGCGTGCGGTTTCGCGCACCCCCATCTTGGTCAGCTCGACGCTGGTCGCGCCGGTCTTCTGCAAGGCGCAGGCGCCGACGACGCCGATGCCCTCGGCTGCGACGAACAGGATCGCGCCGCCCGGTTCGATGATCTTGGCGCGCGGGTTTTCCAGCACCTCGCGGTCGGTCGCCTCGAGCCGGAACATCGCCTCGATCCACTCGGCATTGATGTCGTGAAAATGCTGCGCCAGGCTGTCGTCGAAATCGAGGATGCGAAGCGTTCCAGGGGGAAGGGCGGTCTGCGTGCTGGCCATTTGCGCAGCCTAACGCTGCAGCCGCGCTTCGGTCAATGCGATGGCGCGGGCCACGGCTTCGTCGCGGCCGAAGTCGGAGGTGTCGAGCAGCACGGCATCCGCGGCGGCAACCAGCGGCGCTTCGGCGCGGCTGCGGTCGCGGCGGTCGCGCGCTTCAAGGTCGGCGGCGATCTCGGCCAGCGACACGGCGCGGCCCTGCTGCTGCATTTCGGCAAAGCGCCGCTCGGCCCGCGCCGGGACCGAGGCGACGACGAACAGCTTTACCTCTGCCTCGGGCGCGATCACCGTGCCGATGTCGCGCCCGTCGAGCACCGCGCCGCCGGGCTGGAGGGCAAAGGCGCGTTGCCGATCATAGAGCGCGCGGCGCACCGCGGGGTGGACCGAGACCCGGCTGGCGAGGCCGCCGCTGGTTTCGCTGCGCAATTCGGGATCGGCAAGCAGGCTGTCGGGGAAAGCGCAGGCGGCCAGCGCGTCGGCCGGATCGTCGGCATTGCCGCCGTTCAGCGCGCACTGCCGCCCGACCGCGCGGTACAGCAGCCCGGTATCGAGATGCGGCAATCCGAAATGCGCGGCGAGCGCCTTGGCAATCGTGCCCTTGCCCGAAGCGGTGGGCCCATCGACCGCGATGATCACGGCGCGGGCCTGCGCAGCCGTGCGCGCAGCGCGGCGATCAGCCCGGCCAGCGCGATCAGGGCCCACGCCGCCTCGAGCACGAAGGCGGCGAGATTGAAATGCACCGATAGCGAAATCAGCAGCAACACCGCGCCGATCAGGTTGACCAGATTGAACCACAGCTTGTCGAACCGTGCCGAGACGTTGGCATAGGCGAAGGCGCCGATGAACAGCGCGCTGCCGATCAGCCCGATGATGGTGGCCGAATCGAACGTCATCCCGCCAGCCCATCGAGCAGCGCCTCGAACACCGGGAAGCTGGTGGCGATCGGGCGGGTATCGTCGACGTCCACACCGTCGCGGCTGGCGATCCCGGCAATCGCCATGGCCATCGCGATGCGGTGATCGAGGTGGGTAGCGATCGGGCCGATTGTCCCCGCGAGCGGCACGCCGCCGGTGCCGACAATGGTCAGCCCGTCGGCGGTTTCGCTTACCTGCGCGCCCGCGGCCGTCAGCGCCGCGGCCATGGCGGAAAGACGGTCGCTCTCCTTGACCCGCAGCTCGTCGAGACCCGAGGTAGTCGTTGTCCCCTCGGCCAGCGCGGCGGCGACGAACAGCACCGGGAACTCGTCGATCATGCTCGGCGCGATCGCCGGATCGACTTCGATGCCCTTGAGCGGAGAATGCCTGACCAGCAGGTCGGCGACCGGCTCGCCGCCAACCTCGCGGCGATTCACTTCCGCGATGCTCCCGCCCATCTGGCGCAGCACGGTGACGATCCCGGCGCGGGTCGGGTTTAGCCCGACATTCTCGATCAGCACCTCGCTGCCCGGGACGACCAGCGCGGCAACGATGAAGAACGCCGCGGACGATGGATCGCCGGGAACCTCGATCACTTGCGGCTTGAGCTCGGCCTCGCCGCGGATGCGGATGACGCGTTCGCCGTTCACTTCCTCGACGGTCAGGTCGGCGCCGAAGCCGTGCAGCATCCGCTCGCTGTGATCGCGGGTTGGGACGGGCTCGATCACCGTGGTGACCCCCGGCGTATTGAGGCCCGCGAGCAGGATCGCGCTCTTTACTTGCGCGCTCGCCACCGGCAGGCGGTAAGTGATCGGCACCGCGGGCAGGGCGCCGCGCACGGTAAGCGGCAGGCGGCCGCCTTCGCTAGCTTCAAATGCCGCGCCCATCTGGCTCAGCGGGTCGATCACCCGGCCCATCGGACGCTTCGACAGGCTGGCGTCGCCGACGAAGGTCGCGGAAATCGGATGGCTGGCGACCAGGCCCATCAACAAGCGGGTCGAGGTGCCCGAATTGCCCATGTCGAGCGGCGCCTGCGGCTGGAGCAGCGCGCCAACGCCGACGCCGTGGACCGACCAGGTACCATCCTCGCCGCGCTCGATCGTCGCCCCCATCGCCCGCATCGCGGCGGCGGTGGCGAGCACGTCCTCACCCTCGAGCAGGCCGGTCACCCGTGTCTCGCCCACCGCCAGCGCGCCGAGCATGATCGAACGATGGCTGATCGACTTGTCGCCCGGCACGCGGATGGTGCCGCGCAGCGGCCCGGCGGAGACGAAGCGGCGCGGGCGCATGGCGGTGGGATCGGCGCTGGACACGGTGGGATGGGCTTTCGCTGCAAGGGGGCATGAAATGCGCGCGGCTTTTGACAGCGGGCAGACACTATGGCAAGGCGCGCCCGCGCCGGGACTGGCACTCTGGCCTCCCAATACGTATTTAGCAGTTTTCCGTTGCCCGTTTCCGCGGCGACGCATGTGAGGATTTCTATGGTTAAGGCTGAATGGGGCGCCAAGCATGGCTGCCCGAAGTGCGGCACCCGTTTCTACGATCTGGGCAAGGACGATCCGGTCACTTGCATCGAATGCGGCTATGCCTGGCAACCCGAACCGGTGCTTAAGTCGAAGCAGCCGATTCCGTACGAGGAAATCCAGAAGGAGAAGGTCGAAGTGGTCGAGGATGTCGACCTGGCCGAGTCCGATCTGGACATCGACGAGGACGGCGATTCGCCCGACAACGACGTCGATCTGGGCGGCGATGACGACCTTGGCGTCGGGCTCGACGGCGACGACAGCAACGACGACGTCTGAGGCAAAATTACCCTTGCCAAGCCGGTAGGCCGCCACTAGAGGGGCGGCCTTCCGGCCCGCAAGGTCGGTGTTGGCAGGCCTCCCAGGGCTTGCCGGATGAATGGCACGGGGCCTTAGCTCAGCTGGGAGAGCGCCTGCATGGCATGCAGGAGGTCAGCGGTTCGATCCCGCTAGGCTCCACCACCCTTCGCTGCGTTGCAGCTTCGGGTGGCCGGCCACCCGAAGGGGCGGCGAAGCGATGGGTGTCTGCCGAAGCCTTGGCGTAGGCAGACAGTCGAGAGAATGAGTACTTGAGCGGCAAGCTGGTCGGCGAGGTTTCGCCCACCGGCTTTTTTCGCGTTTCGGAGTTTACGGGCGGATGTTCGACACACTTTCAGACCGGCTTGGCAGCGTCTTCGACAGGCTGCGCGGTCGCGGTGCGCTGAACGAACAGGACGTGCGCGACGCCATGCGCGAGGTGCGCATCGCGCTGCTCGAGGCCGATGTCGCGCTGCCGGTGGTCCGCCGCTTCATCGATAGCGTCACCGAACAGGCGGTCGGCCAGTCGGTGCTGCGCTCGGTCACCCCGGGTCAGCAGGTCGTCAAGATCGTCAACGACGCGCTGGTCGACATGCTCGGCGGGGAGGACGTCCCCGGGCTCGACCTCAACGCCGCGCCGCCGGTGGTGATCCTGATGGTCGGCCTGCAGGGTTCGGGCAAGACCACCACCACTGCCAAGCTGGCCAAGCTGCTCAAGGAAAAGCAGGGCAAGAAGGTGCTGATGGCGTCGCTCGACGTCAATCGCCCCGCCGCGCAGGAACAGCTGCGCGTGCTGGGCGAACAGGTCAGCGTCGCCACCCTGCCGATCATCGAGGGCCAGCAGCCGACCGAGATTGCCACCCGCGCGCTGCAATCGGCCAAGCTCCAGGCAATCGACGTGCTGCTGCTCGATACTGCCGGGCGGCTCCATGTCGACCAGGCGCTGATGGACGAGATGAAGGCGGTTTCCGCGATCTCGGCCCCGCGCGAAACGCTGCTGGTGGTCGATTCGCTGACCGGCCAGGACGCGGTCAACGTCGCGCAGAGCTTTGCCGGGCAGGTCGACCTGACCGGCGTGATCCTGACCCGGATGGACGGCGATGCCCGCGGCGGCGCGGCGCTGTCGATGCGCGCGGTGACTGGCAAGCCGATCAAGTTTGCCGGCACCGGCGAAAAGATGGACGCGATCGAGCCGTTCCATCCCGGCCGCGTCGCGGGCCGCATCCTTGGCATGGGCGATGTCG
>JBJTLX010000081.1:0-3796 GCA_046063245.1 Novosphingobium sp.
GGGCGGCCCGCTCGGCGCGCTGGCGCTCGAACGCGTCGTACGTGCCGGGCTAGAGCGTCAACTTGCCGCCCTGCAGATGCGCGATGTCCGTGACCACGTTGTTCAGCAGGTCCCGTTCGTGGCTGATGACGATCAGCGTGCCCTGGTACGATTTGAGGAAGCTTTCCAGCCACAGCGTCGCCTCGAGGTCGAGGTGGTTCGACGGTTCGTCGAGCAGCAGCACGTCGGGCGCGGAGAGCAGCAGCGCGCCCAGCGCGACGCGCATTTTCCAGCCGCCCGAAAAGCTGTCGAGCGGGCGGGCCTGCATCGCCTCGTCGAAGCCCAGCCCGGTCAGGATGATCGCCGCGCGCGACGGGGCGGAATAGGCGTCGATCGCCAGCAGCCGTTCGTGAACGTCGCCCAGCCGGTGCGGATCGACGCAGTGTTCGGCTTCGTCGAGCAAGGCCGCGCGCTCGGCATCGGCGGCGAGCACCGCCTCGAACGGGGTGATCTGCCCGCTCGGCGCGTCTTGAGCGATATAACCCAGCCGGGTGCGCCGCGGCATGTCGACCGAACCGTCATCGGGATCGAGCTGGCCGACCAGCACTTTCATCAGGGTCGACTTGCCCGCGCCGTTGCGCCCGATCAGCCCGATCCGGCCGCCGGGCGGGATCGTTGCCGAAGCGCCGTCGATGATGGTCCGGCCGCCAAGCCGCACGGTAAGGTTGCTGATCGTAAACATTGCGCCGCGCCCCTAGCAGAGGCGCGGGGTAAGGCCAAACCGGCGATTGGCAGCAGCGGCCGCGCCGCTCAGTTTGCCGGCATTTTCATCGTCCGGCGCAGGAATGCATCGCTCTGCGCAAGCAGCCTGGTGCGTGCTTCGGAGTTGTCGAGATAGTGGTCGAGCCCCGGGAACTCGACATAGTCGACCGCTTTTCCGGCCTGCTTCAGACGGTCCACCATCAGCCGCGATTCGCCGACCCCGACGTTCGTGTCGCGGTCGCCATGGAACAACAGCACCGGGGCCCGGAAGGCATCGGCGTGGCGGGCCGGCGATCCTTCGGCAACGTGGGGCCCGGTGCCGATCCGCGCGCTTTGCAGCCTGTAGTCAGCGGTATCGAGCGATTCGTCGCGCCAGACTTCGAAGTCCGTAACCGGCGCGACGGCGACAACCGCCTTGTACAGACCCGGATCGACAACTTGCGCCTGCAGGGCGGCGTACCCGCCATAGGACCAGCCGACGATTGCCAGTTTGTCCGGATTGGCGATGCCCTGCTTGATCGCCCAGCGTGCCGCGTCGTCGATGTCGCCGATCGCCTGCCGCCACGACTGGAACGCATTGGTTCCGAAGAATGCCGAGCCGAACCCGGTCGAGCCGCGGTATTGCGGCTGGATCACGGCATAGCCGCGCATCGCGAAGAACTGGCTGAACCAGTCGAAGCCCCATTCGTCGCGCGCTTCGGGCCCGCCATGCGGCATGACGATGGTCGGCAGGTTCTTGCCGTCGCTGCCCGGGGGCAGGGTCAGATAGGCGGGAATGCTCGTTCCGTCGGCGGCTGCAAAGCGGACCGGCCGCATTTCGCCCAGTTTGACCCCCTTCAGCGCCGGCCGCAGCGGCAGCAGTTCCCCCAGCTGCTTGGTCTTCTTGTCGAACAGGTAATAGGTGCCGGGATCGGTGTCGCTGCCGACCCGCAAGACCAGCTTGCTCTCGTCCTGGGTGGCGTCGACGAAATCGATTTGCGATTTGCCCGGCAGCGCCTTGTGCAATGCGGTCGACAGCTTGGCCAGTTCGGGATCGGAATAGTCAGCGGTGCGATAGTCCGTGCCATAACTGACCCCGACGACGCGCTGATCGCGGCCGACCCGGACCAGTTCATCGACGTCGATCCCCGGCTTCGCCGCGACCAGCACAGGGGTCAGGCTGCTGCCGTCGAGCGGCACCTTGAACAGTGCCGAAAAGCCGTTGTTGTCCTGAAAGCCGTAAGCGGTGTTGGTCGCCGGATCGACGGCGTAAGGCTCGAAGCCGGACCGGGTGCCGGACGGATTGCGGATGACGGTCGAAAGGTCGCGCCATTCGGACGATCCGGTCGGGCGATAGCGGTAGACGATCCTGCTGCCGGCGTATCCGGCATTGTCGGTCGGCTGCAGCGCGGTAATCCGGACCGTCCCCCGCCCACCGGAGATGAAGCGGTAACTCGATGTCTTGGGCTGCTCTACGGTCGTTTCCTTGCCGGTCACCGTATCGACGCGAACCACGCCGAAGCCGACCTTGTCGACTTTCAGGATCGTCCCCGTGCTCGTCGCCGGCACGAACTCCTTGATCATCAGGATGGTGTTTTCGCCGCCGCCATCGAAATCGATCACGTTGCCGCCGTAAAAGCTGCGGTACTCGGCACCGAGGGACTTGGTAATACCGACAACCTTGGGATTCGAACCATCGGGGTTGATCGCGATATTGCGGGTAGCCCCGGTCGTATCCTTGGCCTTGCCGTCCACAAACCAGAGCTTGCACAGCAGGCGGTTGTTGCCGACCCAGTTGCACCCGAGGATCTGATCGTCGGTGCCCCGGGAGGCGAGCGCCAGTTGCGGATTGGCGGCGCCGCCCAGATCGAGCACGGTCACCGCCTCGCCCCCGTTCGGCTTCGGCACGATCGCCGCAATCCGCTTTCCGTCGGGCGAAATCGCGATGTCGAGCACGCCTTCGCGCGCTCCGAAAGCGCTGGCCGCATCGAATTGCGGCGCGGTGCTTTGCGCATGGACCGGGCTGGCCAGACCAGCGCCGATCAGGCCCGCAACGGAGAGATTACGCAGCATAGTTACCTCGCGGCCAGGATTGGGCAAATGACAGGAAACAGTCCTGCCCAAGCTATGAACATGGCCGTTATTATCGCAAGCGATAATTCAAGTCATTCGCGCAAGTAATCGGACCGAAAATCGTTTGCAAATGCAGCAAAGCGCCCTGCCCCGATCGCCACGCGCATCCCTGCCATCAGTTGCTGGTAGAAGGTCAGGTTGTGCTCGGTCAGTAGCATCGCCCCCAGGATTTCGCCGCTTTTCTGCAAGTGGTGGAGATAGGCGCGGCTGTAATGGGTGCAGGCGTCGCACGGGCAACGTTCGTCAAGCGGGGCGCTGTCTTCGGCGTGGCGGGCGTTGCGCAGGTTGACCGGGCCGGACCAGGTGAAGGCCTGGCCGTTGCGGCCCGAGCGGCTGGGCAGGACGCAGTCGAACATGTCGACCCCGCGCTCCACCGCGCCGACCAGATCGTCGGGCTTGCCCACGCCCATCAGGTAGCGCGGGCGATCGTGCGGCAGCATTGCGGGGGCAAAGTCGAGCGTGGCAAACATCGCCTCCTGCCCCTCGCCCACCGCCAGCCCGCCGATGGCGTAGCCGTCGAAGCCGATGTCCTGCAGCGCCTCGGCGCTTTGGCGGCGCAGGGCTTCGTCGAGCGCGCCTTGCTGGATCCCGAACAGCGCGGAGCGGCAGGCGTGCTCTTCCCCGCTGTCGAACCCGGCGCGGCTGCGCGCCGCCCAGCGCATCGACATCTGCATCGATTTCTCGATGACCTCGCGCGGGGCGTCGGCGCGGGGGCATTCGTCGAAGGCCATGACGATGTCGCTGCCGAGCAGCCGCTGGATTTCCATCGAGCGCTCCGGCGTCAACAGATGCTTGCTGCCGTCGAGGTGGCTCTTGAAGGTCACTCCATCCTCGGTGATCTTGCGCAGGTCGGACAGGCTCATCACCTGGTAGCCGCCGCTGTCGGTCAGGATCGGGCGGTCCCAGTTCATGAACCGGTGCAACCCGCCCAGCCGCGCGACCC
>JBJTLX010000082.1:0-11695 GCA_046063245.1 Novosphingobium sp.
TCATGAAGGGGGTGATCCTGGGCAAGCAGGGCAAGGGCAGCGACGCGGCACGCGAACTGGGCATCGCGCGCAAGCTCTATCCCGATATCGACGTCTATCGGGGGCGCTACGGGATCAAGCCATAGGCGCTTGCATTCGGGCGGGCGCGGCTTAACCGTGGCGGACATGAAAAACGCACCGATCGCCGCCGCCCTCTCCCTGTGCCTCGTCAGCCCGGCCCTGGCCGAAACCGCCGATCCGGGCAGCGCCTGGTCGATCCTTGACGACCTCACCACCGAAGTCGGCCAGCGCCTGGCCGGTTCTCCGCGCGAAGCGGCGGCGCGCGACTGGGCGGCGGCGCGGCTGAACGCGCTGGGCTTTGCCAATGTCCGCAGCGAGCCGTTCACCATCACCGCCTTCGTGCGCGGGGCCGAAACCGCGCGGCTGACCGCGCCCTATCCGCAGCCGCTGCACATCACCGCGCTGGGCAATTCGGTGCCGACGCCCAAGGGCGGGCTGACCGCCGAGCTGGTCTATTTTGCCAGCCTCGATGCGCTCAAGGCTGCGCCGGCCGGATCGCTGGCTGGCAAGATCGCCTATATCGATAACCAGATGCGCGCCTACCAGGACGGCTCGGGCTATGGCCCCTATGGCAATGCCCGGCGTCAGGGCGCGGCCGTCGCCTCGACCAAGGGCGCGCTGGCCACGGTGATCCGCTCGGCCGGAACCGACCACAACCGCGATCCGCACACCGGCGGGACCAATTTTCCAGCCGGGATCAAGCCCATTCCCGCCGGGGCGGTCTCCGCCCCCGACGCCGATCTGATCGCGAATATTGCCGCACGGGGCAAGCCGATGACAGTGGCGCTGGTGCTGGAAGGCCGTCCCCAGCCGAATGCCCCGTCGGGCAATGTCATTGCCGATCTGCCCGGGCGCGATTCGTCGCTGCCGCCGATCCTGCTCGGCTGCCATCTCGACAGCTGGGACCTGGGCACCGGGGCGATCGACGACGGCGCCGGCTGCGCGATCATCACCGCCGCGGCGCTACGCGCCAAGCAGGGCGGCAAGACTCTGCGCACGATCCGGCTGCTCTGGGCTGGTAGCGAGGAACTGGGCGGGTTCGGCGGGCTCGCCTATGCCAAGGCCCACGCCGGCGAACCGCACGCCCTGGCGATGGAAAGCGACAGCGGTGCCGACCGGGTCTGGCGAGTCACGCTGGGGCTGTCGGACAGCAACAAGGCGGTTGCCGACAAGGTCGCCGCAGCGCTCGCCCCGCTCGGCATCGTCAAGGGCCAGGGCAAGCCGCAGGGCGGCACCGATGTCGAGCCGATCATCGCCGCGCAGAAGCTGGCGGTGATCGATCTCGATCAGGACGCCACCCGCTATTTCGACCTGCACCACACCCCCGACGACACGCTCGACAAGGTCGATCCGGCCCAGCTCGAACAGAATGTCGCGGCGTGGACCGCGGTTCTAAAAGTTGTCGCCAACGAGGCCGGGCCGCTGTCAGGCGCGAATTAGACCGCTGATCGGCCTAGCTGGCGCGTCGGGGAACAACCGAGCCGCCGCAATCGCCGGATCGAGGCCGAAATGCCCGGCAATCGCGCCGGAGAGCAGCGCGTCGAGCGGTGTCGTCGGCTTGAGATCGCGGCCTTCGTAAAGCTGCGCCGGGGCCAGCCCGGGCCAGTCGGCCACCACGCGCCCGCCCTCCACGGTGCCGCCCAGCAGCATTGCCAGCGCGCCGGTGCCGTGATCGGTTCCGCCGGTGCCGTTGACCGCCGCGGTGCGGCCGAACTCGGTCGCGACGATCACCAGCGTGTCGTTCCACAGCGGGCCGAGCCCGTCCCTGATCGCAGCGATCAGCGCGTCAAGCCCGCCCAGCTGGGCGTTCAGACGGCCCTTCTGCTGGGCATGGGTATCCCACCCGGTGGTTTCGACCATGACGACGCGCGCGCCCTGCGCCCCGCTCATCAGCGAGGCGACCAGCTTGCCCGCAGTCTGCCCGCCGCGCGCGCCCGCCAGGTCGGTGCCGGCGGCCATCGCGCGGGTCTGCAAAGCCTCTTCCCACAGCCCGTGGAGCTGGGCATCGCCGGCATAGAGCTGCGAGACACGTTGGAGCAGATCGCCCGGCGCGTCGGGTAGGTTCGACGGGGCATAGCTCGCCACCGGATTGTCGCCGCGCAGCGCCGCCGGGATCGTCGCGGACACTGCCAGTGCGCGCGCTTCGCCCGCGGGCAACAACGACAAAAGCCGGTTCATCCAGCCGTCCTTGCGCGCATAGGGCAGCGCCCCGCCGGTCTCGAGCACGTTCTGCGCATCGAAGTGCGAGCGCTCGCGATAGGGCGAGGCCACGGCGTGGGCGAACAGCGCCTGCTTGCCGGCATAGAGCTGCGCAACCTGTGCCAGCGCCGGGTGCAGGGTGAACAGCGGGTCGATCCTGCTCCCGCCGCCAAGGTCGGCCAGATCGCCGCGCAGCCCGGCATAGGCCTTGTCCCCAAGCGGGGCGAGGGTGGCGAGCCCGTCGGCGGCACCGCGCTGGATGATGAAGACCAGCCGCCGCTCGGTCGCGGCGCGGGCAAAGGCGATGCGCGGCGCAAACAAACTGGCGGCCCCGGCGGCAAGGATCTGACGGCGGTCGAGTTTCATGGCTTACCTCCGCATCATTTCGGGGCTGGCGAGCAGCAGCGCGAGGGCCTGCTGGCCGCTTTCGGCGCGGACCAGCGCAGTCCGGGTCGCGTCGCTGACCGCGCCGGGGAACAGCACATCGGCCAGCTGCCGGGCATCGACCGTCGCGGCGCGCGCGGCGATCCGCTGCGCCACTTCGACCCGCCGGTAAAGCGCATCGGGACCCACCCAGCTCGGCGCGGTATCGTCATAGCCCGCGGGCGAGCCGGGCTTCCACACCGGCTGGCCAAGCTGCTGGAACACGGCGGCCGCGGTCGCGCCGGGCAGGGCGGTAACGCAGGTGCCGCGCAGCGCGGTGATCGTCCACTCCCACGGCGTGCGGAACTTGGCAGCCGGCGCGGCCCACGGCTCGGGCGCGGCGATCAGCGCGCGATAGACCGTGGGCAGATCGCCGCCCGAACGCAGGAACGCCTGCTCGAGCCGCGTCACCAGCGCCGGGGGCGGATCGTCGGCGGCGAAATGGCGCGCCAGCTTGGTGGCGATGTGGCGCGCCGTGGCCGGATGGACCGCGAGGTCGTCGAGCACGGCCTGGGCCTGACGCTCGCCCGGCTGGTCATAGCGCTTGCCCATGATCGTCCGCAGGCCCGGCTCGTGGATGATCTCGGCAAAGGTGTAGCCATCGCCGCTGCCTTGCAGTGCGGGCAGGCGGCCCAGACCGCCGACGGTCCAGCCGGTCAGCGCGCGGGCGAATTCGGTGACGTCGGCCTGGCTGTAGCCGCTGCGCACGCCCAGGGTGTGCAGCTCGAGGATTTCGCGCGCCAGGTTCTCGTTCAGCCCGCGGTCGCGCCCGCGCTGCGCGGCGCGCTGGCCCAGCCGACTGCCCGGACCGATCGATTGCGCTTGGTCGAGATAGAGCAGCATCGCCGGGTGCCGCTCTACCGCGCCCAGCATCTGGCCGAAGCTGCCCAGCACATAGGGGCGGATCGCCTCGAACTCGAAGGCCCCGGCGAGGCCGACAGTGACCACCTTGTCGATCGAGACGGCAAAGTGATTGGCCCAGAAGTGGACCAGCCGCTCGACAAACGGCGTGTCGCTGGCCAGCGCGGCGGCGGTGCGTGCGCCGACCGCGGACACGTATTGTTCGCGCAGGTCCTTGTAAGGGCCAGGCATGCCGGGGTTTGCGCGCGCTTTCTTGCCCGGTGCGGCCGGATCGGAAGCGGGCGGATTTGGCGGCGCTTCGGCCTTGCGTTCCTTGCGTTCGGTCTGGGCGTCACGCAGCATGGCGATCAGCGCGGGTGTGCCGGGCAGGCGCGCGATGGCCGCCGGGCGCGGCGCAAAGCGGCCCAGCTGGCCGAGCAGCCATTCGCGGGGATCGCCGATCGCCGGACCGCCGCTGCGCCCGCCAAGTCCGAAGCGGCCCAGCGCCACGCTCGTCTCGCTCATGGTCTTCTCCCCTTGCGCCGCTGCGGGTATCGCGCGGCCGGGCCGTCCGGTCTTGCCGCAAAGTGTAACGCTTTGTCGCGCTTGCCGCGCGGGGATGCGCGCCTTACCCTGAACCGGGGCTTGCATGGCGGGGGCGGGTGTCATTATCCGCTTGGTCGATTGACCGGGCGGCTGTCGACGATGGGGAGCGCATATGATTGCCAGTGGCGAACCGGCAGGTCGGCACCCTTCGGCGATGCGGCTTGGCACCTGCTATTATCCCGAGCACTGGCCGGAAGACATGTGGCCGCAAGACGCGGCACGGATGGTCGAGGCCGGGCTGAGCCGGGTACGGATCGGCGAATTTGCCTGGAGCCGGATCGAGCCCGAACCCGGCCGCTTCGACTGGGACTGGCTCGACCGGGCGATCGCGGTTCTGGGCCAGGCCGGGCTCGGCGTGATCCTGGGCACGCCCACTGCCACCCCGCCGAAGTGGCTGGTCGACCGGATGCCCGAGATGATCGCGCTGGACGAACAGGGAAAGCCGCGCCGCTTCGGATCGCGGCGGCACTACTGCTTCAGCCACGGCGGATACCGGGCCGAGGCAACACGGATCACCCGCGCCATGGCAGAACGCTATGGCACGCATCCCGCGGTGATCGCCTGGCAGACCGACAACGAATACGGCTGCCACGACAGCGCGATCAGCTTTTCGGAGGCTGCCCGCGACGGCTTCCGCACCTGGCTGGCGGCGCGATACGGCACGATTGCAGCGCTCAACCAGGCCTGGGGCAACGTCTTCTGGTCGATGGAATACCGCAGCTTCGCCGAAGTCGAGCTGCCCAACCTGACCGTGACCGAGGCCAATCCGGCGCACTGGCTGGCCTTCCGGCGCTATTCCTCCGATCAGGTCGTCGCATTCAACCGGGCCCAGGTCGAAATCCTGCGCGCGCTGGCGCCCGGCCGCGATGTGATGCACAATTTCATGGGCTTCTTCACCCAGTTCGATCACCACGATCTCGCCGCCGATCTCGATGTCGCCGGGTGGGACAGCTATCCGCTCGGCTTCCTCGACAGCTTCCGCTTTTCTGCCCCCGACAAGCTGGCCTATGCCCGCCAGGGCCACCCCGACATCGCCGCGTTCCACCACGATCTCTACCGCGGCTGCCGCCCCGACGGGCGCTGGTGGGTGATCGAGCAGCAGCCCGGTCCGGTCAACTGGTCAGCCCATAATCCCGCGCCGCTGCCCGGCATGGTCCGGCTGTGGACGCTGGAGGCGATGGCTCACGGCGCCGAGCTGGTCAGTTATTTTCGCTGGCGCCAGTTTCCCCAGGCGCAGGAACAGAACCACGCCGGCCTGCTTCGCCCCGACAGCAGCAAAGCGCCGGGCCTGGACGAGGCGCGCGCCGCTGCGGCGGATATTGCCCGGCTCGGACCAGCGGGCGAAGCCCCGTGCACGGTCGCGCTGGTCTTTGCCTACGATGCCGAGTGGATCACCGCGATCCAGCCGCAAGGGCGCGGCTTTTCGGCGCTGTGGGCAGCGTTCGACTGCTATTCGGCGCTGCGCCGGCTGGGTCTGGACATCGACATCGTCCCGCCGGGACGTTCGCTCGATGGCTATGCGCTGTGCGTGGTGCCGTGCCTGCCGCATGTTCCGGACGGTCTGGTCGAAGACCTTGCGCAATTTGCCGGCCAGATCGTGATCGGTCCGCGCAGCGGCAGCCGATCCGCCGACTTCGCGATCCCCGACGGTTTGGCTCCGGGGGTGCTGCGCGGGCTGCTGCCGCTACAGGTCACTCACGTCGAAAGCCTGCCGTCTGGCCTGGTCCATCCCGGCGAGGGCTGGGAGATGGCGCGCTGGATCGACCACGGCGAAGGCGCGATGATGCCCGAGCTGGTTGCCGACGATGGCACCGTCGCAGTATGGCGACACGGCAAGTGCCGTTACCTCGCGACCTGGCCCGAGGCCGCGCTGGCCGACGTGCTGATGCGCCGCGCTGCGATCGAAGCCGGCCTTGCAGTTCACGACCTGCCCGAAGGCCTGCGCCTGCGCCGCGCCGGTACGCACACCTTTGCGTTCAATTATGCCAACCGGCCGGTTGAGGTTCCCCCTTCGATTGCTGGGAACGCGGTGATCGGCCAGCGCAAGCTTGGCCCCGCAGACGTCTGCGTGCTTGAAGTTGCGCGTGACTGAAGGAAATTGGTCGGGGAGACAGGATTCGAACCTGCGACATCTTGCTCCCAAAGCAAGCGCGCTACCGGACTGCGCCACTCCCCGACCTGGGGTGTTCAATGTAATCGGCCGCCCTTCGCCAAGGCTTCGGGAGGCCCCTTCGCCCATTCTCCGGGTGGCCTGCCACCCGAAGCGTCAGCGAAGGGTGGTGGGCCCGGCAGGACTCGAACCCGCGACCTAGCCGTTATGAGCGGCCAGCTCTAACCAACTGAGCTACAGGCCCCTAGCCCGGAAGGACCCGGACGGACGCCGCGCGGGTTAGCCGGGACGAGCCGATTAGGCAAGCGCGACCGATGCCATGATCCCGGCAACCGTGGTCGGGGCAACGCCGCGCTTCCTGAGATATGCGAAAACCCCGCGCCACCAGTCGTACAGCGCATCCAGATCGTCCTCGTTGCGCACGTAGGGCGTGTACCCCGGCGCCAGCGACGGGCTGTGGAACGAGAACACCAGCAGCGGCAATCCCATGTCGAGCGCGATATCGATCCCGCGCAGCGCTTCGGCCAGGGTCACGCCCTCGGGGGTCAGCGGGATGCGCTCCATGATCCCCAGCCGCGAGAGCACCCCGCGCATCTGCGGGATGCGCCACAGCCGCGGATAGAGCCAGTCGCCGATCTGGCGCAGAATCCCCGAATAGACCGTGGTCAGCGGCAGTTCCATCAGCCGCCGGTCGGCGTCGATCCACCACGGGGTCAGCGGCATGCGGCGGAAATTGGGCCCGCCGGCAAAGCTGTAGTCGAAGTTGGAGCGTACCGAGGTATCGATCGCGATCCCGCCGTCGGCCAGGATCTGCGCGGTATTGGGCCCGACGCCGTAACGCCCGGCGCGATAAATCAGCGGGGCCTTGCCGAAATTGGTCTGGATCGCCTGGCGCAGACGCGTGAACTTTTCGCGTTCCAATGCCGGTTCAAGATTGCCGGCAAAGCTGTTGTATTCGCTGACCTCTTCATCGTGCGGCGGGCTTACCCAGGGATGCAGCTGGACCCCCACTTCGGCCCGTCCGTCGGCCAGCGGTCCGCGCAGGATGTCGGCCGCCGCGGGCGAAGTCGCGATCGGATAGTCGACCAGATAGATCGGGCAGATCCCGGCACCCACGCAGAACTCCTGAAAGCGGGCCAGCCGCGCGATGGTGTGGACGGTGTGGCCCGACCGCTCGATCGGCTTGTTCCAGTCGAACTCTTCCTCGGTGTCGACGGTCAGGATGAAGCGCTGGCCGAAACCGGGCGCAAAGTGCACCGCGCTGCCGGGCGCCGGGGGATCGGTGATGCGGATACCCGCCACTGTGTCAACGCCCCCTGTCTTGTCCCGTCAGGCTGCCGGCGCGGCCACGTCTTGCGGTTCGTCAGCGTCGTCATCGCTATGGGGCGGGGCGGTTTGGGTCAAGCCCGGTAGTGTCAGACGCAGCCGGTCGCCCTTGTGGACAAGTCGCCCGCCTGCCGCGCCGGCCTCGGCCGCGACCAGGCGCAGGGCAAAGCCGACCCCGAACACCCCGGCAGCGATGACCTGGGGCACCGCGCCGGCGGAGGTTTCAAACAGCGCCTTTTCGTCGCGCGCCGCTAGAACCACGGGCAGGGCGACGTCGATGCGGACCTTGCCATTGCGGCGCTGCAGCTTGAGCCGCAGCACTTCGCCCGGACCCGAAACGCCCGCCAGCGTGGCCAGCAGCCGCCAGGCGATCCGCTCGACCTCGAGCTGCGCCAGCGGCACCGCCAGCGGGGCATCGGCGATCTTCACGGCAAAGCCGCTGCCGCGCTGGCGGGTATGCGCGGCCAGCTGGGCGACCGTTGCTTCAACCGTGGCGACCAGATCGGTTTGCCCGGCCGCGATTTCGAGCGCGCCGCTTTCCAGCTTGGCGAGCCGTTCGAGCTCTTCGAAGGCGGCGAGCATGCGCGCGGCATCGCCGGCGATGGTCGCGGCCAGCGCGCGGTATTCGTGCGGCACCGCGCCGAACAGCTGCTGCTGGATCACTTCGGCAAAGCCCTGGATGGCGTTCACCGGGGTGCGCAATTCGTGCAGCATCTGGCGGATCCGGTCGGCCTGGCTGTCGGGCTTGGGGCGGGGCGCTGCGGCGGCTTCGGCGATGCTTTCCGACGGGCGGCGCATCCGCCCGCGCCAGCCGAGGTGCCGCCCGGTGAGCGGATCGAACCACGGCGCGGCGTCGACTTGCCAGCGCCCGGCAATCGCCGGCGCGCCGTCAAGCGTCAGGCCCAGCCCGCGCAGCGGCTGGCGGCCGCGCAGCGCCTCACGCAAGGGGCCGTGCGGATGATCGTCGAGCGCGCCCAGCGCCCGCCCGATCATCATCGGCGCGCTGCCCGGGTCGGCCCAGACCACCCGGCCCGCGGCATCGGTGGCAAAGTCGAAGGCGCGGACCTGCGCCGGGGCATCGCTCAGGTGGTCCTCGTCGAGCGGCAGGCGCGGCGCATCGCTGTTGGCGGGCTGGTGATCGACCACCTGGCGCGCCTTGCGATAGGCCTCGATCTTGCGGACGATCGCGCCGATCCCTTCGCCGGGCGCGGCCGGGCGCGGCGCGGCGGGAGTGGCGGGGATCAGCGCATCGCTGTCGTTGGCGGCGGCGCGCGGGGCCTCATTCGGGGCGGCGCTTTCGGCCGCGGCGGCGCTGGCAACGGGGCTAGGCGCCGGGGGCAGGCCGCGCTCGCGAATGCCCAGACGCGCCAGCTGCGCCTCCACCGCCAGCCCCAGGTCGCGGCGGCGGCGGACATGGCCGCGCGCGGCGATCGGCAGGGCGGGGACCAGGTCGAGCCATTCGTTCTCGCCCAGCTCGGCGCGGTCCAGCGCCGCTTCGGCGACCAGCGCATCCTCGCTCGCCAGGCTGGCGACCAGCCGAGTCGAACGCAGCCGCAGCCCGCGGTCGCGAACCATGTCGGCGCGATCGGCCGGGGGAATCGTCGCGGCCAGATCGGTCAGCCGGGAAAAGGCGCAATCGACCTGTTCGCCGCGGGCATCGCTGGGCAGCGTGCCGAGCAGGTCGAGCAATTGCCGGTACTGGATGCGGCGCACCGCCGGACCGTCCGCCCGAAGGCGCAGCACGGTTCCAAGACGGTCGTCGTAATGCATCATCTATCCCGGGTGTGGTGGCCCGCTCCTATACAGCGTTCGGGGCTGCGCGGGTGGGGCATAGCAAACTTGTCCCCAACGTGAATGGGCAGCAATTGCCGCGTTGCAAAGCGGGACAATTGCGATATGAAATAATAATATTAGCGCAGGACCGGTTCCGACCTGCATTTGTTGCTGAATGCGGCGCAAGCGTGTCGGCCGGTCGGAGCCGGGTCGAATCTGCGCGCCAAGGGGTGGGTTGCATGGCAAATCTCGATACGATCGATCGGCGCTTGCTGGCCGAATTGCAGGACGAAGGTCGCGTCACCAACGTGGAACTGGCCAACCGCGTCGGGCTGACTGCGCCGCCGTGCCTGCGCCGGGTCCGCGCGCTCGAGGAATCGGGCGTGATTCGCGGCTACCACGCCGATCTCGACGCCTCGAAGCTGGGTTTTGCCATAACCGTCTTCGCCATGGTTAGCCTCAAGAGCCAGGCCGAGGATTCCCTGCGGCAGTTCGAAGAAGCGATGCGCGACCTGCCCGAAGTGCGCGAATGCCACATGCTCAATGGCGAGATCGACTTCATCCTCAAGATCGTCAGCAAGGACCTGCAGAGCTTTCAGGAATTCCTGACGTCGAAGCTGACGCCCGCGCCGAACGTGGCGAGCGTGAAGACCAGTTTGACGATCAGGACGGCGAAGCAGATGCCTGGGGTGCCGTTGGAGTAATTCCCCCTCCGTCAGCGCTGCGCGCTGCCACCTCCCCCGTTGTGCTTCGCAAAACGGGAGAGGACCTAATTTGCTGACCCTTTTCTTGATCCTCTCCGTTTTTGGCGAATGCCACAAACGGGGAGGTGGCGCGCCCGAAGGGCGTGACGGAGGGGTCTTCAACGCCTGCAATAGCGAACCACGGCTTCGGCTATGTCCCCAGGCGATTTAAGCACCTCGGTCGCGGGAACACGCAGCACCTCGATACCTTGCCCCTTTAGCCAAGCGTCACGAACTGCGTCGCGTTCAGGCCTGTCACCCATGTCGTGCGCAGCGCCGTCGATCTCGATGCAGACCTTCGCTTTGGTGCAATAGAAATCGAGGATGTAGGAGCCGACCCCCTCCTGGCGGCGGAAATGCACGCCGTCAGGCGATTTGCGCAGCAGGTTCCACAGCAGCACTTCGGGCAAGGACATTTCTTGCCGCAGTGCGCGGGCCTTTGAAACGTCTCCGCTGCGGCGTTGGCGTGGCAATTTCCCCCTCCGTCAGCGCTGCGCGCTGCCACCTCCCCCGTTGTGCTTCGCAAAACGGGAGAGGACCTATCGGCCTAGGCGTTCCGCCCCGCCAACCACTCCTCCAGCCACTTGATCGTATAGTCGCCGTGGATGAAATCCGGCTCGTTCATCAGCGCCTGGTGAAGCGGGATGCTCGTCTTGACCCCGCCGATGACCATTTCTTCCAGCGCGCGCTTGAGGCGCATGATGCAGCCTTCGCGGGTGCGGCCCTTGACGATCAGCTTGGCGATCATCGAGTCGTAATAGGGCGGGATCTTGTACCCGGCGTAGAGCCCTGAATCGACGCGAACGTTCATCCCGCCGGCGGCGTGGTAATTGCTGACCAAGCCGGGCGAGGGGGTGAAGTTCCACGGGTCTTCGGCGTTGATCCGGCATTCGATTGCGTGGCCGTTGAACTCGATGTCGGCCTGCTTGACCGACAGCGGCTTGCCGTCGGCAATGCGGATCTGTTCGCGGACCAGGTCGACCCCGGTGATCGCCTCGGTCACCGGATGTTCGACCTGCAGGCGGGTGTTCATTTCGATGAAGTAGAACTCGCCGTTTTCCCACAGGAACTCGATCGTGCCCGCGCCGCGATAGCCCATGTCGGCCATCGCCTTGGCGACGATCCCGCCCATGCGGTCGCGCTCTTCAGGGCTGATGACCGGTGAGGGGGCCTCTTCCAGCACCTTCTGGTGACGGCGCTGGAGGCTGCAGTCGCGCTCGCCCAGGTGGATCGCCTCGCCGTTGCCGTCGCCGAACACCTGGAATTCGATGTGGCGCGGATTGCCGAGGTATTTCTCGATATAGACGGTGGCGTCGCCGAAGGCGGCCTTGGCCTCGCTGCCGGCCTGCTGGATCAGCGTCTCGAGCTCGTCGGGGCCGTTGCAGACCTTCATGCCGCGCCCGCCGCCCCCAGAAGCGGCCTTGATGATCACCGGATAGCCGGCCTTCTCGGCAATCGCCTTGGCCTCGGCGATCTCGCTGACCGCGCCGTCCGATCCGGGGACCAGCGGCAGTCCCAGCGCGCCGGCGGTGCGCTTGGCCTCGATCTTGTCGCCCATGGTGCGGATATGTTCGGGCTTGGGCCCGATCCAGGTGATCCCGTGGCTCTCCACGAT
>JBJTLX010000083.1:0-4166 GCA_046063245.1 Novosphingobium sp.
GACGCTGAGCGATGGCCAGGCCCTGACCGGTAGCCTGCTGGTCGGCGCTGAAGGGCGGCAATCCCCGACCCGTGCCGAAGCCGGGCTGGCTTCTGCCAAATGGGATTACAGCCACCGCGCGATTGTCACCGGAATCACGCATGAGAAGCCGCACTGCGGCGTCGCGTGGGAGATTTTCTACCCGGCGGGGCCTTTGGCACTCCTCCCGCTGCTCGATCTGCCAGATGGGCGCCATCGCAGCGCGGTGGTCTGGACCTTCGACGAAAAGGACGCGACAGGCGTGCTGGCGCTGCCCGATGCGGTGTTCGCCGGGGAAATGGCCAAGTGCCTCGATGGGCTGTTTGGCAAGATTGCGCTCGCCGCGCCGCGAATGAGCTATCCACTGAACTTTCATCACGCCGGGCGAATCGTCGATCAGCGGCTGGCGCTGGTCGGCGATGCCGCGCACGGGATGCACCCGATCGCCGGACAGGGCCTCAACCTGGGCCTGCGCGACGTCGGCGTGCTGGTCGAATGCCTGGCCGAAGGCATGCGTCTGGGGCTGGAGCCGGGCGACGCCCAGGTGCTTGCGCGCTACGAACGCTGGCGCAGCGTCGACAGTCTGTCCGTGATGGCCGCAACCGATGCCATCGTCCGCCTGTTCGGCGTGCCCGGCAAGCTGCCCAGCGCGGTGCGGCGGCTAGGCATGGCCGCGGTGCAGCGCAGCGGCTGGCTGAAGAAGTTCTTCATGGACGAAGCCCGCGGCATGTCGGGCGACCTGCCCCAGCTATTGCGGGCCTAGAACGTACCTTCTGCCGCGGGCAGTGGATTGGGCCCCGCCGGGCTGGGCTGCTGGACGCTTTGTCCGCTGGCGGTGTGGAGCTTGTCGGGATCGAGCAGCGCGGTCGTCTCGATCAGGTCGAGCGCCTTTTGCGCCCCGGCATAGCGCCGCGCCAGATCGGTCCATGCCGCGGCGGCGGGGGCACCGGGCAGCCGCGCCACTTCGTCGGCGGCGGCATCGACCTGGCCGGTGCGCAGCATTAGGCGGGCGCGCTCCAGCCGGCTGAGCGGATTGGCCGAGGGGCTGTCGTCATGGCGGACCACGAACAGCCCCGATAGTTCGCGGCGCAAGCGCTGCCAGCCGCCTTCTTGCCTGGGCGCATTGAGCAGCTGGGCGCTCATCGCGTCGAGCTGTCCGGCCAGCTGGTCGAGCGTCACCGGCCTGGCTGCGGCGTCGATCACGGTCTGGACCGCGGCCGGCTGGGCGGCGGCGAAGCGCAACTTGAGCTGGTCAGCCAGATAGCCCAGCGGCGCCCCGCGCTCGACCGCGCGGCGCGCGGCAAAGGCGATCAGCAGGCCTTCGGCGCGGGCAGCATTGCCCTCGGCCGCGGCGGCCTGGAGATCGAGCCGGGCGAGTCGCTGTTCCAGCGTGGCGATACGCTGATCGGCCGCGCCGGCGGGCAGGGCAGGGACCGCGCTGGGCGCCAGCGACGGCGCGGCACTGGGCGTGGCTGCGGGCGGCGCGGTGCTGGCGCTGGGGTCGGGATCGGCGGCCATGATGGCAAAGCCATCGTCCTTGATCGTCACCTTGCCGTCCCACAGCAGGTAACCGACCAGCGCGCCGCCGCCGATAAAGGCCAGCGCCACCGTGGCCAGCATCGCGCGCAGCGAAGCGCCGCGGCGCGGCGCCGGGGCAGGTCTGGTCGAGTAATAATCGTCGGGCATGCGGGTGTCCGGCAGTTCCTGTCAGTCGCGACCTCTGGGGCCCGGGTCTTGGCACATCTGCAAGGCCAAGGCCAGCAGCGCCTTGTCGTTGGGCAAGCTCGCCACCGCGACCTCGCCCCAGCCGTCGCCCGCGGCGCTGGCGATGCGCTGGCTCAGCGCGATCAGCCGCAGCAACGAGCGGCGAATTCCGTGGGTGACGCATTGCGCCGCGACGTGGCGCGCCGCGTCGGCCGAATGCAGCGCGACCATCGCCGGCGCGCGCAGCAGGGCAATCAGGTCGGGCGGCATTGGCCGGGGCACGCTGGCATAGACCACGCGCTCCTCCATGGTTACCCCGCGCGGCAGGGTCAGCGGCACCCGTTCGTCCCCGGCGATGCGCAGCAGGCGGCGGTGGCCAGGCTGCAGCTCGGCCAGCAAGCCCTGCATTCCGCCGTTGCCGATCGCCGCGACGGCAAACCCGGCTTCACGCGCGGCGCTGGCGGTGGTTTCGCCCACGGCATAGACCGGCAGGTCGCGCAGTATGGCGAGCCCCTTGCCGCCGTGGCGAAAGGCATTGCCGCTGCCCCCCAGGATCGCGTCGAAATGGCCGGGCAGGGGGGCTTCCCAGCTCTTCGCGACCACCGCAAACAAGGGAAAGCCGTGGGCCTCCAGCCGGACCGCGCGGGCCGCGGCAAGGCTGGCGGCGCAGCCAGGCTCGGGGCGGATCACGACCAGTGGGACCATGGTTCAGCCTCCTTCGGGACCGGCAAAGTGAACGCGGATCGCGGCGCTGGCCCGGGTCAGCAGATCGGCGGCGAGCGCGGCCGGCGCGGCGCGGTCGTCGGCGGCAAAGCGCAGGATCCCCTCGACCCGGTCCTGCCCGTCGGGGCTGTAGAGCGCCGCGCGCATCGTCAGCGCCTCGCCGTCACGTTCGGTCAGTACCGCGATCGGGCTGTGGCAATTGCCGCCCAGCGCCGCCAGCAGCGCCCGTTCGGCCAGAACCGCCTGATGGCTGGCACCATCGTCGATCGCGGCCAGCACGGCGCGGGTCGCCGCATCATCGCGGCGGCATTCGATCGCGATCGCGCCCTGGGCCGGGGCGGGCAGCCACTCCGCCGGATCGAGCGGGGTGCCGACCGCGGCCTGGCCCAGGCGGTTGAGCCCGGCCAGAGCCAGCAGCGTGGCATCGGCCTCGCCCGCGGCGAGCTTGGCCAGGCGGGTCTGGACATTGCCGCGAAAGGTCACGACCTGGCAGTCCGGGCGCAGATGCAGCGCCTGGGCGGCGCGGCGCGGGGCGCTGGTGCCGATCCGTGCGCCCGGCGGCAGCGCGTCCAGCGAGGATGCACCGACCAGCACATCTCGGACGTCCTCACGCGGCAGCACCGCGGCGATGACGATCGCTGCGGGGCGATGGGTCTCGACGTCCTTGAGCGAATGGACCGCAAAGTCGATCTGTCCGTCCAGCAGCCAGGCGTCGAGCTCCTTGGTCCACAGCGCCTTGCCGCCGATCTCGGCCAAGGGACGGTCGAGCACCTTGTCGCCGCTGGCGGTAACCGGAACGATTTCAACGCCAAGACCCGGATGCGCGGCGAGCAAGCGGTCGCGCGCTTCCTCGGCCTGCGCCAGCGCGAGCGGGGAGCGGCGGGTGCCAAGCTTCAGGGGACGGTCGGGCATGCCCGCTTGTGCTAGCCCGCAATGGCACTAAGGGAAAGGGGACATGGGGCTGGTCCTTGGCATAGAATCGTCTTGCGACGAAACCGCGGCGGCGCTGGTCGATGACCGGCGGCAAATCGTGGCGCAGCGGATCGCCTCGCAGGACGACGCCCACCGGCCCTACGGCGGCGTGGTGCCCGAAATTGCCGCCCGCGCCCATTCCGAACGGCTGACCCCGCTGATCGCGGCGACGCTGGCCGATGCCGGGCTGACCCTGCGCGATGTCGATGCCGTCGCCGCAACCGCCGGGCCGGGGCTGATCGGCGGAGTCATGGTCGGGCTGGTCACGGCCAAGGCGCTGGCCATGGCATCGGACAGGCCGCTGATCGCGATCAACCACCTTGAAGGCCACGCGCTGTCGCCGCGGCTGGCCGATCCGGCGCTGCAGTTCCCCTATCTGCTGCTGCTGGTTTCGGGCGGGCACTGCCAGATCCTGAGGGTCGACGGGGTCGGGCGCTATCGGCGGCTGGCGACGACGATCGACGATGCGCTGGGCGAAGCTTTCGACAAGACCGCCAAGATCCTGGGGCTGGGCTTTCCCGGCAGCCCGGCGGTGGAGCGCATCGCCGCGAGCGGCGATGCCGCGAAGGTTAAGCTGCCGCGCCCGCTGCTGGGCAGCGCCGAGCCGCACTTCTCCTTCGCCGGCCTCAAGAGTGCGGTTTTGCGGGCGAAAGAGGCTGGGATCTATGCAGATGCGGACATCGCCGCTTCGTTCCAGCAAGCCGCGATCGATTGTGTGATTGACCGGACCCGCAAGGCGCTCGGCGTGG
>JBJTLX010000084.1:0-10209 GCA_046063245.1 Novosphingobium sp.
CGGCTTGCCAAAGCCGGCGCGCATTGCCGCGGTCAGTTCGGCCAGGTCGATGCGATCGGGCGCGGTGTTGAAATCCTCGGCCTCGACCACTTCGAGATCGGCGAGATCCTCCACCAGCGACAGCAGATGCTGGCCGGCTGCGGCGATGTCGGCGGCATACTGGCTGTATTCCTCGGCCAGCGGCCCGGCCATGCGGGTGCGGATCGTCTCGGCATTGGCGATGATCCGCGCGATCGGCTGGCGCAGCACCGGCGCGATGTCGCGCCCGACCAGCCCGCGCCCGTTCTGCGGCATCACTGGAGCGTTCGGCACTTCGGGCAGCGGCGCGGGCACAGCCGGCGGCTGTTCGGCGGTCAGGCACAGCTCGAACCTGGTGGGCTCCTGCCCCGGAGCCTGCTGCGGCAGCAGCGCCGCGCGCCAGCTGCGCGGCGATCCGGCAATGGTCACGTTCGCGCCATCGAGCAGGCGCCAGTGCAGCGGCTGCCGGTGCGCGCTGCCCGAAACGGTAAGAAAATCGGTCCACGGCTTGCCAAAGCCGGCGCGCATTGCCGCGGTCAGTTCGGCCAGGTCGGGCGCTTCGCTCTCGACCGTCAGCACGTTCTGCTGCGCGTCGAGCCGCGCCGTCAGTTCCGCCAGGGTCCGGTCGATCGCGCTGCGATGCTCGGCCACTTCGGTCGGGTCTTCGGGCGGCAGCGGGGTCGATTGCCAGGAACGGATCGTGATGGCGCAGCCTTCGGCATCGGGCTCGGCCTCGATCCACGCCGAAATGGCATCCCTGCCATCGGTCGCGCGGATTGTGCGGGCCAGCTTCAGGCCGAAGCTGCGCGCCTTGCGCACCAGTTCGAGCAAGGCGGGAATGGCGATCAGGCCGGGCAATTCGCCGCCGCAGCGCAGTTGCAGCCCGGCCAGCGGTTCATCCACCGCAATCAGCCGGTCCTGCGCATCGCTGCGCGCCAGTGCCAGCGAAGATGCGGCCGCGTGCATCGCTTAGAGCCCGGGATAGGGATTGTTGCGTGCGATCAGCGCGGCGGCCCGGTCGGCGCCCAGCTGATCGAAGTTATCCGGCAGGGTCACGTCGGGAAAGAGCGCCAGGAACTGCTCCTCGACCGCCTGGGGCCGCAGACCCGCCGCACGCAGCGACAGCGCCAGACGCGCAAACTGGCCTTCGCAGGTTGCCAGCACGGCCAGGTCACGTTCCTGGCCCGATGCCATGCCCAGCGCGGTCAGGAACATCGCCGTGCCCGCGTGGGTGACCGACAGCGCGGCGGTTGCGCCACCGCCCATCGCCGCGATCAGCCGCGCCGTCAGGCCAAGCCGGCTGCGCCCTTCGTCATACTGCGCCCGGATTGCAGCTTCGGCAGCGTCGGCCTGGGCGCGCATGGCGGGATTATCCGCCGCGAACCCGCGCAGCACCACCAGCGCAGCGTGGAGCAAGTCGCCGGGCAGCTCGGTCAGGGCCAATTGCATGCGGCGCTGGGCCTGGGCAAAGCGTGCCTGCGCAGCAAGCAGCGCCATGGCCTGAGTCGCGGTGGCGGTCTCGCTCGAGGCAATCAACGCCTGCAGCAGCGGCGACAGGACCGGATCGAGGGCCAGGCGGCTTTGCAGCCGTTCGGTCAGATGCCATTCGATCGCCAGGGCATGGCAATGCCCAAGCAAGCCCGGCTGCGCCATGAAAGCGGCGGAAAGCTGGGCCAAAGCGGCACCGTCGCGCTGACGCTCGGTGCTCAGTCCTTCGCCCTCGGCCAGCGCGTCGAGCAATTGTTCGGACAAGTGCGCCACCATGCCGCGGACCCGGGCGATGATTTCGTCGCTGAACACCGAATGTTCGTTGTTGGCCAGCAGATGGCGCAGGATCGGGCCATAGGTTTCGATCTGCTGGTCGGCAACGGTCAGATCTTCGCGCAGCAGGTCTTCGGCTGAAACACCGGGCGCGGTAGAGGCGGATACGTCGATCATGGTCTCCGCCTTATAGGGACAGGGTTAAGGTCGCGTTAGCCGCTTTGTGAGGCGGGGAAGCGCGATTCCGGCCAGTGCCGCGATCACTGCACCGATATGCAGCACCGGACCTCCGATCCCGCCGAAAAGCGCCGCGGCCAGGGCAATCGCCAGCAAGCCGCGGTCGCCCAGCCATGCGGTCCAGCGCCGATCGATCACATTGGGCAGGATGCGCAGCAGGGCGATCAGCATGAACGGCGGAAACAGGCGGTCCCAATCGCCCTGGCCGGGATGTGTGGCCGCACCGAATCCGGCCAGGCCGACCAGCACGGCATCGATCAGCCAGCCAAAGCCACGATCGGCCTGCAGCAGCCGGGTCCGGCGGAACGACGACTGCGCCTCGACCCGGGCGAGCAGGCCCGCGGTATCGCTGCTGATCGAAGCGAGTGCTGCCAGCACCAGTCCCACAACGAAATTGCCGAACCAGCCCGCCCCCATCGCCATCAGCGCAAGGATGATCGCACCGATCGCAATATGTGCCGAGCCGCTGCCGGCATGGATCAGGCCGGGACCGATGCGGCGCACGAAGCCCAGCGCGAGCGCGCGCGACGGACTGAGCGGCTGACTGTCGCTGGTGCGCTGACGGATCCATTGCGGTTCAAGGGCATGGGCATCGCCGTCGCTGCGCACCAGGCTCCAGAACAGGCTGCCGTTGTCGATCGGCGGGATCGGGCGCTGGCGCAAGCCGCTCTGCAAGGCAACCCGCTGCAGCGCCGAAACGGCATCGCAATCGGGCGGCAGATCGGCGACCGATTCGACCAGGCGGCCGGGAATGCGCAGCGCCCCGGCGCTGGCGTGATTGAGGTCGATCCGCTCGAACCCGGCGGCCAGCCCTTGTTCGATCGGCTGGACAAAGACCCCCTCGCCGCTTTCCAGCAGCGCCACGGCCCCGTCGCTCGACACGAACAGCCCGTCGCCGAAAACGAAGACGTCGTCGGCCGCGGTGATCAGCCCGAGCAGTGCACGCGGTCCCGGCACGATGTGGAACTGCGCGCCGCTGGCCTCGGCTTCGTGCTGCAATTCGACCAGTTCGGGGCGCATGCCGTGCGCAATGCAGACGATCCGTTCGCACCGAAGATCGAGCGCCAGACCCAGTTGCTGGCGCGCCACTGTCACCCCGCCCACGCGCAGGAACGCACGCGGGGTCACTGCGTCGGCCATTTCCAGCATTGTCAGCAGGGCAACCCGCAGCGTCTTTCTCCGCGCTGTTCGAACAGCGGGCGGTTTAGGCGGCGCACGGCGATCTGCCAAGGGTTGCTGACCCGCGTTACGCGCGGTCTGGCCTAACCCAGTGAATACTCGTCAAGAAAAGCCTGGATACGGCGCACCACGGTGGGTTCGCCCGGCGCTGCATCGAGCGCCTCTTCGGCCATGTCGATCAACGCTTCGGCGTGAAAGCTGGCGGCCAGACCCTTGAGCCGCAGCGCCGCGATCTGCCAGTTTCCGTCGCAGCGCGAGCGCCGCAGCAGATCGACTTGCTGCGAAAGGCTATCGATAAAGGCCTGGCGCAGCTCGGAAAAAAGCGCAGGGTCCTCGCCCGCAGCAGCGGCGAGGGTCGCGTCCAGAGCTCCTGCTTCGTAGGCCATGGTTTATGCAGCTAGTCGCAAACCATTAAAGTGGGGTTTAAAGCGCGGCACATCATGGTAAACTGCGGCCATGACTGGGGGATCGCGCATCGTCGCCATCGATGCCGGCGCGCCTGACAGCGCACTGGCCGAGCCGCAAATCGACAGCCAGGACGACGCCGTCCTGATTGCCGACGAAGTATGGGAAGAGCCAGCCCCGCCCCCCCACCGCAACACGATCGGCATCGTTGCAGCCATCGCGGCGCTGGCGGCAATCGCCGGATGGTCTGCCCTGTTCTTCAGCGTCAACCAGGCCGCCATGCTGGCGGGCGGCAGCGCCGCCGAATGGCTCGGCTGGATCCGCGACTGGTCGATGCCGGTCCTGCTGGTCGGGGTCGCCTGGCTGATCGCGATGCGCAACAGCCGACGCGAGGCGCAGCGCTTTGGCGAAACCGCGCGCCTGCTCGGGGCCGAATCCGCGCAGCTTGAGCGGCGCCTGACCACGGTCAACAGCGAGCTGAGCCTGGCGCGTGAGTTCCTCGCCGCGCAGGCCCGCGATCTCGAGGCGCTGGGGCGGCTCGCGACCGAGCGCCTGTCGCTTCATTCGGAGCAGCTTTCCAGCCTGATCCATGACAACGGGGCGCGGCTCGACACGATCGGGACGGTCAGCACCGCCGCGCTCGACAACATGGAAAAGCTGCGCGGCCAGCTCCCGGTGATCGCCAGCGCGGCCAAGGACGTGACCAACAACATCGCCACTGCGGGCCGCACCGCCAAGGGCCAGCTGGAAGAGATGGTCCAGGGCTTCAACCGGCTCAACCAGTTCGGCCAGGCCAGCGAGCGGCAGGTTGCCGCGCTGCGCGAGGTGGTCGACACCACCCTTGCCGAATTTACCCGGCGGACCGAGCAGCTCGACACGATCGCGGCCGAACGTTTCGCCGCGCTGGGCAGCCGCAGCGAGGAATTCCGCACCCAGCTCGACGCCGACGAGGTCGAAACGCTGGCCGCAGTCCGCACCCGCGCCAAGGCGCTGTCGGACGAGCTGGCACAGGTCCGCGGCGAACTCGATTCGCACGAGGCGGAAAGCCTCGCCTCGCTGCGGTCTCGGCTCGGCGCGGTGCGCGATGAAAGCGCCGCGATCACCCGCGCCCTGCGCGATGGCGAAGGCGCCGCGACCGAGGCCTGGCGCGCCGCCATCACCCGGCTCGAAGACGGGCTGCGCGAGGCGATCGCCAAGGTCGGCGAAATCGACGAGAAGGCGATGGATTCGGCCCGGCTGCGGCTTGCCACCCTGGCCAGCGAAGCCGACGATCTCGATTCGCGCATGGCCGAGCGCGACCGTCTGTTCTTCGCCGAGGTCGAAAAGCGCAGCGCCGACTTCGACACGCGTCACGAGACCTTTGCCCAGCGTCTGCGCGAGCGGCTGACCGCGCTCGATACCGATATTGCCGCGCGCCAGGCCGCGCAGGACGATCATGCCAGGGACTTGGCCGCGCAGACCACCACGATGGCCGAGCAGCTCGAACAGTTTGCCGCGCAGATGGCCGACATTGCCGCCCACGGCGCTACGGCCGAGGCCGGACTTGCGGCGAGCCTGCGAACCTTGACCGAAAACCTTGCGGCCAGCCGCGACGCCTTGTCCGGCACCGGCAATGCAATCAGCGAACTGACTGACGGCAGTGTGCGCCTGCTCGAACTGATCCGCGCCAGTGTCGAGCACAGCAGCACCGATCTGCCGTCAGCAATCGGCGTGGGCGAAACGCGCTTGACCGAACTGGAAGCGCGCGCGCTGACCCTGCGCGGCACGATCGAACAGGCCGACGCCCACGGGGCCAGCCTGTCGGCCCATGTCCTCAAGAGTGCCGACGATCTCGACGGCACGATCGAGCGCATTGCCCGGTTCAACGCCGATATTGCCGCCAGTACCGAGCATCATGCCGCCGGCTTGACCAATCTCACCGGATCGCTGGAGAGCGTCCGCAACCAGAGCGTGGCGGTGGCCGCGCTAGCCCAGGACCAGCTGGCCGCGGCGATCGAGCAGCTCAATACCGCGGCCCGCGATGCGGTGGCCGGGATCGAGGAGATGAGTGCCAAGGCGGTGTCGCAACTGGCGCAGCGGCTCGGCGAGGAAAGCGGGGCGGCGATCGACAAGGCGATGCGCGCGCGCGCGGCCGAAGCGGCCGGGCAGCTCGAACAGGCCGCAGCCCATGCCGCCGGGGTCAGCCGCGAAGCCGCGGTCCAGCTGCGCGACCAGCTGGCCAAGGTCAACGACCTGGCCGGCAACCTTGAGCGCCGGGTCGCCCACGCCCGCAACCGCGCCGAAGAGCAGGTCGACAACGACTTCGCCCGCCGCGTCGCGCTGATCAACGAATCGCTCAATTCAAACGCCATCGACATCGCCCGGGCGATGGATTCCGAAGTGTCCGACACGGCCTGGGCCGCCTACCTCAAGGGTGACCGCGGCATCTTCACCCGCCGTGCGGTCAAGCTGCTGGAAACCCCCGATGCCAAGGCGGTTGCCCAGCTCTACGAGGATGACCGCGGCTTCCGCGACAATGTCAGCCGCTATATCCATGATTTCGAAGCCATGCTGCGGCAATTGCTGTCGACCCGCGATGGTCACGCGCTGGGCGTGACGCTGCTGTCATCGGACATGGGCAAGCTCTACGTCGCGCTGGCGCAGTCAATCGAGCGGCTGCGGAATTAGCTTTCGCGGCCGGGATAGAAATCGAACAATTCCATCCCGATCCAACCATTGACGTAGTTCAGGTAGTAAAGCCCGAAGAGGACGACGGCCAGGACGGTGGCGCGTTTGGCGATGCGTTTCGGATCGAAGTTGGCCGGGGCGCTGTCGGCCTGGCCCGGCACTTTGGCCAGACCGGCTTCGTCATGGGTGCGGACCCCGAACGGCAGGATGATGAACGCCGACAGCACCCAGAACAGGGCGAAGATGGCGATGATCGAGGTCCACTTCATCGCGCCTAATACTCCGGCATGATCACGCGGACCTGCGGCTTCTTGCCTGACCAGCGCTGCGCGGCGCGGCGCGCGGCAAGCCGCGCTGCTTCGGATACGGCCTCGCGATCGTGGCGCTGTCCGCCCTTGAGCCGGGCCAAAGCCGCCGCAACGTCTTCGGCCGCTTCGCGCACGAAATCGTCCATGTCCTCGTCCAGCGGCAGCCCGATCGCCTCGACATGGGCCCGGCCCTTGCCGTCCAGCACCACCACAACCAGCCCGCTTTGCGCCAGGCGGCGGCGCATGACCTGCGCCTCGCCGTTGGCGGGGGTGATGATGTCGCCGTCGAGCACCAGGCGTCCGGCCCGCACTTCGCTGATCTTGCCCGGCTTGCCGGGGGCAAGGCGGACGAGATCGCCGTTCTGCTGGACCACGGCTTTGGCGATGCCGCATTTGCGGCCAAGCCGTGCCTGCTCGGCCATGTGGCGCACTTCGCCATGGACCGGGACCAGGATTTCCGGGCGGATCCAGCCATAGAGCGCCTCGAGCTCGGGCCGTCCCGGGTGCCCCGATACGTGGATGTGGCTTTGCCGGTCGGTGACGATGGCGATGTTGCGCGCGGCCAGGCGGTTCTGGATGCGGCCGATGGCGATCTCGTTGCCGGGGATCTGGCGGCTGGAGAACAGCACGACATCGCCCGATTCGAGCGCGATCGGGTGGCTATCCTCGGCGATCCGCGACAGCGCCGCGCGCGGCTCGCCCTGCCCGCCGGTGGCGAGGATCAGCACGTCGCCGCGCGGCAGGCCCATGGCGGTGTCGAAATCGACGATCGGCGGCAGGTTCTGCAGATAGCCGCAGGCCTGGCCGGTGCGGATGATCCGGTCGAGCGAGCGCCCGGCGACGCAGAGCTGGCGCTTGGTTGCCCGCGCGACTTCGCCCAACGTTTGCAGCCGCGCCACGTTGGATGCGAAGGTCGTCACCACCACGCGCTTGCCGGTATGCTTGGCGACCTCGGCCAGCAGTCCATCCAGGACATCGCCCTCGGACCCCGAAGGTTCCGGATTGAAGACGTTGGTCGAATCGCAGACCAGCGCCAGCACCCCGGCATCGCCGATCGCGGTCAGTTCCTGTGCGGTTGCCGGGGTGCCGACCAGCGGCCGGTCATCCAGCTTCCAGTCGCCGGTGTGAAAGATCTTGCCGTATGGCGTGTCGATCAGCAGCGCATTGCCCTCAGCAATCGAGTGCGCCAGCGGGACATAGCGGATCCCGAACGGGCCGATCTCGAACCGGTCGAGGTGATCGATCACGTTGAGTTCGATGCTGGCGGCGTTGCCCGCTTCCTGCAGCTTGTTGGCGACCAGCTTGGCGGTGAACGTCGTGGCATAGAGCGGCACGCCCAGTTCCTCGGCGAAATAGGGCACCGCGCCGATGTGATCCTCGTGCGCGTGGGTCAGGACCACGCCGAGCAGGTCCTTGCGGTTCTGCTCGATGAAATCGAGGTCAGCGAAGACCAGCTCGATCCCTGGGTATTCGTTCGCGCCGAAGGTCATCCCCAGGTCGACCATCAGCCACTTGCCCTGGCAGCCATAGAGATTGACGTTCATGCCGATCTCGCCCGACCCGCCGAGCGCGCAGAACAGCAGCTCGTCGCCGGGGGTCATGCGCCAGTCCGATTGGCATAGAGCTGGGCAACGCCGCGCAGGGTCAGGTCGGGTTCCACCCGGTCGAACAGATCGGCATGAGCCTGGAACAGCGGCGCGAGCCCGCAGGTGGCGATGACCTTTACCGGGCGGCCGATCTCCGCCTTCATCCGCGCGATCATGCCCTCAATCATCGAAACATAACCCCAATAGATGCCGATCTGCATCTGGCTGACCGTATCGCGGCCAATCACGCTGGTGCCGGGCGGCGGTTCGATCGCGATGCGCGGCAGCATGGCCGCGGCGTTGTAGAGCGCATCGAGCGACAGGCTGACCCCGGTGGCGATGCTGCCGCCAAGGTAGGCCCCATCGGCACCGATATGATCGAAGGTGGTCGCCGTGCCAAAGCTGATGACGATCTTGTCCCCCGCCTCCAGCGCCTGCGCGGCGATGGCATTGACCGCGCGGTCCGCGCCGAGCGCGCGGGGTTCGTCAACCTTGAGCGCGATGCCCCATTCGACCGGGGCCCGTCCGCCGATCAGCGCCGCGGTGCCGAAATACTTCTCCGCCAGTTCCTGCAGGTTGTGCATGGCGCGCGGGACGACCGAGGCGATCACCACGGCGCTGACGTCATCGCGCGAGAAGCCTTCCATCTCGAGCAGCTGGACCAGCCACACGGCATATTCATCGGCGGTGCGCTTGACGTCGGTGGCGATGCGCCAGCGCTGGACGATCACGCCGGTATCGTCGACCAGCGCGAACTTGACGTTGGTATTGCCGTTATCGACCGCGAGCAGCATGGCCGGGTTCCCTTTCAGGCGAGGCGCACTTCGCCCGCGTGGATCGTGCGCGTCGTGCCGTCTGGCAGCCGCAGTTGCAAGGCTCCATCGTTGGCGAGGCCGGCGAATGTGCCTTCAAGCGGGGTTTCACCGGGTTCGCCAGCGCGCAGCGGTGTACCGGGCGGATGGGCCGCGGCGAGCCAGCGGGCGATCAACGGGGCCAGGCCGTAGCCGCGCCAGCGCTCCAGCTCTGCCTTCAAGCAAGCGGCAATGCTGGCGGCAAACAGATCGCGGTCGGGCGCGGGGCCGAAGGCCGACAGGGCGATCGTCTCGCGGTCGGGCAGCACCGGTGCGGCGTTCAGGTTCACGCCGACGCCGACGATGACGGCGGCGCCGCATGCCTCGAGCAGGACGCCGGAGAGTTTGGCCGTGCCGATCATCACATCGTTGGGCCACTTCAGCAGCGCCCGGCGCGGCGGCGGGATGAAGGGCGATACCGCATCGGCCACCGCAAGGCCGACGGCCAGGGCAAGGCTGGCGGCGGGCGGATCCCCGCTGCCGACCTGGACCACGGTCGAGCCCATGAAATTGCCCGCGCCGTCGAACCAGGTGCGGCTGTGGCGGCCCCGTCCCGCGCTCTGCCGGTCGGCGACCAGCCAGTCGCCTTCGGCCAAGCGCTCACCCGCGGCGAGGCGCGCGGCAAGGTCGGCGTTGGTCGAACCGGTGGCGGGTACGGTATGGATCAAGCGGGCGGGAACAGCGTGCCGGCGGCGATGCTCGCAAGGTTGCCGAGGCACTTGGTCAGCAGGTAGCCCAGCGGCGAGATGAACAGCGCCGCGACCAGCAGGATCGCCTGGTGGACCCAGTCGCTCTTGCCCAGCGCCTTGCCCACCGGCTCGTCGAAGTACATCACCTTGACGACCTTGAGGTAGTAGAACGCCCCAATCACGCTGGCAGCGATACCGATCACCGCAAGGGGCAGCAGACCGGCCTGGACCGCGGCCTGGAAGACCACGAACTTGCCCCAGAAGCCGAACAGCGGCGGGATGCCGGCCAGGCTGAACATGACCATGGCGAAGCAGGCGGCAAGCACCTTGCGCTCACGCGAGAGGCCAGCGATGTCGGCCAGGGCCTCGATCTGGTTGCCGTCCTGGTCCTTGAGCATCAGCACGGCAACGAAGCCGCCGACGGTCATCGCGACGTAGATCGCCAGATAGACCAGCATGGCCGATGCGCCCGCGGGCGTCGCGGCGGCGAGCCCGATCAGCAGGAAGC
>JBJTLX010000085.1:0-7058 GCA_046063245.1 Novosphingobium sp.
AGCGAGCACGCGGTAGGCAAACGGCTGAGCGTCCACGGGGCCGAGACCGCGAGGCGGGTCGGCGCCACGCGCGACAATGTGCGCCACCTCCACGCCACGCTGGTCGAACGCGGGTTCGCGGCGGTCGCGCTGTCAGGCGAGCATAGCCAGAGCGAGCGCAACAATGCGCTGCAGGCCTTGCGCGACCGCCGCGCACGGGTCTGCGTCGCCACCGACGTTGCTGCGCGCGGGATCGATCTGCCGACGCTGAGCCTGGTGATCCACGTCGAGATCCCTCGCGATGCCGAAGCGCTCCAGCACCGCTCGGGCCGCACCGGGCGCGCAGGCAAGAAGGGCACCGCGGTGATCGTGGTCCCCTATCCGCGGCGCAAGCGGGTCGAATCGATGCTGCGCGGGGCGCGGATCGAGGCCGAATGGCGCGAGGCACCGACCCCGGACGATATTCGCCGCAATGACCGCGAACGCCTGATCGCGGCGCTACTTGCGCCGGTTGATCTGGACGAGGAAGATCGGGAGATCGCTGCCCGGCTGCTTGCCGAGCGCAGCCCTGAAGACATCGCCGCCGCGCTGGTCCGCGCGCACCGCGCCGCCATGCCCGCGCCCGAGGAGCTGATCGCCGGCACGCACGAAGCCCAGCGCGCCGCCCAGGCCGAACGCCACCGCCCGGGGTTCGAGGACGTGGTCTGGTTCCGCATGGACGTCGGCCGCCGTCAGAACGCCGACGCGCGCTGGATCCTGCCGTTGCTGTGCCGGCGCGGCCACATCACCCGCAACGAAGTCGGCGCGATCCGCATCGGCCAGGGCGAGACCCACTTCCAGGTGCCCACCGCGGTCGCGCGCAAGTTCGCCGACGCGGTCAAGCGCACCGCCGGAATCGATGGCGACGATGAAAGCGGGATCACCATCGAACAGTCCGAAGCCCCGCGCGAACAGGCCCGCGAACGCCGCAAGGGCCCGCCGCCCAAGCCGCACCGCGGCCAGGGCGGTCCTGGAGGCAAAGGCCCACGGGTGTTCCACAAGAGCAAGCCGAAGGGCCCGCGCGGCTAATCCAGGCTGATCGCAACCACTTCAATCGCGGCATTCGTCCCGCCAAAATCAAGCAAGTCGCCCACTTCCGCGCCGATCAGCGCGCGGGCCAGCGGGGCCGAAAAAGCGATATGGCCGCTGGCCGGATCGGCCTCGTCGTGGCCGACGATTGCAATCGTGCGCGGCTTGCCGTTGAGCAGGAATTCGACCCGGCTGCCAAAGCCGACCTTGCCGTCGGCGCGCGGTTCGGTCAGCTCCGCGGTGACCAGCCGGGTGCGCCAATAACGAAGGTCGCGCAGATGCGCCTTGCGCTGGTCTTCCTCGCTCAGCGCGGGCAAGGCCGCTTCCAACTCTGCGACTTTGGCCTCCAGCAATTGCAGTCCGCGCGCCGTGACCAGGTTCGGTCCCGGCGGGATCGGCAGCTCGAACCGGGGCTCGAGGTGCTCCTCGTCGCTCTCGCGGCGGAAGGCGACGCTCATGTCAGCGCCGTCACGCCAGCGCGGCCTTGACGAAGTCCGCCGCGCGTTCGCCGATCATGATCGACGGGGCATTGGTGTTGCCCGAGACGAGCCGCGGCATCACGCTGGCATCGGCGATCCACAGCCCGTCGATCCCGCGCGCCTTCAGCGCCGGATCGACGACCGCGGCTTCGTCGCTGCCCATTCGGCAGGTGCCGACCGGGTGATAGACGGTGTCGGCGCGGTCGCGGATCAAGGCATCCAGTTCCGCGTCGTTGTCCAGGTCGATCGGATAGCGGTCCTTGGGATTGTAACCGCTCAGCGGCGGCGCTTCGGCGATGCGGTGGGACAGGCGCACGCCCTTGCGCAGCACGGCAATGTCGCGCGGATCGTCGAGGAAGGTGGGATCGATCGCCGGCGCTGCGGCGGGATCGCTCGACGCCAGCCGCACCGTTCCGCGGCTCTCCGGGCGCAGCACGCAGGCATGGATCGAAAAGCCGTGGCCCTTGACCTTTTCGCGGCCGTGATCCTCCAGCATCGCCGGAACGAAGTGGTACTGGATGTCGGCAGCGGGGAGGTCGGGCGAGGAGCGCCAGAAGCCGCCGCCTTCGGCGAAGCAAGTGGTCATGATGCCGGTGCGCTTGAAGCGGTGCTCGGCGATGGCCTTGACCATGCGCCAGGTGCCGGCAAGGCTGTCACCGAAGAAGTCGCGCGACCGGGTCTCCCAGCTCGAGACATAGTCGATGTGATCTTGCAGGTCGCTGCCGACCGCTTCGCGGTGCAGCGCAACCGGGATGCCCTGTTCGGACAGGTGCGCCGCCGGTCCGATGCCCGACAGCATCAGGATCTGCGGCGATCCGAAGGCGCCGGCCGACAGCACCACCCCGCCGCTGGCCCGCAGTGTTTCCTGCCGGCCGCCGAACCGCACCGCCACGCCGGTAACCCGGCCTTCCTCGATCACCAGCCGCTCGACCAGGGCGCCGGTGCGGATCGACAGGTTGGGTCGCGGGGTGAGATAGGCGCGTGCCGCGCTCCACCGCTCGCCGTCTTTCTGGGTGACCTGGTAAAGCCCGAAGCCGTCCTGCATCGCCCCGTTGAAATCCGGGTTGGCGCCCAGTTGCAGCGCCGCGGCGCTGGCGACGAAGGCCTTGCTGCCGGGATTGGGCCAGCGTTGGTCCATGACGTTGAGCGGCCCGTCCCCGCCGTGGAAGGCGTCGGCGCCGCGCTCATTGTGCTCGGCGCGGCGGAAATAGGGCAAAACATCGTCATAGGACCAGCCGGTGCAGCCCAGCGCGGCCCATTGATCGTAATCGAAGCGGTTGCCGCGGATATAGACCATCGCGTTGATCGCCGACGATCCGCCCAGCCCGCGGCCGCGCGGTTGATAACCCAGGCGGCCGTTCAGGCCCTTTTGCGGTACCGTTTCGAACCGCCAGTTCGATGCCTCGGGGATGAAGGGCATGAACCCTGGGGTCTTGACCCGGATCGTGTCGTTGGTCCCGCCGGCTTCGAGCAGGCAGACCCGGCGGCGGCCGTCTTCGCTCAGCCGCCCGGCCGCGGCGCTGCCCGCGCTGCCCCCGCCAATCACGATGATGTCGAACTGGTCCATGTCCCGCAGCTCCTTTGCCGAGGGGATTAAGCGTTCGATTAATCGGGCGCAACCGTGCCGGTGCGATTGTCCTGCAGCGCCTGCCAGCGCGCCCGGATCATGTCCGAGGTGTCGCGGCTGCCGTCATGGGTCCAGCCCGGCGCGCGGACCATGTAGCCCAGCTTGGCAGACCACGGCGCGTTCCAGACGTCCCGGGCGATCCCGATCCATTCGTGGAACGCGGTCCACAGCAGGTTGAAGCTGCCAAGCTGCTTGACGATGCCGTAATGGATCCGCACCTCGTCCAGCTCGGGCTGGAAGGTGCCGAACATGCGGTCCCAGACGATGAACACCCCGGCATAGTTGCGGTCGAGGTATTGCGGGTTGATCGCGTGGTGGACGCGGTGATGCGCCGGGGTGTTCATCACCGCTTCGAACCAGCGCGGCAGGCGGCGGATCGCCTCGGTATGGATCCAGAACTGGTAGACCAGATTGACCGCGCCGACCGTGGCGATCATCGCCGGATGGAAGCCGATCAGCACCGGCCAGATGCGGAACACGAAGGACAGCGCCGGCAGCCCGGTCCAGGTCTGGCGCAGCGCGGTCGAGAGGTTGTAGTGCTGGCTCGAATGGTGGTTTACGTGGCTCGCCCAGAACCAGCGCACCCGGTGCCCGGTGCGGTGCGCCCAGTAATAATTTAAATCGTCGAGCACGAAGCACAGGGCCCAGGCCCACCACGCCCAGCCGATGTCGGTCACGCGGACTTGGTAAAGCGCCAGCGCCATTGCGGCGAACAGCCCGGCGAACAGCGCTCCTGCCACAGTGCTGCCCAGCCCCATCGCCAGCGAGGACAAGGTGTCGCGCGGTTCATAGGCATTGGGCGCGCGGCGCCGGGCCCAGAACGCCTCGATCACGATCAGCAGGATGAAGAACGGGACGGCCAGGTCGACCGGGCTCACTTTGCCCATCGCTCAGCCTCCCAGCCGGCGCAGGCTGCTGGCCCACTGCTGGGCCTGGTCGCCAAGGTCGAACGTGACCGATCCGAAGCGTTTGTCGTCGGTCCCGACGGTCAGGAAATTGCGGTCGAGCCGGGCGAAGGCATGGTTGTCGAGCAGGCGCGTGGCAAATTGCGCGCCGTGGCGGCGCAGCAGCATGACCCGCCCGGCGTGGTCGCGCAGCAGCGCCCCGATACCGGCGCGGTCGAGCACGATCTCGGCCGGTTCGAACCCGCACAGCGCAGCGCGGGCCAGCGCGCCTGCCTCGTCCGGATCGCGCAGCCGCACGTCGCTGCCCAGCCGCAACCATGCCACCAGCCGGGCCAAGGCCAGGATGGCGATCAGCGACAGCGCCAGCTTGGCCAGCTCGAACAGCACGGCGGGGTCAGTCGGCATTGGCCGCGAGCATGTCGATCATCGCCTTGATCGGCGACAGATCGTATCCGGCGGCCGACGCCGCGGCGCTCAATGCCTGGGGGTTCTTGCCGCGGCTGGCTTCGGCCAGGGCCCACAGCAGGGTCGATCGCGTACCCGAGCGGCAATAGGCCAGCACCGGCTTGTCGGCCCCGGCCAGCGCCGCCGCCATCGCCTTGACCTGCCCTTCGGAAAAGCCCGCGTGAGTGACGGGGATCGCGACATAGTCGAGCCCCGCGGCCCGCGCCGCCGCGGCGATCGCATCGCCCGGGGTCTGGTCTTCGCTTTCGTCCTCGGGGCGGTTGTTGATGATCAGGCCCACGCCCTGCGCCGCCGCGGTCGCGACATCGCCGGCGGTGATCTGCGGGCTGACGGAAATGCGGTCGTTGAGGATGCGGAACATGGCGGATCGGTGCTCCCGGCGATGGATTGGCATGGGCCTATGCTGTTGGCGCGGTTCTCTGCCAAGACGGGGTCCCGGAGGCAAGCGGAACCGCCGCGATCCCGCGTAAATCGTGGATAAATGTCATGACCGAGCGGCCCTTGGCGGCCAGTCCCGAATCGATTCGCCATTCGTCGCGTTATCGGCTATCAGCCACGCTGCGGAAAAAGGGCTTCGACCCGGTCGCCGCTTGGCCGTGGCGATTCGTCCGCGCTCCGGCCATGTTTCGTGGGGCGATGCGAAGGTTTGTTCGGGTTTATGGGTTTTGATAGAGGACGTCGCGGCCGGGGTCGCGACAAGCGGGACGGTTTCGGCGAAGAGAGCTTTGATCCGTTTGCCGGCGGTGGCGGCGGCGGCGATCGTTTTGGCGGTGGCGGCGATCGGTTCGGCGGCGGCGGTGATCGCTTCGGCGGTGGCGGCGGCGGTGGCCGCGGCGGATTCGGCGGCGGCGGCGGTGGTGGCGGCTTCGGCGGCCCGCGCGGCGGCGGTGGTGGCGGCGGCTTCGGCGGCCCGCGTGGCGGCGGCGGTGGCGGCGGCGGAATGCCGGCCCAGGTCGTTGGCGAAGGCACCGGCACGGTCAAGTTCTTCAACGGCGGCAAGGGCTTCGGCTTCATCCAGCGCGATGAAGGCGGCGAAGACGTGTTCGTGCACATCAGCGCGGTCGAACGCGCCGGGCTGGAAGGCCTGGCCGAAGGGCAGCAGCTCAAGTTCACCCTGGTCGATCGCGGGGGCAAGGTTTCGGCCAGCGACCTCGAAGTCGTCGGCGACGTGATCCCGGTGGCCAAGCGCCCCGAAGCCCCGCAGCGCGAGCTGACCGGCGAACGGGCGACCGGCACGGTCAAGTTCTTCAACGCGATGAAGGGCTTCGGCTTCATCACCCGCGACGATGGACAGGCCGATGCCTTTGTCCACATCAGCGCGGTGGAGCGTTCGGGCATGCAGGGCCTCAACGAAGGCGACCGGCTCGAATTCGACATCGAAGTCGACCGACGCGGCAAGTACTCGGCGGTCAATCTGGCGCCGCGTCAGGACTGATCCCGATTGCAGCCGCACCGGGGGTTGTCCCCGGGCCTGCCAGGTTATAAACGCGTGCAAGTGGCGGCCCCTAAGTCCTTACCGGACTCTGGGGGCCGCCATTTGTCGTTTTCGTTTTCCCGCAGTTCCAGTGAAGCGAAGGAAATGCCCATGTCGATTACCCCGCTGATGCCCGTCTATCCCCGCTGCGGCTTTCGCCCGGTGCGCGGCGAGCACTGCCACCTGATCGGTGAAGACGGCAGGCGATATCTCGACTTTGCTGCGGGCATCGCGGTCAACCTGCTGGGCCATTCGCACCCCGGCCTGATCGGCGCGATCCAGAAGCAGGCCGAGACGCTGATGCACGTGTCGAACCTCTATGGAAGCCCGCAGGGTGAGCGTCTCGCCCAGCGGCTGGTCGATCTGACCTTTGCCGCTACGGTGTTCTTCACCAATTCGGGGGCAGAGGCGGTGGAATGCGCGATCAAGACCGTGCGCGCCTTTCACCAGCACGGCGGCGACGATCACCGGTTTGAGATCATCACCTTCAAGAACGCCTTCCACGGCCGGACGATGGCGACGATCAGCGCGTCGAACCAGGAGAAGATGCACAAGGGCTTCATGCCGCTGCTCGCCGGGTTCAAGTACGTCGACTTCGACGATCTCGAAGGCGCCAGGGCCGCGATCGGCCCCAACACCGCCGGCTTCCTGGTCGAACCGGTCCAGGGCGAAGGCGGGATCCGCCCGGCGTCCGATGCCTTCATGCAGGGGCTGCGCGCGCTGGCCGACGAACACGGCCTGCTGCTCGCGCTTGACGAAGTGCAGTGCGGGGTCGCCCGTTCGGGCACGTTCTATGCCTATGAACAGTACGGGATCGAGCCCGACGTGCTGGCCACGGCCAAGGGCCTGGGCGGGGGCTTCCCGATCGGCGCCTGCCTCGCCACCGAAAAGGCGGCGCGCGGCATGGTCATCGGCACGCACGGGTCGACCTATGGCGGAAACCCGCTGGCTCTGGCGGCGGGCGAAGCGGTGCTTGATGCAGTCGCCAATGATGAATTCCTCGCTGCCGTCCGCGCCAAGAGCGAGCGGCTGCGCAGCCGGCTCGAACAGTTCATCGGCAA
>JBJTLX010000086.1:0-5012 GCA_046063245.1 Novosphingobium sp.
CCGGCCTTGGTGGCGCGATGCCCTCGAACCTCAACGATCTTCTGAAGAAATAAGTTCAACCGTATTAAATCGATTACTTGGAAAGGTAGTTCAAATGTCTGTTTCCCTTCGTCTTTCGCGTGGTGGCTCCAAGAAGCGCCCGTATTACAAGGTCGTCGTTTCCAACAGCCGCGCCCCGCGTGATGGCAAGTCCTGGAACAGGTCGGGACCTATAACCCGCTGCTCGCCAAGGATGATGCCGACCGCGTTCGCCTGGTCGAAGACCGCGTCCGCTACTGGTTGGGCGTCGGTGCGCAGCCGACCGACCGCGTCGCCCGCCTGCTCGACAAGGCCGGGATCAAGGAACGCGCCGCGACCGTGAACGCCAAGAAGGGCGAACCGGGCAAGAAGGCCAAGGAGCGTGCCGAAGACAAGGCCGAAAAGGCCGCAGCCGCTGAAGAAGCCGCCAAGGAAGCCGCAGCCGCCCCGGTGGTCGAGGAAGCCCCGGTGGTCGAGGAAGCCGCTGCCGAAGCGCCCGCGGCCGAAGAAGCCGCCGCTGCTGACGAAGCACCTGCGGCCGAAGCCGTTGCCGAAGAAGCGCCCGCTGCTGAGGAAGCCCCTGCTGCCGAAGCGGCCGCCGAGGAAGCGCCCGCCGCCGAGGAAGCGCCTGCTGCCGAAGCCGACGTCAATGTCGCAACCCCGGATGCCGACGCCGGCGACACTGCCGAAGTCGCGGGTGAAAGCGCCCAGGACGCGGCCGAGGGCTGAGCCTTGGCCAGCACCCGCCCCGTCACGCTGGCTGCCGTCATCGGCGCGCATGGCGTGACGGGCGAGGTTCGGCTGAAACTGTTCGGTGAAGGTGTGGAGTCGCTGCGGCGATTCCGCGCCTTCAACGATTCGGCCCTGACGGTCGAAAAGCTCAAGGACGACGGCAAGGGCGGGGCGATCGCCCGCTTTGCCGAAGTGCGTGATCGCACCGCCGCCGAAGCCTTGCGCGGCACGACGCTGACCGTCCCGCGCAGCATGCTGCCGCCGCTGGGCGAGGGCGAGTACTATCACGCCGACCTGCTCGGCCTGGCCGCCGTAGCAAGCGATGGCACCGCGCTTGGCACCTGCGTCGCGGTGGAGAATTACGGCGCCGGCGACGTGCTCGAGATCGCGCGACCGGCGGTGGACGGCAAGCCCGGCAAGCGCTTCATGGTGCCGATGCGCAGCGAGGCGGTGCCCGCGTGGGACGCCGAACGACTGGTCATCGCCGACGGCTGGGCCGAGTGACCGCTTGACAACTGTCTACTTATTTGGTAGACAAACCGCGATGCAACGAGACGATCACCGATCGCTCACCCTGCCGGACGATCCGCGCTGGCATGCCATCTCTCACCATTCGATCGGGCCCGATGATGCCGCGCTGTCCTTTGCGCAGCGTCTGGCGCGCGAGAACGGCTGGACCGCGGCCTTCGCGGCGCGGGTGATCGGCGAATACCGGCGCTTCTGCTATCTCGCCGTCACAGCCGGCCATCCGGTGACGCCATCGGACGCGGTCGATCAGGCCTGGCACCTCCACCTGACCTATTCGGCGGACTATTGGCAGACATACTGCCCCGAAGTGCTGGGCCGGGCGCTGCACCATGGGCCGACCGCCGGGGGCAGCGCGGAACATGCCCGCTACTTCGAGCAATACGCCCAGACGCTGCGTTCGTACGAGCGCGCGTTCGGCGCGCCGCCCTGCGACATCTGGCCCGGCGCGCATCAGCGGCTGATCGTCGATCCGCAGGCGCGGCGGGTCCATCCGCGCGAAGGCTGGATCATTGCGCGACCCTTGTTTGCCGCCCTTCTGCTGATGACGCTCATGGTGGGCGTCGCGGCGGGCTGGGCCTTGTTCGGGAGACACTGAGCCATGGGACTTGGACCTTTCGATCTGACCGCCGGGCCGTTCCTGGCGCTATATGCCGTATTGCTGGTGGCGGCGGGCCTGCTTGGCCTGTTCATGCCCGCCTGGCTGCGCCCGCCGGGCCGGCCGGGGCGGGCCAGCGGGATCGATGACCTCGCCTTTCTTGCGAGCGGGAACAGCCGGATGATCGAGGCGGCGCTGACGCGGCTCTATGCCGGCGGGGCGCTGTCGATGGACGATCGCGGGCGGTTTTCGGCGCGGCCCGGCGCCCGCGGCGAAACCGCGCTGGAACGCGCGATACTGCACGCCGCGGATCACCTGCCGCTGGCCGGCGTCCTGCGCCAGGCGCGCGACCATGGCAGCGTGACCGACCGCCGCCTTACCGCCGGCGGCCTGCTGATGGAGCCGGCGGAGCGGCTTGGCCGGCGGCTGCTTGCCGCCGCGCCCTTGCTCGCGGTGCTTTGCTTTGGCCTGGTCAGGCTGGAGATCGGCATGATGCGGGACAAGCCGGTCGGCTTTCTGATCATGCTGCTGATCGTCACCGGGGTCTTGGCGCTGCTCCGCCTCGCCTTGTTCGATGCCCGCACCGATGAAGGCCGCGCGCAGGTGGTGGAGGCGCGGTCGCGCAACGAACGGCTGCGGCTGGCCCCGACCGGCGAGGAAGCGGGCCTGGCCGTCGCCCTGTTCGGGACCGGCGCCCTGGTTGGCTCGCCGTGGTCAAGCCTGCACAGCAAGCGCAGCGGTGACGGCAGCGGCTGCAGTTCCAGCGGCGGCGATGGCGGCGGCTGCGGCGGCGGCGGTTGCGGGGGCTGCGGCAGCTAGTCCCGGACCGCGATCAATCGTTCGACCTCTGCCGCAAAGCGCGCCAGCTCGAAGTTCTGGGGATCGTCGTGAGCATCGGGGATCCCGCCGTCGACGGTGTTGTGCTGTGCCGGGATCAGCCAGCGCCCGGCGCGCGCGCTGGCATAGACATAGAGCGCGGCGAGCTGGCGGTACTGCGCCGCGGAGAAGCCCGGCGTGGGTCCCTCGGTATGGCCTCGATCACTGTAACCAGCCATGAAGCGCCGCGGCTGGACCGTCTCGATATGCAGGAAACGCCCCCGCGCCGGCACCCCGACGACGTAGCTTTCCAGCTTGGTCGCGCGCCAGGCCTCCTGGAACTCGTGCCCGGCCCAGATTTGGCCATAACGCGAGAGGAAGATGTGGGCGACCGGCTCGCGCGCGAAGGTGCCGTTCATGTAGGGCGCAAAGTCGTTGACCTGCCAGTCGGTGTCGAGATGGCGCGGAAACGGCGCGTCGGCATAGAACGGCGTGCTGGTATCGTGGATGACGAAGTACAGCGCGGGCAGCCCGGCCTCGGTACGGGCGATGGGTGCCTCGGCATAGGTCCGGGCGAAGGCCTGGTACGGCTGCGGGAAGGCGGATAGTGCCGCTTCCTTCATCGCCGGGCTGGGTGGCGCATCGCCCGAAAGCAGGCGTTCGAACACCGCCGGCAGCGGCTGGGCCGATCGTTCGCCCAGCGGCCCGACCTTGCGCAGCAGGCACGTTGCCTGCTCTACCGGCGTGCCGGCAAAGGTCAGGGTCTCGCGGTCGAACCGGCATTCGCCGATCACTTCGGCAGAGGCGGGGGCGGCTGCGGCAAGCAGCAGGGCAAGGGCAAGGCGGCGCATCGTCGCCACTGTTCCGCAGCCCCGGCGCATAGGCAAGTCAGCAATTGCGCCTTGCCCGCCAATCTGGGAAAGGCGCAGGCCATATGACCTTCCGCGCCGCCGTCCTCACCCTCTACCCCGAGATGTTCCCCGGACCGCTGGGCATGAGTCTGGCCGGGCGCGCGCGGGACGAGGGGAAGTGGGCGCTAGAAACCGTCCAGATCCGTGATTTCGCGATCGACAAGCACAAGACCGTCGACGACACGCCGGCCGGCGGCGGGGCGGGGATGGTGCTGCGGGTCGACGTGCTGGCAGCGGCGATCGACCATGCCCGCGCGGCCAATCGCGAGGCGCCCGTTATCGCCATGACCCCGCGCGGTAAACCTTTGACCCAGGCGCGGGTGCGCGCGCTGGCGGCGGGGCCGGGGGTGATCGTGCTGTGCGGCCGGTTCGAGGGTTTCGACGAGCGGATCTTCGCCGGGCGCGGCGTGGAAGAGGTCTCGGTCGGCGACATCGTCCTGTCGGGCGGCGAGCCGGCGGCGCTGATGCTGCTTGATGCTTGCATTCGCCTGCTTCCCGGCGTAATGGGCGCCCCTTCGAGCGGGACAGAGGAGTCGTTCGAGAACGGCCTCCTCGAATACCCGCACTATACCCGGCCCGCTGAGTGGGAAGGGCGCACGATCCCCGAAGTGCTGCAATCGGGGGATCATGCGAAGATCGCGGCGTGGCGAAGGTCACAGTCCGAGATCGATACACGGTCACGCAGGCCGGATCTTTGGGAGCTCCATGAGGGGGCTCGGGTCCAGCCTGCCTCTGGCGCGCGGCGAAAAAAGAAGGACATGGACCAGTGAACCTGATCCAGCAGATCGAAGCCGAGGAAATCGCCAAGGCGACCTCGGGCGACAAGGTAATCCCCGAATTCCGTCCCGGTGACACCGTCCGCGTCGGCGTGAAGGTTATCGAAGGCGAACGCAGCCGCGTCCAGGCCTATGAAGGCGTGTGCATCGCCCGCGCCAACAAGGGCATCGGCAGCAACTTCACCGTCCGCAAGATGAGCTTCGGCGAAGGCGTGGAGCGTGTGTTCCCGCTCTATTCGCCCAACATCGACAGCATCACCGTGGTCCGCAAGGGCGTGGTGCGCCGGGCCAAGCTCTATTACCTGCGCGGCCGCACCGGCAAGCGCGCCCGCATCGCCGAACGCCGCGACGTGCGGACCGAAGGCTGACAGCCATCGACCAACGCCTCTGGCGCAAGTGCCAATTGGATTTAAGAAGGGCGTCCCGACCACAGTCGGGGCGCCTTTCTGCTGTTAATGCCCGGGGGATTACCTTGTCATGCGTCTGCTCTTCGCCCTGCTCGCCGCGACCAGCCTGGTCGCCGCGCCTTCCGTCAGCGCTGCGGACGCCGGCGTGAGCACCGCACCGGCGAATGGCGGAGCGTCCGATGCCGCCCACGCGGTCCTGCCGATCGAGCGGGTCTTCGCCAGCCCCAGC
>JBJTLX010000087.1:0-8044 GCA_046063245.1 Novosphingobium sp.
ATTACGACAAGCCTGTCGAGCCCTGGGCGCGGCACAAGGATAGTGAAGTTCCCGAAGGCTATTACCGCATCCCGCTGGGCAAGGCCCGCGTGGTGCGCGAGGGCGAGGCGATGACCGTGCTGGCCTATGGCACGATGATCCACGTGGCCGAGGCAGTGCTGGCCGACAAGGGCGTCGATGCCGAGATCATCGACCTGCGCACGCTGGTCCCGATCGACATCGAGACTGTGCAGAAGTCGGTGGAAAAGACCGGCAAATGCCTGATCATCCACGAAGCAACCCGCACCTGCGGCTATGGCGCGGAGCTGTCCGCGCTGGTCCAGGAACGCTGCTTCTATCACCTCGAAGCGCCGATCGAGCGCGTGACGGGCTTCGATACGCCCTATCCGCACAGCCTCGAATGGGCCTATTTCCCCGGACCGGTCCGCATCGGCGAGGCCGTCGACCGCCTGCTGAAAGCGTAACGACGATGGGCACGTTCACCTTCAAGCTCCCCGACATCGGCGAAGGCATTGCCGAGGCCGAGATCGTTGCCTGGCACGTCAAGGTTGGCGACCGGATCGAGGAAGACGGCAAGATCGCCGACGTGATGACCGACAAGGCCACGGTCGAGATGGAAAGCCCGGTCTCGGGCACGGTGCTCGAAGTGGCCGGCGCGGAAGGCGACATGATCGCGATCGGATCGCCGCTGGTGGTGATCGAGATCGAGGGCGACAGTGCGGCGGAAGAGGCTGCGGCCGAGCGGATCGAGGCGGAGACGCCTGATGCGGGGGATGTGGCCAAATTGCAGACAGAGCCCGCCCCCAAGCCCGTTCAGGCTGAGCCCGTTGAGCCTAAGGTGGCCGCGGCCCAACGCCCGCCTATGTCTTCGCCGACCGAACCGAGCGTAGAAGTGAAAGTCAGCCCTTCGACAAGCTCAGGGCGGGCGGAGATTAGGGCAGCCAAAGTCCTCGCCAGTCCCGCCGTGCGCGCGCGGGCCAGGGAGCTGGGCATCGACCTCGCCCAGGTTCGCCCGGCCGAGGACGGCCGCCTGCGTCACGCCGATCTCGACTCGTTCCTGTCCTACAACGCGGCCTATCGCGGTGTTGGCGGCAAGGCGGCCGACCAGCAGATCAAGGTGATCGGCATGCGCCGCCGTATTGCCGAGAACATGGCGGCGTCGAAGCGCAACATCCCGCACTTCTCCTATGTCGAGGAATGCGACGTCACCGCGCTGGAAGAGCTGCGCGCGCAGCTTAACGCCGGTTACGGCGCGGAGCGGCCCAAGCTGACCATGCTGCCGCTGCTGATTGCGGCAATCTGCCGGACGCTGCCCCTCTTTCCGATGCTCAACGCGCGCTATGATGACGAGACCGGCGTAGTGACCCGCCACGGCGCGGTGCATCTGGGCATGGCGACCCAGACCGACGCCGGGCTGATGGTCCCGGTGATCCGCGACGCCCAGGACAAGAACCTGTGGCAGCTGGCCAACGAGATCCGCCGCCTGGCCGAAGCCGCGCGCACCGGCAGCGCCAAGAGCGAGGAACTTTCCGGCTCGACGATTACCATTACCTCGCTCGGGCCGCTGGGCGGGGTGGCGACCACTCCTGTAATCAACCGCCCCGAAGTGGCGATTATCGGTCCCAACCGCATCGTCGAGCGCCCGATGTTCGTGCCCGACGGGATGGGCGGCGAACGCATCGCCAAGCGCAAGCTGATGAACGTGTCGATCAGCTGCGATCACCGCGTGGTCGACGGCTGGGATGCGGCGAGCTTCGTCCAGGCGGTCAAGCGCCTGATTGAAAGTCCGGCATTGCTGCTGGCGAACTGACGGAGGCGGATATGACGAAGGACCCGCGGATCGATGCCAAGATCGCTGAGGCCGCACCCTTCGCCCGGCCGATCCTGACGCACCTGCGCGCACTGGTCCATGCGACGTTTCCGGATGTCGAGGAAACGATCAAATGGGGCATGCCGCACTTCATGGTGGGCGGGAAGAACGTCGCCGGGATGGCCGCGTTCAAGGCGCATTGCGCGTTCATGATCCACGGCGAAGGACGGCAGGGCGATGCGATGGGGCAGTACGGCAAGATCGCCGCGCTGACCGACCTGCCGAGCGATGCCGAGCTGGCCGAAAAGCTGCGCGAGGCGCGGGCGCGGATCGACACCGCGGGCACGGCGCTGAAGAAGAAGCCTTCCGCGCAGCGTCAGGCCAAGGCCGAGCTGCCGATGCCGGCCGAATTTCAGGCGGCGCTCGACGCCAATCCGGCGGCCAGGGCAACCTTGGAGGCCTTCGCCCCCTCGCACCGCCGCGAATATGTCGAATGGGTTGCCGAGGCCAAGCGCACCGAAACCCGCGACAAGCGGATTGCCCAGGCGGTCGAGTGGCTTGCCGATGGCAAGAAGCGCAACTGGAAGTACGAGAACTGCTAGGTCAGCGCACGATCGCGCTATAGGCGATCTGGCCAGAGCCTTGCGCCGCCTGGCTCGCGGCCACGCGCCAGCGGACATGGGTGACGTCTTCGGGGGTGGCGATGCGGCTGCCCACGCGCAGCTGATCGAGCCTGCCCCAGCTGCGGCCGCCGTCGATCGAGACTTCGGCATCGTCGCTGGCGCTGTCCTGGTAATAGACCGTGCGGGGCAGGGGATTGGTGACGACGAAGCCGCCGCTGCCGGCCTGGCGCGTCCAGTTGAGCACATAGACCACGCGGTCGCCGCGGGTGAGCCGCGCCGCGGGTTCGAGCAGGCGGCCGCGCTGCTGGGTCCCGCGTTCGACGAAGACTGCACTGTCGAGTGCGATGGCCGAGCGCGCCTCGGCGATGGTCGCCATGGTTGCTGCGGCAGCGACGCCAGCGACAAGCGCCAGTCGGATCAGCCGGTAGATGCGGTTCGGCAAGTGTCGGGCCCCCGGATTGCGCCCCTTGCGGGCGGTCAGCAGCCTTGTGCCGGGCAAGGGCAAAGATATGGTTAACCGCGCGTTCGCATCCTTGCCGAGAGGGGCGCGGCAGGGCCGATCCGCCGCCCTTGCCGACCCGCGCGCAAAGTGGAAAAAGCGCGCCCGAACCCGGTTGACAGGCTGCCGATGCTGGCCTAGTGGCGCGGCTCCCAAGTGGCTGCGCGGGTGTAGCTCAGTTGGTTAGAGTGTCGGCCTGTCACGCCGAAGGTCGCGGGTTCGAGCCCCGTCACTCGCGCCACTTGGGGATTTCCTTCAGAACGCCGATGTAAAATCGATCGCCTTGCCGCCCGCCGGCAGGCTGACGATCATCCCGTCCTGAGCCAGTTTCAGCGTGCCGGGAAACTGCCTGGGTGCGTCGCCCAGGAACAGCGGCTTGATCAGCTTGTTCGGCGGCGCCGGAACCAGGTGATAGAGCACCAGCGCCTTGGCCCCGGCCTCGCGCGCCGCGCGCGCGGCGTCTTCGGGGCTGGCGTGGTAGTTCTGGATGTCGTGCATGATCTGCGCGTTGCCCGCTTGCCCGCGCTCGGCCAGTTTCTTGCCCAGCGCCGCGACCATGGCCTTGTTGAGCGCTTCGTGGAACATCAGGTCGGCGCCCTTGGCGGCACTGACGAAAGCGGGCGAATAGACCGTATCCCCGCTGATCGCGATGGCCCGCCCCTGGTAGTCGATGCGGTAGCCGAACGCCGGGGCAATCGGCGCGTGATTGACCCGGATCACGGTGATCCGCACGCCGCCCTTGTCATAGACGACCTGGCTGTCGCTGGCGTCGGGCAGGGCGATGATCGAGGCTGCGCCGCCAAAGCCAGCCGGGTTCACAACCTTGGGGCCGTGGTGCGCGACACGGTAGCCGCTGTCGATGGCATAGGCCGCATCGAACCCGGCGACCACGCGCTCGGTCCCCGCCGGGCCATAGATCGGCAGCGGCGCGGTGCGCCCGCCCGCGACCCAGGCCTGCAGCATGAGCTCGCCCAGTCCGTCGATATGATCAGAATGCAGGTGGGTCAGGAACGCGGCCTGCAGCTTGGGCATGGGAAAGCCCATCCGCCCGAGTTTGCGGATCGAACCCGAACCGGCATCGAATACGAAGGCCTGCTGGCCCGCCAGCACCGCGATGCAGGGGCCGGCGCGGGTGGCATCGGGCATCGGCGATCCGCTGCCGCAGACATAGGCGTGAAGCCCGTCGGGCAGTTTTGCCGACTGGTCGACGCCGACGGTGGTTTCCAGCGCGCGGTCGAACAGGCGCTGCGCGATCCAGGTGCGCCCGAACACCAGCGTCGTTCCCGCGACAAGCGCGATCACGGCAAGTCCGATGGCCCAGCTACGCTTCATGACTCGTACCCCCGTTCCTGCGACAAGGTTGCGCGCGGGCGCGGCTGTCGGCAAGAGCGGAATGGATGATCCTGCCGCCGCCCCTTCGCGAAACGCTGGTCCGCGTCGCCGCGGCGATGGCCCCGGCGCGGGCGCCGTGGTGGATCATTTCCAGCGCCGCGGTCGCGCTGCATGGCGCCGATCCGGGACCGGTCGGCGATGTCGACGTGCTGTTCGACGCGGCCGATGCACCGGCCGTGCTGGGCCCGCTCGGGCTTCGGGCGGAAAAGGGCACCGGCAATGGCCTGTTCCGCTCGGCGGTGTTCGCAACCTGGCACGGACCGCCGTTGCCGGTCGAGCTGTTCGCCGGATTTCAGCTGTGCGAGAGCGGGCATTGGAAAACCATCGTCCCCGCATCGCGCGAGGCGATCATGCTCGGCGGTCACACCCTGTGGGGGCCGTCACGAAGCGAATTGCAGGCGATGCTGCTGCGCTTCGGCCGCGATAAGGACCGCGCCCGCGCCGCGCTGCTCAACCCCAGCGGCCCGTCTCCATCCAGATCAGGAAACGCCTGAGCGGCAGCAGCCAGACCACGCCGAGCAGCAGATAGACCGGGGTCTGGCCCAGCGCTGGCCAAGTCTCGATCAGCGGCGCGACATAGCGCGCCACCAGCATGCCATAGAACAGCAGCGCGGCGAGCAGCGCCAGAATGCCGAGCGGGATGCGGATGGTCGGCTGTTGGCGCATCAGAAGGGTCCGTAAAAGCGGGTCGGGGTGACGACACCGCGCAGCGGCACGTCGTGGGGTTCGGTCGGCAGGTGCTCGACCAGTTGGCAATCCCACGCCAGCCCGATCGCCACGGCGTCCTGCTCTTCGGCAAGGTAGCGGTCATAGTGCCCGCCGCCCTGGCCCAGCCGCAGTCCGGTGTCGGTGAAGCCCACCAACGGCAGGATCAGCACGTCGGGCGTGACGGTCTCGGCCGATTGGTCCGGCTGCAAACCGCCCCACGGCGCCGGTTCAAGCTCGTCGTCGATGAACGGGTTGGACCAGGTCCGGAACGCCATCGGCGTGGCGCGATCGGCGAACCAGGACAGGGCAACGGTGTGGCCCGCCTCATGGAACCAGCGGGCATAGCTGAGCGGCGAAGCCTCGGCTCCGACCGGGTGATAGACCCCGATGACTGCGCCCGGCGGGACCAGTTCGAGCAGCGGGGCGGGGGGACGCAGGAACAGCAGGCCGCGCATCGATGCCGGGATTGCCGCTTCGTGATCGCGGCGCAATCGGCGCAAGTGGCTGCGCAGCGCTTGCTTGTCAGTCACGGATCGGCCTCATGCGGAAAGCTGGGTGACGGGACCACCATGGGCCGTTGCCGGGGAAATCCACTGACGCGTTCACGTCAGGTGGGAGCCATGTGTGCCAGACCAAGGTCCAACCAGGGACAGCCCCCATAGGATTGCTTATAGCCTCAGGGATGTTCTGTCGGTTCGTACCGGGCAGTACCCGTCACGCGCTATGTAGGGCTTCGGGTGCTAACCCTCAAGCGAAAGCGCGACTTTTTCCAGTCGGTCGGCAATCAGCTCGAGCAGAGCGGGGTCCGGTTCGGCTGCCGCGGGCGAGACTGGGCTTGCCGCCTGGCCCGGCCGGCCGCGCGCTTCGTGCAACTCGTCGGCCAGCAACAGCGCAACGAACAGCAGCTGGCGCGCTTCGCTGTGGCCGCTGCCCATGTCCTCAACCTTGTCGGCGATCGAACGGCCCAGCGCGGTGACATGGGCTTCCTCACCCTCGGCGCATGCCACGGTATAGGCGCGTCCGCCGATCTGCAGGGTCACGTTGCTCATCGCCGGATCATCCCTGTGCGCTTTCGATCAGCTGGTCGAGCTGGCCCAGCGAATCCTGAACGACGGCGCGCAGACGGTCGTGCCGCGCCTGCAAATGCGCCAAAGCGGCCCCGTCGGCCGTGCCGTTGCTGCGCTGCGAACCCGCCTCGATCCGGGCGAGCGCCGCTTCGATCCGCGCCTTTGCGCGGGCGGTGCGATCCCCATCCATGGTGCTGGGGTATCGCAAAAGGCCGCTGCTGCAAAGCTATGCGGCTTGCTTTTCCCCCTTTTTGCCAAGCACCGCGGCGGAGGCGCGCTTGACGGGGGGCGGAGCCTCCGCAAAGGAGACCACGCACCGACTCGGTGCCACTCCAGCGTTTTCTTCGGGAGCCTGCTTGATGAGCCCCTCTGCCGCGTCCGAGACCACCACGCGCCTCACCGCCGACCGCTATGCGCCGATGGCCAACGCGATCCGCGCCCTGGCGATGGACGCGGTCCAGGCCGCCAATTCGGGTCATCCCGGCATGCCGATGGGCATGGCCGATGTTGCCACCGTGCTATACGCCGAACAGCTGCGCTTCGATCCCAATGCGCCGAAATGGCCTGATCGCGACCGCTTCGTACTGTCGGCGGGACACGGCTCGATGCTGCTCTACGCGCTGCTTTACCTCACCGGATACGACGCGCCGACCATCGACGACATCCGCAATTTCCGCCAGCTCCACAGCCCCTGCGCCGGCCATCCCGAAAACACCGAACTGGCCGGGGTCGAATGCACCACCGGTCCGCTGGGGCAGGGTCTGGCCATGGCGGTTGGCATGGCGATTGCCGAACGGCACCTCAACGCCGGCTTCGGCAGCGACCTGGTCGATCACAACACCTGGGTGATCGCCGGCGACGGCTGCCTGATGGAAGGCATCAACCACGAAGCGATCGGGCTGGCCGGCACGCTGCGGCTGGGCCATCTTAACGTGCTGTGGGACGACAACCACATCACCATCGACGGCGATACCGACCTGTCGACCTGCGAGGACATTCTCGGCCGCTATCAGGCGGCGGGCTGGCACACGGTCAGCTGCGACGGGCACCATTACGGCGAGATTTCGCGCGCGCTGGCCGAAGCGGCGGCCGATCCGCGCCCCTCGCTGGTCGCCTGCCGCACGATCATCGGCAAGGGCGCGCCCAACAAGCAGGGCAGCCATTCGGTCCACGGCAGCCCGCTCGGCGCCGACGAGATCGCCGCTACGCGCGCATTCCTCGGCTGGACTTCGGCGCCGTTCGAGGCGCCCGAGGCAATCCTGGCCGACTGGCGCAGCCTCGGCGCGAAAGGCGCCGAAACCCGCGCAAAGTGGGAAGCCCACCTGGCCGCCAGCGCGCAAGGGGGCGAACTGACGCGGCGCATGGAAGGCCGTCCGCCCGCGCAAAGCCAGGAGGTCGGCAACTACATTTCGGCACTCGCCGCCGACAAACCCAAGGTCGCGACCCGCAAGTCGAGCGAAATGGCGCTCGAGGTGCTGACCGCGGCGATCCCCGAACTGGTCGGCGGCTCGGCCGACCTGACCGGATCGAACCTGACCAAGACCAAGTCGACCCCGACCTTCAGCGCCAACGACTATGCCGGCCGCCACATCCACTACGGCATCCGCGAATTCGGCATGGCCGCGGCGATGAACGGCATGGCGCTGCACGGCGGGGTTGTGCCCTATGGCGGGACGTTCCTCGTGTTTTCGGACTATTGCCGCAACGCCATCCGGCTGTCCGCTCTCCAGCACGCGCAGGTCATCTATGTCATGACGCACGATTCGATCGGCCTTGGCGAGGATGGGCCGACCCACCAGCCGGTCGAGCACGTGATGAGCCTGCGGATGATCCCCAACCTCGCGGTCTATCGCCCCGCCGACGCGGTCGAGACGGCCGAGTGCTGGGCGCTCGCGGTGGCCGACGGGGCACGTCCCTCGGTCCTCGCGCTGACCCGCCAGAACCT
>JBJTLX010000088.1:0-4596 GCA_046063245.1 Novosphingobium sp.
GAGGACTTTTCCGTCAGCGATTATGCTCCGCAGGGACATCTGTCGGCACCGGTGGCGGTCTGATTGACGGCGGAAAAGGCTTGTAATATCGAGACACGTTGCGCGGCGTGTCTTGACTTCGCTCGACACGAACGGAACTTGGGTCAGGAGGACAGCCGCTTGCGCAGCGCCAGCGCGTAGATCACCAGCGCGGTTGCGGCGAACAGGAACCACTGCACCGCATAGGACAGGTGGTTGTTGGGGATGGTGCCCGGATCAGGCAGAGCGCTGGGCTCAAGTCCCGGGAGCGGCTGGGCGGCAACCACGCGCGCGCCGATCGTGCCGTCGGGCGCGATCACGCCGCCAATCGTCCCGCCGGCGAAGTGGAAAGCCGAAGGGCTCTGGCTCCAGCCGAGGTTGACCTCAGCCACCGGCCGCCCTTCGACCGAAAGGCATTGTCCCCACTGCGCCCAGCCAGTGTCGCCCTTCAGGTTGTGGCCGGCCATCGGCCTGGTATCGCCATCGGCCCGGCATTCGAACGTGGTGTGGCGAAACCAGGTCTTTTCGCGCGCATCCTTGCTGGCGGCCAGAGCCACTTGCGACGACATCGCGGCATTGCGCGTGTAGAGCGCCATCAGCGCCGCTTTCTGGTGCAGGCGGTCAAGCTGCCAGAAGCCCAGCCGGATCATCACCCCTACCGCGATCAGCACCATCAGCGTCGGCAGGATCGGGATGCGCCGCAGGGTCATGGTTCACGCACGTCCTGGCCGGTCGCCTCGCGCGCTCTGCGGCGGTATTCGGTGACCAGCAACGCCGCCTTGGTCACACGCAGGCCCCACAGCGTCGCCCCGGTGATCAGCGGCGCCCACAGCACCACATGGACCCACCACGGCGGATCGAAGCTGAATTCGACCACCACCGCCAGCACCACCACGATCGCGCCGATCACCATGGTCAGGAACGCCGCCGGGCCATCGCCGACGTTGAACCCCGCGAAGTCGAGCCCGCAGACGCGGCAGCGCGGGGCAAAGGCGGTCAGTCCGCCAAACAGGGTCTTGCCCCCGCACTGCGGACACAGACCGAAAAGGGCAGCCTGGCCTAGGCCGGGCTGCCCCTTCGAAGTGACACTGTGGTCAGCCATGATCAGTGGGTCGGATAGCCCCACCCGCCCCAGATGTAGATCGCGACGAACAGGAACAGCCAGACAACGTCGACGAAGTGCCAGTACCACGCCGCGGCTTCGAAGCCGAAGTGCTGGCGCGGGGTGAAGTGGCCGCGATAGGCGCGGACCAGGCAGACGATCAGCATGATCGTGCCGACGATGACGTGGAAGCCGTGGAAGCCCGTCGCCATGTAGAAGGCCGAGCCATAGGTGTTGCCGCCGAAACCGAACGGCGCGTGCATGTATTCGTAAGCCTGGATGCTGGTGAAGACCAGGCCGAGCAGGATCGTCGCCCACAGGCCCTTCTTCAGCCCGTCACGGTCGCCGTGGATCAGACTATGGTGCGCCCAGGTCACCGTGGTACCGCTGCACAGCAGGATCAGCGTGTTGAGCAGCGGCAGGTTGAAGGGATCCATCACCGCTTCGATCGCCTTGGGCGGCCACTGCCCGCCGACCACGTCGGTCAGCGCCGAGGGGAACAGCGAAAAGTCGAAGAACGCCCAGAACCAGCCGACGAAGAACATCACTTCCGAAGCGATGAACAGGATCATCCCGTAGCGCTGGTGCAGCTGCACCACCGGGGTGTGATCGCCGGCGTGCGCCTCGTTCACGATCTTGCCGAACCAGGCAAACATCGAGGCGAGCAGCAGCGCCATGCCCATCCACGGCACGAACTTGCCGCCGGGCAGTTCGTGCATGAACAGCACCATGCCGCTGGTGAAGGTCAGCGCGCCAAGCGTGGTCAGCAGCGGGACGATGTCGGGCGGAAGGATATGATAATCGTGGTTCTTCGTACCAGCCATGATGCTGCAGTCCCCGTGTGAATCCATGGTTCCGGCGGCATGGGTCCGCCGGTCAATGCCAGACGCCCTTATCGCGCCGGGTCGGCCCGGTCCAGTGCCTTTGCGCCGCCGTTCGCGGCCCTGTGGAAAGTGTAGCTGAGGGTGATCTGGGTGATGTCTTTGGTTTCGGGATCCTGGGCAATCGCCGGATCGACGTAGTAGATCACCGGCATGTCGACCTTCTGCCCCGGTTGCAGGGTCTGCTGGTTGAAGCAGAAGCACTGGATCTTGTTGAAATACTTGCCCGCCATCTCGGGTTCGACGTTGAAGCTGGCGACCCCGGTGATCGGCTCTGGGCTGGTGTTTTCGGCCCAGTAGAACGCCTGCTTGCGCTGGCCGATGCGCATGTCCTGGGTGACCTGCTGCGGCTGGAAGCGCCAGCCCATGCCGCGGTCGACATTGGCGTCGAAGCGCACCGAAATGTGCCCGTCTGCGACCTTGACCTGCGCCGCCTTGGCCTCGCTCACCCGCATCGTCGTCCCGCCAAAGCCGGTGACCTGGCAGAAGATCCGGTAAAGCGGCACCGCGGCAAAGCCCAGCCCCAGCATGGCCAGCGCGACCGCGGCCATGATCAGGCCGGTGCGCAGGTTGCGGTTGCTGGCAGGAGCGGCGGCGGCCATCGGATCAGTGCTGCATCTTGGCGATGGTGATGAAGAAGAACAGCACGGCAAAGCCGACCAGCACCAGCGCGAGCACGCGGTTGCGCCCGGCGATGATCCGCTTGCGTTCCTGTTCGGGGGTCGGGGGCAGTTCCATGGCGCTTATCCTAGCAGGAAACGGTCCGCCACCAGCATGGCGAAAAGGGCAAAGAGGTAGAACACCGAATAACCGAACAGACGCTTTTCCGGGCCCATGTCGCCGTCCGCCGCGCTGCCGCGAAACACCGCGACGCGCAGCGACAGCAGCAGGAACAGCGCCGACAGGACCAGTGCGCTGGCACCATAGAGCCAGCCCGCGACATGCAGCCAGAACGGCGCCAGGCTGAGCGGCAGCAGCAGCACGGCGTAGGCCAGGATCTGGCGGCGCGTGCTGGCATGGCCGGCGACCACCGGCATCATCGGGATCCCGGCCTTGGCATAGTCGGTCTCGACAAACAGGGCGAGCGCCCAGAAATGCGGCGGGGTCCAGAAGAAGATGATCGCGAACAGCAGCACCGGCATCAGGCTGACCTCGCCGGTCGCGGCGATCCACCCGATCATCGGCGGAAAGGCACCGGCCCCGCCGCCGATGACGATGTTCTGCGGGGTCCGCGGCTTGAGCCAGATGGTATAGACCACGGCATAATAGACGATCGACAGCGCCAGGATCGCAGCGGCAAGCCAACTGACCGCCAGCCCCATCACCAGCACCGATGCCACCGACAGGCCGATGCCGAAATCGCGCGCCACGGTGCGGTCCATCCGTCCCGCCGGCAGCGGGCGCTGTGCGGTGCGCTTCATCTTGGCGTCGAGATCGGCTTCCCACCACTGATTGAGCGCGGCCGATCCGCCCGCCCCCACGGCAATACACAGGATCGCGGTAAAGCCCAGGATCGGATCGATCCCGACCGGCGCGGCCAGCAGCCCGCACAGCCCAGTAAAGATCACCAGGCTCATCACCCGCGGCTTGGTCAGCGACAGGAAATCGCGCCAATCGGCGGGCAAGGGAACGACAGGGGCGGCGGATACGGTCATGAGTCTGCGCGGCCTATAGGCGCGCCTTACAGCCGCTTCAACCAGTCGATCAGCAGGGCGTTCACTTCTTCGGGTCGCTCCTGCTGGGTCCAGTGGCCCACGCCCGGCAGGACGTGGCCTTCGACCTTTGGTGCGAACATCCGCATCATCGCCACCGGATCGGCCACCGCGCCGAACAGCGTGGTCGCGGGATCGCGGTCGCCGCCGATGAACAGGCACGGCTGCTCCAGCTGCTTGCCCTGCCAGGCCTTGAGCCAGGCATAGTCCGCTTCGTGATTGCGATAGCGGTTGAGCGGCCCGCGAAAGCCCGCGGCCTTGAACTCGGCTGCGTAGTAATCGAGGTCGGCCTCGCTCAGCCATGGCACGGGCCGCGGATCGGGCAGGCCTTCAAGGAAGGTCGCGCCCGCGGGCTTGGACCAATAGTCCCCCGGCGGCACGTCGCCCGAAATCGAATACATCATCCGCGCCACGAAATCGCGGGGGTTCGCCTCGGCCTCGGCCTCGGCCACGCCGGGCTGCTGGAAATACTCCTGGTAGAAGAACCGGCCCTGGCTGGTGAAGTGTTCGCGGAACACCTCGGTAAAGGGCCGCTGCGGTGCGCCCGCAAATGGCACCGAGAGCCCGGCCACGGCGCGGATCCGGTCGGGCCGGGTGAAGGCGGTGTTCCACACGATCGGCGCGCCCCAGTCGTGGCCGATCAGCACCACCTGCTCACCCGGCGCCAGCGCATCGCGCAGGCCGACCAGATCCTGCGCGATCTGTTTCAAGCCATAGGCCGCCACCGGCTCCGGCTTGTCCGAGTGGCCATACCCGCGCACGTCGATCGCGCAGGCGGTAAAGCCCGCTGCGGCGGCCGGGCCGATCTGGTGCCGCCACGAATACCAGCTTTCGGGAAAACCGTGGACCATGATCGCCAGCGGCCAGCTGCCCTCGATCGCGC
>JBJTLX010000089.1:0-3607 GCA_046063245.1 Novosphingobium sp.
ATCCGGCGCGGCTGGCGGCGATGGCCGAGGCAGTCGACCAGGTCGCCGACCTGTCCGATCCGGTTGGCGAGGTGCTCGGCAGCGACACGCGCCCCAACGGCCTGGTCCTGTCGCGGGTGCGGATTCCGATCGGGCTGATCGGGATCGTCTACGAAAGCCGCCCCAACGTCACCGCCGATGCCGCCGCGCTGTGCCTCGCTTCGGGCAATGCCGTGCTGCTGCGCGGCGGCAGCGAAGCGGTCCATTCCAACCGGGCGATTCACGCCGCGCTGGTCGCCGGGCTGGAGAGCGAAGGCATCCCCGCCGCCGCGGTCCAGCTGGTCCCGACCCAGGACCGCGCCGCGGTCGGCGCGATGCTCACCGCGGCGGGGCTGATCGACATGATCGTCCCGCGCGGCGGCAAGAGCCTGGTCGCGCGGGTCCAGGCCGATGCGCGGGTGCCGGTGCTCGCCCACCTCGACGGGATCTGCCACACCTATATCCACGCCGCCGCCGATCCGGCCAAGGCTGCGGCCATCGCGCTCAACGCCAAGATGCGCCGCACCGGGATCTGCGGATCGATGGAGACGCTGCTGCTCGATGCCCAGTTCCCGGCCAGCCAGGCGGTGGTCGCGGGCCTGCTCGACGCCGGCTGCGAACTGCGCGGCGATGCCCGGGCTTGCGCGCTCGACGGCCGCATCCTGCCGGCTGCCGCGAACGACTGGGATACCGAGTACCTCGACGCGATCCTCTCGGTTGCAGTGGTCGACGGGCTCGAGGCGGCGCTCGATCACATCGCGCGGCATTCCTCGCACCACACCGATGCCATCGTCAGCGAAGATACCGTGGCGGCGGAGCGCTTTCTGGCCGAAGTCGACAGCGCGATCGTGATGCACAACGCCAGCACGCAATTCGCCGACGGCGGCGAGTTCGGGCTGGGCGCGGAAATCGGCATTGCCACCGGACGGCTCCACGCCCGCGGTCCGGTCGCGCTCGAAGGGCTGACCACCTACAAGTGGCAGGTCCGCGGCACCGGGCAGACGCGGCCCTGAAAACCGTCGGACTTCTCGGCGGCAGTTTCAATCCCGCGCACGGCGGGCATCGCCGGATCAGCCTTTTCGCGATGTCGGCTCTCGGCCTCGACGAAGTGTGGTGGCTGGTCTCGCCCGGCAACCCGCTCAAGCCCAAGGCCGGCATGGGACCCTTGGCGGCGCGCCTGGCCTCGGCGCAGCAACAGGCGCGGCGCAGCCGAATCGTGCCGACCGCGATCGAGCGCGAACTGGGCACCGTCTATACCGTCGACACGCTGCGCGCGCTGGTCCGGCGCTATCCCGGGGTGCGCTTCATTTGGCTGATGGGCAGCGACAATCTCGCCCAGCTGCACCGCTGGCGCGACTGGCGCGGGATCGCCCGGACCATGCCGATTGCGGTTATCGCCCGTCCGGGGTATGACGGGCGCGCCGCCGCGAGCCCCGCGGCGGCCTGGCTCGGCCGTTACCGGCGGTCTGCCGCCAGTCTCAAGCACCGGGCAGGATGGAGCGTACCCGCGCTGGTACCAATGCGATTCGATCCCGATCCGCGCTCGGCAACCGCCGTTCGCCGCGCCGATCCAGACTGGGCCAACCGGCTTGCCGGCAAGCGCCTGAGGGACCGTTTGACGCACCATCCCGTCGATCCCGACATCGCATGACCACCTTGCGCTGCCCGAACAGAGGAGCCGTTTCCGCTTAAATGACGCCTGATTCCGCCAATTTGGCCCCAACCCCGTCGGCCCCTGGTGCCGACACCGCCGCAACCGGCGCGCCTGTTCCGCTGCCCGCGTCCGAACCGGGTTCGCTCCACGCCCTGGTGCTGCAGTCGCTCGACGACGATCAGGCGCTGGAGATCGTCTCGATCCCGCTCGAGGGCAAAAGCTCGATCGCCGACCACATGGTGATCGCCTCGGGTCGCTCGACCCGCCAGGTCGCGGCGATGGCGCAGAAGCTGGCCGAGCGGATCAAGCACGGCGGCTTCGGCCATGCCCGGATCGAAGGCCTGCCCGCCGCCGACTGGGTGCTGATCGATGCCGGTGACGTCGTCGTCCATATCTTCCGCCCCGAGGTGCGCAGCTTCTACAACCTTGAACGGATGTGGGCCTTCGGGGACAGCGCCGGTGCAGCCTGACGACTAACCAGTGTCGATGCACTTGCACGTGATCGCCCGCGGCCGGATCGGGCGCTCGCCCGAGGCCGAACTGGTCGATCGCTATGTCAATCGCATCGCCTGGCCGGTGAAGATCACCGAACTGCCCGATACCGGCGGCTCCGTTCCCGCCGCGCCTGCCCAGTCGCGCACCGTCCTGCTGGATGAGCGCGGCCGCCAGCTTTCATCGGAGGATTTTGCCGCCCTGCTCGGCCGCTGGCGCGATGACGGGGTGCGCGAGACGCGCTTCCTGATCGGTGCCGCCGACGGCCACGGCGATGCGGCGCGGCAATCGGCCGACCTGCTGATCGCCTTCGGGGCGATGACCTGGCCGCACATGCTGGCCCGGGCCATGCTCGCCGAACAATTGTGGCGCGCGACCAGCATTCTGGCTGGCCATCCCTATCATCGTTCGGGATAAGGGCGGCGATGGTGCTGCGCCCGCTTCCCCTGCTGCTTGCGCTTGCCGCGCTGCCCGTGCTGCCCGTGCTGGTCGCGCTCGGCGGCCTGGGCGCGCAGGACATTCTGGCGCCCGACACCCCGGAAGGTGCCGCCCGCGCGCTGGCGGCGGCGCAGGCCCAGCAGGCCGAAGCCGGGCAGCGCGCGCAGCAGCTTGAAGCCGCGGCCAGGTCGGCCGTGGCCGAGGCCGATCGCACCGCGCAGGAAAGCGCTGCGCTGGCCGCGCGGATCCAGCAGGCCGAGGCGACGATTGCCGCCAACCAGGCGCAGATCGCCGTCGTGTCCGGTCAGCGCGCCGCCTTGCGCGCCGCGCTGGCCCAGCGCCAGCAACCGCTGGTCCGGCTGACCGCGGCCTTGCAGCGCCTCTCGCGCCGACCACCGATCCTCTCGCTACTGCGCCCCGGGTCGCTGCGCGATACGGTCTATATGCGCGCGGTTCTGCAGACCATGCTGCCCGAGGTCGAGCGGCGCACCACCGGGCTGCGCGGCGAGATCGCCAAGGCCCGCACGCTGGAAGAGCGCGCCCGCCAGGCCAATGCCGACCTGCGCACCAGCGAAGCCGACTTTGCCCAGCGCCGCCAGGCCCTTGCCGTGCTCGAAACCCGCCAGCGGCTGGCCTCACGCGAGGCCAGCGGCGTCGCCGACCGCGAATCCGAACGCGCCCTGGCCCTGGCCGAACAGGCCCGCGATCTGGGCGGGCTGGTCGGCGAACTGGCCAAGCAGGGCGCAGTGCGCGCCGAACTGGCCGCCTTGCCCGGGCCGCTGCTGCGCCCGCCGCAGCCGGCCAGCGCGATCGTCGCCGATGCGCCGGCGCCCGCTTCAACCGCCGCACCGGCGCTCGGCAGTTACCAGTTGCCGGTGGCCGGGCGGATCGTCCTGGGTTTTGGCGAAAGCGCGCCGGGGCGGCCGCGGTCGCGCGGGACCACGCTGGCGACAAATCCGCGGGCCCAGGCGTTCACCCCGGCGCCGGGGCGGGTCGCCTCCGCCG
>JBJTLX010000090.1:0-6360 GCA_046063245.1 Novosphingobium sp.
CGCAACACAGGCTCTGCAAGACGGAAAAAGCACACGGATGGCGAAGGAAGAACTGCTCGAAATGCGGGGCACGGTGGTCGAACTGCTGCACAACGCCATGTTCCGCGTCCGCCTGGAAAACGATCACGAGATCCTGGGCCACACCGCCGGCAAGATGCGCAAGAACCGCATCCGCGTGCTGGTCGGCGACGAAGTCCTGGTCGAACTGACGCCCTATGACCTGACCAAGGGGCGCATCACCTATCGCTTCATGCCTGGCCGCGGCGGCCCCGGCCAGTTTGGTTAAGCCCGGCGCGTGACCGCGCCTAAACTCATTCTCGCCTCGTCCTCGCCGCGCCGGCGCGATCTGCTGGCCCGCATCGGCGTGGTGCCCGATCGCATCGCCAGCCCTGACATCGACGAGACCCCTCTGAAAGGCGAAAGCCCGCGCGCCTATGCCGAGCGGCTGGCCGAGGCCAAGGCCCGCGCGGTGCCCTGCGCCGCAGACGAAGTGGTCCTCGCCGGTGATACCACGGTCGCGCTGGGCCGCCGCATCCTGCCCCCGGCCGATGACGAGACGGTGCAGCGCCAGCTGCTGGCGCTGCTGTCTGGGCGGCGGCATCGCTGCATTTCGGCGATCTGCACGATCGACGCCGCCGGCAAGGTGCGCAAGCGTACGGTCGAAACCGTGGTCACCTTCAAGCGCCTGTCCGAAGAAGAAATCGACGCCTATGTCGCCAGCGGCGAAGGGCTGGGCAAGGCTGGCGGCTATGCCATCCAGGGCCGCGCCGAGGCGCTGATCCGCTTCGTATCGGGCAGCCATTCGGGGGTGATCGGCCTGCCGCTGTTCGAAACCCGCGCCTTGCTCAAAGCGGCGGGAATTCCCCTTGGCTGAATGGCTGGTCGAACAGGGCATCGGCGAAGAGCGCGCGGTGCTGGTCGAACGCGGCGCGGCGCTGGCTGCGCGGCTGCGCTGGCCCGGCGGGCTCGAGGCCGGCCAGGTCGAAGAGGCCCGGCTGATCCATCGCACCGCCAATTCCAAGCGCGGCACCGCGCGTTTCGCCAGCGGCGAGGAGGCGCTGGTCGACAGCCTGCCGCACGAGGCGAGCGAGGGCGCCACGTTGCGCCTGATCGTCACGCGCAGCGCAATGGCCGAACGCGGCCGCCTGAAGCGCGCCCAGGCCCGTCCGACCAAGGACCCGGTCCGCACAGCCCCCACGCTGGTCGAGGATCTGGGCGCACGGATTGTCCGCCGCTTCCCCGCGGGATTGTGGGAGGAGCTGTTCGCCGACGCGTGGGCCGGTGAAACCACCTTTCCCGGCGGCGCGCTGACTATCACGGCGACCCCGGCGATGACCCTGGTCGACATCGACGGCACCCTGCCCCCGCGCGACCTGGCGCTGGCGGCGATCGAGCCGCTGGCCGACATGCTGGCACGGCTCGATCTGGCCGGGTCGATCGGGATCGATTTCCCGACGCTGCCCGACAAGGACGACCGCAAGAAGATCGACGGCGGGCTTGAGCGGGCATTGGGTGACTGGCCGCACGAGCGCACATCGATCAACGGTTTCGGCTTCGTCCAGCTGGTCGCGCGGCTGACCCGCCCTTCGCTGCTCCACCTGCTGGCGCGCGACCGCGCCGGGGCCGCCGCACGGCTGTTGCTGCGCGCGGCCGAGGGCGTCGATACCCCCGGTGCGCTGCTACTGACCTGCAATCCGGCAGTCGAAGCTGCACTGAAGCCCGAGTGGCTGGCCGAACTGGCCCGGCGCACCGGCCGCGATGTGCGGATTGCGACCGATCCCGGGCTTGCGCTGGCCGGCGGTTTCGCCCAGGCGGTGCCGCTATGATCCGGACCACCCGCAAATGCCCCGTCTGCGGCAAGCCGCGCAGCGCCGAGCACACCCCGTTCTGCGGGGTGCGGTGCAAGGACCGCGACCTGGTCCGCTGGCTCGACGATGGCTATGCCCTGCCCGGCCCGCCGGCGATCGACGAAGAGGCCGACAAAGCATAACTTCTCCCCTTGCCAAGCGTGGGACGGTTCGCCATAGGCGCGCTTCCAATCGCTTTGGCGATGCCCGGATAGCTCAGTTGGTAGAGCAGCGGATTGAAAATCCGCGTGTCGGTGGTTCGAATCCGCCTCCGGGCACCAGTTTTTGGATTCAATGTCCGTCCGGGGGACGGACATCCAAAAAACTCCCGAGCGCAAGCGAGGGGCACGCTGACGGTTTACCGATCCCGGTGCCAACATCCCCTTCCCCGAACCGACCTAGCGCTACCCTTTCAGTGCTTCCCAGGCCGCCAGCGCCCGTTCGCGCGCTGCGCGGTGCTCGACGCGCTTCGCCGGATAGCCCCTCATCGGGCGCTGCGGATCGTGGATCTCGGCATCGGACAGCCCGGCCAGTTCAGGCACCCAGTGGCGGATATAGCCCGCCGCGTCGAACTTGTCCGACTGGCTGAGCGGGGCCATGATCCGCACGAACATGTTGCTGTCGACCCCGGTCCCCGCGGTCCACTGCCAGTTGACCGCGTTGCTGGCATAGTCGGCATCGACCAGCGTATCCCAGAACCACTGCTCGCCCCGCCGCCAGTCGATCAGCAGGTGCTTGACCAGGAAACTGGCGGCGATCATCCGCACCCGGTTGTGCATCCATCCGGTCGCCCACAGCTGGCGCATCCCGGCATCGACGATCGGATAGCCGGTGCGGCCCTGCTGCCAGGCCGCCAGGTCATCCTCCGCCTCGGCGCCATCGCGCCAGCGCAGCGCGTCGAAGGCGTCGCGCGCGTTCTTGCCGCCATAGTCGGGGAACTGGACGATCACGTTGGCGGCATAGTCGCGCCAGCCGATCTCGCCCAGGAAGGTGCCGACCGATCCCCCCACCCCGGCCGCCGCGTGCCACACCTGCGCCGGTGAAATCTCCCCGAAATGGAGATGCGGCGAAAGCATCGAAGTGCCGGGTACAGAGGGCAGATTGCGGCGCTGTTGATAGCGCGCCGCGCGATCGGCAAAGGCGTCGAGGCGCTGGTGTGCGCCCGCTTCGCCCGGGGTCCATTCGGCGCGCATCCCGCCGGCCCAGTCGGGTTTGGCCGGGAGCAGGTCCCAGTCAGCCAGCGCGTCGCTGTTCGGCCAGTGCGCCGGGGCGCGAATTGCCCCGGGCGACGGCAGCGGCGGCGGGGGCGGCATATGCGCCTGCAGCGCGCGCCAGAACGGGGTGTAGATCCTGAACGGCGTGCCCGATCCGGTGCGCAGCGACCCCGGCGGAACCAGGTAATTGCCGTGGTGCAGGTGCAGCCGCAGCCGGGCGTTGACCCCGCGCTCGGCATTGCGCCACCACGGCTCGTAATGGTGCAAGGCGTGGACGTCCTTGGTGCCCAGCTCCAGCGCCAGAGCCGCCAGAACCTTGGCGCTGGTGCCGCGGCGCAGGATCAGGCGTGAGCCGCGCGCTTCCAGATCGCGGGCCAGCCGGTCCAGCGAATGGTGCAGCCACCAGCGCGACGCGGCGCCCATCCGGCGGTGCCGCGGGGTTTCGTCATCAAGCACATAGACCGGAACGACCGGCGCGCCGCTGGCGCAGGCGGCGGCCAGTGCGGCCTGATCGGCCAGCCGCAGGTCGCGGCGCAGCCAAAGGATGACGGGGGCGACGTCCGTCATGACGTCTTGCGTGCGCGGCAAGCCATCCAAGCCGCCTATCCGCTATGTTCGAGGGGCGCCATGCGCACCTTGGTACAGGGGGCCTAGACCCCGGACAGCGGCCCCTGATCCGCGCTCACCGTCCAGGTCTGGCCCTTGGCGAGGAGCTTCTTGAGGTCGGTGTTCTTGCCTTCGCGCGCCTGGGCGTCCTGGCCCAGCACCGCGTCCTCGTACGTCGGGCGCGAATCGTCGTAGAGCACGCCCAGCGCCATCGGAAACGGTCCGAACGGCATTTCGACTAGCATGTGCGCGACCGAGCGGTTGGTGACGTCGTGGACGATCACCCCGGCAGCCTGCCAGTCGCCATCCGCAACCTCGACCACCTTGAGCGTCAGCTTCTCGCCATCGAGCGCGATGCCCTTGACCCCGCCGGTCTTGTCGCTGCCGAACAGCATCGGTTCGCCGTGCTTGAGCCAGAGCTGGCGATCCTCCGCCCCCTTGGGCGCGGCGAAATCCTCGAACACGTCCTTGTTGTAGACGATACAGTTCTGGAAAATCTCGATAAAGGCCGCGCCGCGGTGGGCGTGGGCGGCTTTCAGCACGTCGGGCAGATGCTTCGACACATCGAAGCCGCGGCCGATGAAGCGTGCCCCCGAACCAAGCGCAAAGGCGGCCGGGCTGGCCGGGCGATCGACCGAGCCGAGCGGCGTGGTCGGGCTGGTCGTGCCCTGGCGGCTGGTCGGCGAGTACTGGCCCTTGGTCAGCCCGTAGATCTCGTTGTTGAACAGCATGATCTGGCAATTGAGGTTGCGCCGGATCAGGTGCATCGTGTGGTTGCCGCCGATGCTCAGCCCGTCGCCGTCGCCGGTCACCAGCCAGATGTCGAGCTCCGGATTGGCCAGCTTGATCCCGGTGGCAAAGGCCGGGGCGCGGCCGTGGATGGTGTGGAAGCCATAGCTGGCCATGTAATAGGGAAAGCGGCTGGAACAGCCGATCCCGCTGACGAAGACCGTGGTCGCCGGATTGGCGCCGATTTCCGGCAAGGTGCGCTGCACCGCCTTCAGGATCGCATAGTCCCCGCAGCCCGGGCACCAGCGGACTTCCTGGTCCGATTCCCAGTCCTTGAGGGTGGTCGGGATGGTGGCAATGGCGTTCATGCCAGCACTCCTTCGATCGCGGCTTCGATTTCGGCAATGGTGAACGGCTGGCCGCTGACCTTGTTGAGCGGCCTGGCGTCGACCAGGAACTGGTCGCGCAGCACGGTCTTGAACTGGCCGGTGTTCATTTCCGGCACGAGAATGTGCTCGTAAGACCTTAGCAAGTCACCAAGATTTTCCGGAAGCGGCCAGATGTGGCGGACATGGACGTGGCTGACGTCGAGGCCCTTGGCCCGCGCCCGGCGGACCGCCTGGTGGATCGGGCCGAAGGTGCTGCCCAAGCCGACCACGGCGAGCTTGCCGCCCGGCTGGCCCAGGCACACGTCCTGCGCCGGCACGCTCTTCGCCACGCCGTCGACCTTGGCCTTGCGCGCATTGGTCATCGCCTGGTGGCTTTCGGGCGAATAGTCGAGATTGCCGGTGCCGGGGTTCTTCTCGATCCCGCCGATGCGGTGCATCAGCCCCGGCGTGCCGGGCTTGATCCACGGGCGCGCGCCCTTGGCGTCGCGGGCATAGGGCAGCAAAGTGCCGTCGGGGCCGTTCGGCTTATCGAGGAAGGTCGCCGGGAACGGCGCGAAGGTATCGGGATCGGGCACGGCCCACGGCTCGGCCGCATTGGCGATATAGCCGTCGGTCAGCAGGATCACCGGGGTCATGTACTGGGTGGCGATGCGGCACGCCTCGATCGCGCATTCGAAGGCGTCGCCGGGGCTGCGCGCGGCGATCACCGGCATCGGGGTATCGCCGTTGCGGCCATAGACCGCCTGGTAAAGGTCGCTCTGCTCGGTCTTGGTCGGCAGGCCGGTCGACGGCCCGCCGCGCTGCGAATTGACGATCACCAGCGGCAGTTCGGTCATCACCGCCAGCCCCATTGCCTCGCCCTTGAGCGCGATTCCCGGTCCGGAGGACGAAGTAACGCCCAGGCTGCCGGCATAGCTCGCGCCGATCGCGGCGGCGATCGCGGCAATCTCGTCCTCGGCCTGGAAGGTGGTGACGCCGAATTCCTTCAGCCCCGCCAGATAGTGCAGGATCGAGCTGGCGGGCGTAATCGGATAGCCGCCGAAGAACATCGGCAGCGCGGCCAGCTTGGCCCCGGCGACCAGCCCGAGCGCGACCGCTTCGGCCCCGGTGATCGTGCGGTACAGCCCGGCGGGCGACGGGACCGGATCGATATGCTGCTTGTGCAGCTGGCCGCCCAGTTCGGCGGTTTCGCCATAGGCGTGGCCGGCGTTCAGCGCGGCGATGTTGGCCTGCGCCAGCACCGGGTTCTTGGCGAACTTGGCGTTCAGCCAGTCGACCAGCGGTTGGCGGTCACGATCGAACATCCACAGCGCGAGGCCCAGCGTCCACATGTTCTTGCAGCGCAGCGCTTCCTTGTTGCCAAGGCCGAAGGGCTTGACCGCTTCGAGCGTCAGCGCCGAGATATCGAACGCCAGCAGCTGCCACTTCTCGAGGCTGCCATCCTCGAGCGGATTGACCGCGTACTTGGCCTTTTCGAGGTTGCGCTTGGTGAACTCACCGGTGTCGGCGATGATCAGGCCGCCGGGCTTCAGCGCGGAGACGTTGGTCTTCAGCGCCGCCGGGTTCATCGCCACC
>JBJTLX010000091.1:0-11532 GCA_046063245.1 Novosphingobium sp.
ACATGGTTGGCTTGCACGGCGTGGCTCAATCCGGCGCCGACGACCAGCATCCAGGCCAGCCAACCCGTCACCGGGCCGTTGCTCGTAGCGAGCCAGGCACCCAGCATCAGGTAGAGGACAATGTGGCTGAGATAATCGCACAGGCCGTCAACCATTTCACCGATCGGGCTGGTCCGTCCGGTCAGGCGGGCCAGATCGCCATCTGCGCCGTCGATCACGTGCAGCTCATGTGAAGCGCCATGCCAAGCGCTGCCGAAACTGGCCAGGCCAATTGGGTGTAGGCCAATCCTGCAGCGACCACGCAGCCTGCGCCAAAGATCGAAACCATGTTCGGCGTGATCGGCGTATGCGCCAGGCCCCGCGCCAGTTGCCAGGCCAGCGGATGATAGAGATAAAAATTCAGCGGATCCTGTAATTCGCGCGGCCGCATCGGGCGCTGTGCGGGGGGTGGCCCGACGAAATGCAAGGGTGGTTCAACGGTGGATGGTTCCATTGCCTGTTGCGCTCTTCCCGGAATCACATTTTTGCCCACATCGGCGCTTATCGATTTGTATGGAGCGCGGCCAGCGCTTTGGTGTGCGCTGCCTACCCAACCAGTGAACAACTGCTGGTCGGTTGAGCCAAACAGGAACCTGCGGGGTTCATTGGGTGTTCATCGCTGCAACGCCTTAGGCAAGGTTCGGGCGGCACGGCGGAATGATTATACGGGGCGATAAGGCACGAACACATGGCATTACACGACCCTGAAGCCGCACCACAAGGCGCTCGTCAATCGACAATGCGTGAATTCAGGACCCTCATTCTCCCCACAGTATCAGGCGGCAACCCGGATCTTACCGTCGCCGGGATCAGCATTACTGAACGGCAGCGGCGTCAATTGACCCGCCTGGGGTCCGCGGGCGTTGACCTGGCCGGTGATGGTGCCGTCCGCGGCGGTGGGCCGTTGTTGTTGATTGAAGCTGGTTTACTGGCCGACGAACGGCTGATTTCTGCGTTTCTGGATGGTGCAATCCGGCGCGGACCAACCGCGCGACCGCTGCTGGCCATCGGTCTGGACGGTGTGGCGGGCGGACTTGCCTGGCTACCCGCCGGATCGACCCAGCCATCATCGGACACCTTGCGCGGATCGGATGCGGACCGTTTCGATCTGTCGGCCGTACCGACTTATGCCGCCGATCGTCGCCGCGCCGTACCGCTGCTGTGGGATCGGCCGTGCAGTTCGGCCGATGGCCGCCGCGCTGCCAATCAGATCCTCAACGCCGCGCAGAAGGGCTGCCTTGATTGGCCGGCGCGTTTTATTCACCCGCCGATCGAGAACGCGTTCGTTCGGCTGCTTTGGCCCAGTGCGATCACGCCTAATATGATCTCTTTGTTGGCCTTCGCACTGGGACTCTATGCGGCCTGGTGTTTTGCCAGCGGTGCAATGTGGACCGGGTTGCTGCTGGCCCTGGTGATCGGGCCGATCGACGGGATCGACGGCAAACTGGCACGGACCCGATTCGAATTTTCCCGCTGGGGCGATTTGGAACATGTGGGCGACAAGATCGTTGAATATGCGTGGTTTGCCGCACTGGCCGCGGCGACCGGGACGGCCTGGGCCTGGGCGCTGGCGGCGCTTATCGTCTGCACGGCATTGGCCGAGGCGCTGATCGGCGAATTCTATCGTCGAATGACCGGGGCCCAGTTGGACGACGCAGGCGGATTTGAACGCGCCTTCCGGCTGGTTTCGGGCCGCCGCAACACCTTTTTCTGGTGCCTGTTGCCGTTCGCCTGGTTTGATGCCTGGGGCGCAGGTCTGGTGATGATCGCGGCATATTCCACCGCAAACTTTTTCATCATGCTAAGCCGGTTCTTTATTCGCTTGGCCGAATATGGCCGGGCCCATTCTGCCGATATTGCCGCGAATCTTGATGCGACAGCCTATGGAATGCTCGATTCCGCGGCCGATGAAAGTGAAGCAAGACACCATTTTGATCAGCGGTCCGATACCAGCAATTCGCCCGCTGGGCGCCTTGAATCATATTGAAATCATGCAGTTTCATATCGTAAACGCGGTTCACGCAGAGCATGACGCGCCGCCACCTGCGACAATGGGGTACCAGCTGTTTCGTGCAATCGGCTTGACGCCGCCCAATTGGCTTGCTTTTGGCGCGTGATTTTTTCAAAGACGGGCCTTTCGCGCCCCCCACAAGTCGCTTGAGAAGGACAACATCATAATGAAGCCCATCAAGGTCGCCATGATCGGCGTCGGTAACTGCGCAAGCTCGTTGGTGCAGGGCGTTGAATATTATCGTCAAAACAATTCATCGCAGGGCCTGATCCACGACAAAATCGGCGGCTACGGTGCTGGCGATGTGGATTTCGTGCTGGGCATCGATGTCGATGCCCGCAAGGTTGGCAAAGACATCGCCGAAGCGATCTTTTCCGCCCCCAACAACACCGCCGTATTCATGCCGCAGGTTGCGCCAACCGGTTCCAGGGTGATCATGGGCAAGGTGCTCGACGGCGTCGCTCCGCACATGACCGTCGTCGGCGACAAGGGCTTTATCGTTGCCGATGCGGCCGAAGCGACGCATGACAGCATCGTCGCGGCATTGAAGGAGAGCGGTGCGGAAGTGCTGCTCAATTTCCTGCCGGTCGGTTCGCAGGACGCGACCGAGTTCTACATGGAATGCGCGCTCGAAGCCGGCGTCGCGGTGGTCAACTGCATGCCGGTGTTCATCGCCAGCCGCCCCGAATGGGAAGCGCGCTTCCGCGATGCCGGGGTGCCGATCGTCGGTGACGACATCAATGCCCAGGTCGGCGCGACCATCGTTCACCGCGTGCTCTCCAGCCTGTTTGCTGCGCGCGGCGTGACGATCGAGCGGACCTATCAGCTCAACACCGGCGGCAATACCGATTTCATGAACATGCTCGATCGCCAGCGGCTCGGTTCCAAGAAGGAATCGAAGACCGAAGCGGTCCAGGCGATGCTGGCCCAGCGGCTCGAGGATGAGAACATCCACGTCGGCCCGTCGGACTATGTGCCGTGGCAGAAGGACAACAAGCTGTGCTTCCTGCGGCTTGAAGGCAACCAGTGGGGCAATGTCCCGATGAACCTGGAGCTGCGCCTTTCGGTCGAAGACAGCCCCAATTCGGCGGCCTGTGTGATGGACGCGATCCGCTGCTGCAAGGTTGCGCTGGAACGCGGCGAAGGCGGCGCGCTGATCGGCCCCTCGGCCTATTTCTGCAAGCATCCGCCGCAGCAGTTCGTCGATGACCTCGCCGCCCAGATGGTTGACGAATACGTCGCCGAAACCCCGCGAGCAGCGAAAGGTTTTTCGCCAAGCGGACAATGAGACGGCGCAGGGCAACCGGCGCCGTTTCCGTATCGGAGCCGACCCATGGACGCCCTGATCATCGCCGCCGGGTTCGGCAGCCGCCTGCGCGATCTGTCCGATTCGAAGCCGCTGACCCCGATTGCCGGCGTGCCGCTGCTCGAACTGGGGGTGCGCCAGGCCAAGGCGGCGGGCGCGGCCAAGGTCGTCGTCACCACCGGGCACGAGGCCGAGCGGCTCGAGGCGGCCTTGCCCGCGCTGGCGGCGCGCTGCGGCATTGCGGTCGAAGCGGCACGGGTGGCGGATTGGTCGCAGCCCAACGGCTGGTCGGTCATGGCCGGGGCAGAGCAGATCGCGGGTGACTATCTGCTGATGATGGCCGACCACATCTTTTCCGGCGGCATCCTGTCCGGGCTGGCGCGGCAGGGCGGGGCGGACCGCGGGGTGACCCTGGCGATCGATCGCCGTACCGACAATCCGCTGGTCGATCCCGACGACGCGACCTGGGTCGAAACCGACAGCCGCGGCTTCATTCGCGCCATCGGCAAGACCATTGCGAAATACGATGCGGTCGATTGCGGCGCCTTCCTTGCCACCCCCGAACTGGCCGCGGCGATTGCTGCGGCGATCGCCGCGGGCAAGGCGGGCAGCCTGTCCGACGGGATGCAGGCGCTGGCCGATGCCGGCCGCGCCGCGACCTGGGACGTGGGCAGCGCCTGGTGGCTCGACGTCGACGATCCGCGCGCCCATGCCCTGGCCGAGGATCAGGCCCCGCGCGAACTGGGCGAGGTCTACACCGCGATCAGGGGTATTTGAGCCGGATCCGGGTGTGCAGGTCGGCCTGGGTGACACGCAGCCGGACCGAACCGAAACTGGGCAGCCCGGCCAGGGTCGCCGGATTGTTCGAAAAGCCGAAGCCTTCGGCCGGGAAGCCCAGCCCGCTGCGGTTGAACTTCTGGTTGGCGTCCTCGTCGTGATAGACCGCCACGGCATAGATCCCGGCCGCGGGCAGGAAGATGCAGGCCTGGGTCGTGCCCTGCTGCGCCGGTACCCGCATCACGGCGAGCGATCCGCCCTTGACCAGAAAGCGCGAGCGCTCGTCGGCATAGAGCGTCAGCGCGATCAGGCCGCTGGCGCTGCGCACGTCGTCGACGGTGACGCGCAGCCACACCGCGCTGGGCGTGCCGACACAGTCCGCCGGGGCCGCCGGCTGGGCCTGAGCCTTTGCAGTGAACAGTGCGATAGCCGCGCCGCACAGCGCCCACCGTGCCAGTTGCCGCAGTCCAGCCTTCATCTCAGTGCGCCCCTGATGAACCGTCCCCCGGAACGATTCTTCCCCGATCGAGACTAATCGTCTGATCGGCAAGTGCAAGCAGCGCGCCGCGGTGGCAGATCACCACCACCGCCATGCGCCGGCCGAGCCGCGCGATGGCCGCGGCGATCTGCGCCTCGTTCGCCGTATCGAGCGCGCTGGTCGCCTCGTCGAGGATCAGCAGGGCGGGATCGCGCAGCAGCGCCCGGGCCAGCATCAGCCGCTGGCGTTCGCCGCCCGACAGCTGCCGCCCGCCATCGCCCAGCCGGGTATCGAGGCCCTGGGGCAGTGCCAGCGCGAAATCGGCCGCGGCCTCGCCCAGGGCATGCTCGATCGCCGCGTCGCTGTAACCCGCCTGGCCCCAGGTCAGGTTCTCGCGCAGGCTGGCCGCAAGCAGCACCGGGTCCTGATGGACATAGGCCACCCGCCGCCGCCAGGCACCGCGCAGCGCCGGATCGATGACCTGGCCGTCGACCGTCATGGTGCCGCCATCGGGCGAAATCAGTCCGCCCAGCAGATCGGCCAGCGTGCTTTTGCCGCTGCCCGATGGTCCCGTCACCGCGACGATCGAGCGTGCCGGGATGACCAGGTCGATGGCGTCGAGCGCAGGTTGCGGCGCGCTCCCGAACCGGACAGTCACGCCCGCCAGCCGCAGCGCGCCGGTCAGACCGGGCGCGGTCAATCCGCCATCGCCGGGTTCACGCGCCGCCTCGGCCCGGGCGATCAGCGCCAGTGTTGCTTCGAGCGCGGGGCGCGAATGACGCCATTGCAGCCAGGTTTCCTGCAGGTTGCCCAGCAGCGGCAGCGCCCGCGCGAACAGCGCCGCCATCGGCAGAATCGCGGTGGCGCCCAAGCCCCAGCGGCGCACCGCCAGCCACACCAGCAGCGCCAACGCCGCCGCGCCGCCAAGGTTGAGCGCGGCCTGCCCCAGCCCGCGATCGCGGACATAGTCGATCTGGGCGCGGCGCATCGCCTGCATCGCGGTCATCGCCTCGGCTTCGGCGCGCGCTTCGCCGGCCAGGCTCTTGACCACCCGCATCGCGCCCAGCCCCTCGGACAGCGCCGCGAAGGTATCGGTGTAGGCCCGCCCCAGCTGCTCGCCGAGCAGGTTGGCGCGGCGGCGTAGACCGGCGTAGCCCAGCAACACCACGACACCGCACAGTCCGGCACCGAGCGTCACCCACGGCGAGATCGCCAGTGCGGCGATTAGGATCGCGCCCAGGGTGACGAGGATTCCGATCGCCTGGATCGCCTGCTGCACGCCGTAGCCGACCCGGTCGACCTCGCCGAGGAGCAGGCTGGCGTTGTCGCTGCGGCGCAGCGTCAGCAGCACCCGCCAATCGCAATGCAGCAGCGCCTGCCAGGCCCGGCGGCGCAGCGTTTCGACCAGTTCGAGGCGGAACCCTTCGGTGGCGAGCAGACGCGCCTGGTTGACCGCGGCCCGAAGCGCGATCAGGCCCACGAACAGGACCAGCAGCACCTCGAGTGTCGGGGCAAGGCCGAAGATTCCCAGCCAGTGGCCAAGCCGGCTTGGCGCTTCGCCCCCCAGCACCGCCAGCAGCGGGACCAGCAGCACCAGCCCGATGCCTTCGGTCAGCGCGCTGGCGGCGATCAGAAACGCCAGCCAGGCCGCCTGGCGTGGGGGGACCAGCCGGCGCAGTGCGGGCAGGCTCATGGCCGGTTGCGCCCGGTGGTGTGATCGACGAAGCGCGCGACATAGAGCATCGCGGGCAGATAGAAGCGCAGCTGGTTGATCGTGTCGGGCGCTTGCGGGGCCTGGTCGGGCCAGGCGTCGATCGCCTGCTCCATTGCCGCGGTGTCGAGCAATGCGCCAAGCTGGGGATGATCGCGCAGCGCGCTGGCGGCACGGCGCAGCTCGGCGCGGCGCGGGGTCAGGCGCAGGTACCAATCGCTGTTGTGTTCGCCGTAAAGGCGGTTGGTGCGCTGGGCTTCGGGCATCCGTCCCCGCGCCATGCGCCGCGCCAGCCGCCGGCTTTCCCCGCCCTTGACGAACTGGCCGGTGGGCAGGGCCAGGCAGAACTCGATCAGCGGGCGATAGGCGGTCACGTCGCGGAGGCGGATCCCGAAAACCTGTTCGTAGCCATGAGTCACTTCGCTGCCGAGACCGCTGGCGTGATAGTTGGCACGGATGTAGGCGGCGCGGGATTCGGCGCGGTCGACCGTCATCAGGTTGTTCGCGATCGCCGCTTCCTCGCGCCAGGCGGCAAGGCGCGAATCGCGGCGCAGGAACGGGTTGGCAAAGCGGTTAAGTTCGCGCGGGCTCTTGCCCATCAGGTGCCGCACGGCGCGTTGCAGGCCGGGGGGCAGATTGGGCATCAGGCCTTGCGCTGCAGCCCGCCGCCAGATCGGGTACGGGCTCGCTGCCTGCCCGGCAACCAGGCGCACCAGCTCCACCCAGCGCCCTTTGCGCAGGAACTCGGGCGCGGCCCAGATGGCGGAATTGCTGAACGTCATGTTGCCCATGTCGGCCCCCAGCAGCCAGTCGCAGCCGTGCTCTGCCGCGGCGTGCATCGGTCCATGATAGGCCGAACCCAACACCCGCGCCGGATAGCCAGCGTCGCAGGCGGCAAAGACCTGCTCCGCCCGGTCGTCGAAGATGCTTTCGCCGTTGTCGCAGAAATGCGGATCGAGCGCGGGGTGCATCCGCGCGAACGCTTCGACCAGGGGCCGGTCGTCGCCGAACTTGCCCGGCAAGACCTGGCCATCGAAACCGGGGGCTGGGTGAAAGGTAAAGCTGGGCAAGCGCGCGCCGGCTGGCAGCTGGTCAATCGCCTCGGCACAGACAAGAGCCGAATCGAGACCGCCCGACAGCATCATGCCCGGTCGCTGGACGCCCGACAGCGCGGCAGCGACCGCTGCGCCCAGCTGGTCCTGGGCGGCCTCCACATAGTCCTCGTCACGCCGGAATCGGACTGGAGCGAGGTCGAGCGGGTCGTACCAGCGGTCAATCCGTTCGCGTCCCGGGGCAAGGAAAACTGCGCTGCCGTGGGGGACCGTGCGCAGGTTGCGGAACAGCGAATCCTCGTCGTCCGGCAGCTCCATCGTCACTAGCCGGTCGATCGCGTCCGGGCGCAGTGCCTTGTCGAGCCCGGCGGCGAACAGCGGGCGGGGGATCGAGCAGGCCAGCAGCACGTCGCCGTCGTTGTAGTAGAACAGGCTCTTGCCGTTCCAGGGGCTGCGCGACAGGCGGACCCGGCCGTCGGGCAGGCCCAGCACGGCGGCATAGCTGCCGATCGCGCGGCGGTCGGCATCGACCCCCCAGCGGCGATAGGCTTCGGCGTAGATCAGGGCTGGGTCCGCTGCGGATATGCCGAGATCGCGCGCCAGATCGGCACCGTTGTCGAGCCAGCCGCTGAACAGCGCCGGGCAGCCATCGGCCAGACGCGCGGCGCGCCAGCCGCGCCTTGGCCGCGCGCGCGGGCCGGCCAGCTCAGCAAGGAAATCGGTCCCGGTTCGCTCGAAATCGGGGGTGTGGCCCGCAAACAAGCCCAGGGATTGCAGCGCGCGGCGTGGTTCAGCCCAGTTCGAGCCGTGCCATTCGCGCTGGAACAGAATCATTCAGCAAGCAGGCGCCGGCCTGCAATCAGGACTTGGGAACGCAGCCCCCCCCGGTGCCCCCGCACTGGTTCGGGCCGGTGCCCTGGGCTGCCACGTCGGCAATCGTGCCCAGCTTGACGAGTTCGGGCTTGGTCCAGCTTTTCGGGGTCTGCACAGTCTTGGACACGGGTCTTCTCCGATCGGAATCCGGGATATGAGTTGACACGCGTTATCCCCGATTCCCAAGCCGTTGGCAAGGTCTTGGCGCGGTCAGGGCAGAATCAGCACCGGCAACCACGGTCCGGGCAGATCGCCCAGCACGATCGTTCCGGCGATTTCGACCCAGGCATGGAGATCGTCCGCCCCGCCTCTTGTCCCGGCCGGGCGGGCGGCGATGACCATGCGGTGCGGCATGCCGCGGGCGCGCAGCATCCGGCTGAGCGCCATCGCCCGGGGCAGGCACTTGGCGGCAAGCGGCAGGCGCCGGGCCGCGCGGTCGACATGCTGCGCCAGTTTGCGCGCCTGCCGGATCGCCGTGTCGGAAGCCTCTCCGGCCAGGCCCAGCCGCCCTCGCCAGGCCTTGAGCGGGACCAGTGCAATGGCGCAGCGCGCGGCGAGCAGCCCCAGCATTGCCTCCACGGTCCGCGCCCGCAGCCGCCAGCGCTCAGACGGTTTCGATGAATCCGGCATCGGCCAACTGCACCAGAAACGCGTCGAGATCCGCCGCGACCACGGCCGGCGCTGCGTCGTGCGCAGCGGCCAGCGCGGCGACCAGTGCGTCGCGGCTGCGCGTGCCGTCGATCAGCGGCCAGATCTGCGCCCCGGTGCCGGTCAGCGAGAAGAATGTCCCGTCGTCGAGGTTGAGCAGGACGATCTCGTCATCGACCGCGGTTTCGGAAAACGCGCCGCGGCGCTTGGTCGGCAGTCCGGCCATGGTCAGTGCTGTTCCTTGATATTCGCGGCGATCTGCGCGGTGACAGCGGCAAAGACCACCGGATCGCGCGGCCGCACCAGCCGTTCCATCGCGATATGCCGGGCCAGATTCGCGACCAGGGCAAAGCGCTGCGCCAGGCTATCGCCCCGCGCCGCCACGAACAGGTCGGCGGTGTAATGGTCGTCGTTGATCCGCGCCACCCGTTCGGCTCCGCCGATCGGGGCAAAGGTCGGGCCGTCGCCGTCTTCCAGGAAGATCAGCCGGGCCAGCGGCAGGACCGCGTCGACCGGGCCGGACAGCGGCTCGGCATAGAACTTGTCGATCTCCGGATCGACCCGTTCCAGCGCGCGGGTGCCGGTCAGCGCCAGCGCCTGCGGGCCGAGCTTGAGCCGCTTGTGCCCGGGCAGGCACAGCACCCGCGCCGGATCGCTGATGTCCAGCACCAGCGTATCGTCGCAGAACAGCGGCAGGCCGTGGCCGCCCAGCGCCGCGGTCAGGGTCGATTTGCCCGCGCCGCTCGGCCCGGAAAAGGCATGGACTGCGCCGTTCCACGCCACCGCCGAGGCATGGAACGGGAGGAAGCCGTTGATCGCGGCGATCGCCGCATAGACGCTGCCGCGCAGCCACAGCTCCTGTTCGGCCGGATCGGCCCCGGCGCTGCGCGCCATCGTCACGCCTTGGCCCCTGGCATAGTGGAAGGCGTAGCCGCTGGTGGTCCTGAGGACGAAGGCCTCGCCCTCCAGCCACATCGAACCGGGCGGCACGGCCTGTTTGCCCAGCCGGTCCGGCACCGCGCCCTCGCGCACCCGAGCCTCGGCGGCGAGCAGGGCCGGCGCACTGGTGATCGGGCGGGGATTGGCGGAAACGGCGGGCATTGCCGGGCGGCATGCCTCCCGCTCTGGCCAAGGTCAACTCCGCGGCGCGGCGATCTTGTTGCCGGCAAACCGGATACAGTGTGGAAAACACGTGTTTCCGCGCTTGTTCGCCCAAGATGCGGTGGCTAAGCGCCCCTTAAGGAGCCGCGTCAAACCTGCATGTCCGCGCCGCTGATCTCGCCCTCGATCCTGTCTGCCGACTTTGCCCGGTTGGGCGAAGAGGTGCGCGCGATCGATGCCGCCGGGGCCGACTGGATCCATATCGACGTGATGGACGGCCATTTCGTCCCCAACCTGACGATCGGCCCGATGGTGGTAAAGGCGCTGCGCCCGCACACCGCCAAGCCGCTCGACGTCCATCTGATGATCTCTCCGGTCGACCCCTATATCGACGCCTTTGCCGCGGCCGGGGCCGACATCATCACCTTCCATCCCGAAGCCGGGCCGCATGCCCACCGCACGGTCCAGGCGATCAAGGCCCACGGCAAGATGGCCGGGATCTCGCTCAACCCGGCGACCCCGGCCAAGATGCTCGACTATCTCTATGACGAGATCGACCTGGTCCTGGTGATGAGCGTCAATCCCGGCTTCGGCGGGCAGAGCTTCATCCACAGTCAGCTGCGCAAGATCGAGGCGGTGCGCAAGGCGATCGACAAGAGCGGGCGCGACATTCGGCTCGAAGTCGATGGCGGGGTCGATGCCGAGATCGCGCGGCTCTGCACCGCCGCCGGGGCCGATGTGCTGGTCGCCGGCAGCGCTACCTTCCGCGGCGGGCCGGACTGCTACGCGGCCAATATCGCAGCGCTCAAGGGGCTGGGGTGAGCCATGGCCGATGCCCTTTCCACCCGCCATGCCGCCGGCTCCGTCCGCGACAATGCGGCGGCTGCGGAGGGGGCGGTCCGGGCCATTCCGCTTCGCGCCGGCCGCGAGGAGGGCGTCTTGACCGAGGCTGACGTGCCCCCGGCCGACGTCTTGCCCGCGCTGACCCCGGGCGAAGTGATCGAGCCGGGCCGCGCGCTGGCGCTGGCCGATTTCGCCCCGCCGGCGGTCGGCGCGGGGGAACGGCTGCTGCGCTTTGCCTACCGGCTCGGGATCCCCGGAGCGGCGCTGTCGGGCCATTTCGGCAAGGCCGCCAAGCCGCGCCTGCTCGCCACGGTGCACAATCCGCTGCCCGGATCGCGCATGGCCGGAACCGCGCTGCGCGCCGGGCATTTCCTGGTCCACGGGGTCAAGGCGCCGATCGCCCAGGTCGATTTCGCCGGGGCGGCGCGGATGGCCCCGCCGCTCGAGCGGGTGGTCCATTCCTTCGCCTTGCTCGCCGATCTCGACGCCTGCTGCCCGCTCGAACAGGGCTCGCCGGTGGCCGAACGCGTGCTGGCGGCCTTGCTCAATGCCAATCCCAATCCGCCCGCGCGGCCCGGCAAGGGTCCTGCCTGGATGGTCGGCAACGCCGGAACCCGGCTGCTCGGCTGGCTGGTCCACGCCCCGCTGATCCTGTCCGGGAATGACACCGCGCTGCGCGGCCAGGTCTTCGCC
>JBJTLX010000092.1:0-5830 GCA_046063245.1 Novosphingobium sp.
CCGGCGTGGATCAGCTTGGCGATCATTTCCGGGCTGCGGCTGGCCGGGCCCAGCGTTGCCAGGATTTTCACTTTGCGCCCGCGCGGGTCGATCTTGGCCAAGGGGGAGGTCCTTTCAATGCAGGATGCTGCTATGGCAAAGGGGCGGAGAAAGACCAAGGACTAGACCATGAGCTGCTCGGAAAATACGAATGCGACCCCCGGAGATTCGCTTGATGCGCTCGACGATGCGGTGGCCGCCGCCGCGTTCCGCCGCCTTGTCCGCCATTTGCGTCACCGCCATGACGCCCAGAACCTCGATCTGATGATCCTTTCGGGGTTCTGCCGCAATTGCCTGGCCGACTGGATCCGCGACGCCGGGGCGCCGCTGGACAAGGAGGCGGCGCGCGAAGTGATCCACGGCATGCCCGCGGCCGAATGGAAAACACGTTTCCACAGGGAAGCGACCCCGGACCAGCTCGATCGCATGGCCGAGAGCTGGAAGAAGAACGCGCCCGCCCCCTAAGAGCGCGCTCGACCGATTCTCACTTCAACCGGAGCTTACCCCACCATGGCCGATGCCACCGACGACCGCCTGCGCCTGCTGATCGAGCGGATCGAACGCCTCGAGGAAGAAAAGAAGGGCATCGCCGACGACATCAAGGACGTCTACGCCGAGGGCAAGGCGGTGGGCTATGACGGCAAGATCATGCGCCAGATCGTCCGCCTGCGTAAAATGAAGCCCGACGACCGCGCCGAGATGGAAATGCTGCTCGACACCTACAAGGCCGCGCTCGGCCTGGGGTGACCCTTGGCAAGCACGCATCACTCCCTATGTCGGCACTGAACGCCGCAAGGGAGTAACGCGATGCTGTCGACCACCACCAATGCCATCGAAGGCCGTCCGGTCCAGAAGTACCTGGGCATCGTCACCGGCGAGGTGATCGTTGGCGCCAACCTGTTCCGCGACCTGTTCGCCAGCGTGCGCGACATCGTCGGCGGGCGCTCGGGCAGCTATGAAGATGTGCTGGCCCGCGCGCGCAAGCAGGCGCTTGAGGAAATGGAAGGCCAGGCTACGGCTTTGGGCGGCAATGCCGTGATCGGGGTCGACATCGACTACGAAGTGCTCGGCGCCAACGGCTCGATGCTGATGGTCAGCACCTCGGGCACGGCGGTGGTGCTCTAGAGCCCGCCGAGCAGCGCCAGGCCGATCGAGCAGGCGTTGGCCGTCATGTGGGCCAGGATGCCTTGCACCAGCCCCAGCCGCTGGCGCAGATAGCCCAGCACCAGCGCGGCCCACAGTTGCGGCAGCACCAGCGGCACCGCCAGCAGGCTGACGCTGGGGTAATTGCTCAGGTGGACCAGCGCGAAGCCGGCCGCGACCAGGTAGAAGATCCAAGGATAGACCCGCGCGAACCACGCCAGCGGGGCGGGTCGCTTGCGCAGCAGGAACCAGCCGAGCGGGGCGGCGACCAGCAGCGCGAGCAATGCGCCGCCCGCCAGCAGGGCCTGCGCGGGATCGGTGACGAAGGTCAGCACGGCCACCGCCGCCAGCGCGCAGCCGAGCAGCCATAACGCCGACACACTGCCGCGCTGCCAGCCGCGGAACAGCAGTTCCTCGATCGGCGGGGCGATCAGCACCACCACCGGGACCAGCCAGCGCTTGTCCATCTTGGCGAAGGCATCGGGCGAGGGCAGGTCGAAGGCCTTTTGCCACAGTTCCAGGAACGGCATCATCACGCCGATCAGGCCGATCACCAGCAGCGCGGTCAGCACTGCCCAGCGTTTGCCGCCGCCGCCGCGCCAGCCTTGCGGGGTCAGGATTGCCGGGCGGCGCAAAAAGTCGAGGAACTCGCGCAGCACGGCGCGGACGGTAAGGGGGGCGGTCGGTTCGGTCACGCCGCGCTGATACCCTGCAATGCTTTCACCTTGGTTGCTTCCTCGCCATTGCCCAACCGGCCCGGCCCGGTGTAAGGGCGCGCGCAACCTTCTTCCAGTCGAAACAGGACGCCATGGCCGGCCATTCCAAATTCAAGAACATCATGCACCGCAAAGGCGCGCAGGATAAGAAGCGCGCGGGGCTGTTTTCCAAACTCTCGCGCGAAATCACCGTCGCGGCAAAAATGGGCATGCCCGATCCGGACTTCAATCCGCGCCTGCGTGCCGCAGTCAACGCCGCCAAGGCGCAGTCGGTGCCCAAGGACAACATCCAGCGCGCGATCGACAAGGCCGCCAAGGGCGACGGCGAGAACTATGAGGAAGTGCGCTATGAGGGCTATGGCCCTGGTGGTGTGGCGATCATCGTCGAGGCGCTGACCGACAACCGCAACCGCACTGCCACCAATGTGCGCACCGCCTTTGCCAAGAACGGCGGCAATCTGGGCGCTAGCGGCGCGGTCAGCCACGGCTTCGAGCGGCTCGGGCTGATCGAATACGGCGCCAAGGCGGGCGATGCCGACCGGGTGTTCGAAGCCGCGCTCGAAGCTGGGGCCGACGATGTCGAAAGCGACGAGGATGGCCACGCGATCTGGGTCGCGGTGGAAAACCTCCATCCCGTGGCGCGCGAGCTGGAAAAGGCGCTGGGCGAGGCCGAAGGGGTCAAGCTGGCGTGGAAGCCCAGCCTCAAGGCCGAAGTCGGCGAGGCCGACGCCGCGACGCTGCTCAAGCTGATCGACGTGCTCGACGATGACGACGACGTCCAGACCGTGTGGGGCAATTACGAGATCCCCGATGCCGTGATGGAGAAGCTCTCCTGATCCTCCCCGGCACGGGGAGGGGAACCACCGCAGGTGGTGGAGGGGCACGGGCGAGTGGTCCCGACCCCGCTGGCCGGCACCGCTGCGATCACCTGCGCGTACCCCTCCACCATGCTGCGCAGGGTCCCCCTCCCCGGAGCGGGGAGGACGCAAGGTGCTGATCATCGGCCTTGACCCCAGCCTGACCTGCACCGGCTGGGGTATCGTCGCGAAGAGCGGCAACCGGCTGAGCCATGTCGCCAACGGCCAGGTCCGCACCGATCCCAAGGCCTCACTGCCCGAACGGCTGGTCACGCTCGACCGCGAGCTCAGCGACGTGATCGCCCGCTGGCAGCCCAGCGACAGCGCGGTGGAAGAAGTCTTCGTCAACAAGAACCCGCAGTCGACGCTCAAGCTGGGTCAGGCCCGCGGGGTGTGCCTGCTTGCCCTGGCCCGCGCCGGGCTGCCGATCAGCGAATATGCCACGCGGCTGGTCAAGAAGGCCGTGGTCGGCACCGGCGGCGCGGAGAAGGCCCAGGTCCAGGCGATGGTCAAGGTGCTGCTGCCCGGCGTCGTCCTGGCCGGGGCCGATGCCGCCGATGCGCTGGCCGTCGCGATTGCCCACGCGCACTTGGGAACAACCCGCCAGTCCGGGCATTTCCCGGGCTGAAGCGTGCACCTTTCGCCCGGATTAGCGGCGGAGCAACCCCCGGTTCAAGGACCACCGGCTAGGCGCGGTGCTTGTTACGCAGCCGGAGTTTCCCCATGCGCTTTGCCAAGACCCTTACGCTCGCCGCCGTTGCCGGCCTCTCGCTGTCGGCCTGCACCGCCAGCCGTTATCAGATCTCCGATGCGCTGCAGCGCTATGGCCTGTCCGAGAACAAGGCGAGCTGCGCCGCCGAATTCCTGCGCGGTCACCTCTCGACGTCGCAGGTCAACCGGCTGGCCAATGCCGCGCGCGATTACGACACCGGCGGCTCGCCGACCTTCGGCGATCTGGTCCGCGTCGCCGGATCGCTGCGCGACAATCAGACTACCCTGCAGGTCGCCGGTGCGGCGCTGGCCTGCGGCCTGGCTGCGGACATGCGCATCCCCGGTCTCTAACCCCGCAAAACCTGTCCCGGTGGAAATTTGACGCCGCGCCTTTACGGGCGCGGCGTTTTCCGTCAGGAACAAAGCATGATCGCCCGCCTTTCCGGTACGCTCGACGATTTCGGCCCTGACTGGGCAGTGATCGACGTCGGCGGGGTGGGCTATCTGGTCCATTGCAGCGCCAAGACGCTCGATGCGTTGGGGCCGCGCGGGGAGCGGGTGACGGTCCACACCGAACTGCAAGTCAGCGAAAACGACCTGCGCCTGGTCGGCTTTGCCAGCGGCGAGGAGCGGGCGTGGTTCCGCCTCCTCACCGCGGTCCAGGGGGTGGGCAGCAAGATGGCCCTCGCCGTGCTTTCCGCGCTTTCAACCGACGAGCTTTCCCGCGCCTGCGCCGCCGGCGACGCGGCGATGGTGGCGCGCGCGCAAGGGGTCGGGCCCAAGCTGGCGGGGCGGATCGTCAACGAATTGAAGGACAAGGCCGGCGGGTTGCCCGGCGGGGTGGGTATCGCGATGGCGGTCCCGGCCGGATCGGCTAGCGCGGATGCGGTCTCGGCGCTGCAGAACCTCGGGTTCAAGCCCAACGTGGCGACCCTGGCCGTGGCGCGGGCGATCGAGGAACTGGGCGAGGGCGCAGGGCTCAACGACCTGGTGCGGGTTGCGCTGAAGAGGGCTGCAGGGTGATGGCCGCCTTCGACCGTTTCGCAATCGTTCCTATTGTACGGATTCCAAACCCAAAAGTGCGTGTGATCTTGTGAATAGCTGGAAATCACGTTTTCATAGGCTGTTGACTCCTAAGTCAGCAAGCGGTTCTCCAGCCATGGACAGGCATCACTTGGGCAGGCGGATCGAAGAGACCCTGTTTGGCCGTCCGATCGAGGTCGTCAGGCGAGAAGCAGATTGGGAATTCCGGTTTGGTTCGGGTGTGTCGATTTGTGCTCAGACTCTGTGGCGTTTGCGAGATCCTTCGAGAATCGACGTTACAGACGTTGATGATGGAAACGAGTTCGGTTGGCCTCAGACATGTGATGCTTGCCGCTATGCGAATTCGCGATTGGCGGGCGAGACTGTTGCAGGGGTTGTCTTCGATACGCAAACCGGAGATCTCTCAATCCGAACTTGCAATGGCATGAAATTGGAAATCCTGACGATGTCCGCCAGCTACGAGTCCTGGCAAATATATGTGGTGGGGCAATATGAGTTTGCCGTCGGGAATGGTGGGAAAAGATGACCGATAACCCCCTCCTCACCCCGGCGCCCCAGCCCGAAGACGCCGATGCGGCGCTGCGGCCCAAGACGCTGGCTGAGTTCGTCGGGCAGGCCGGGGCCAAGGACAATCTCAAGGTGTTCATCGATTCTGCCCGCTCGCGGCGTGAGGCGATGGATCATGTGTTGTTCTATGGCCCGCCAGGGCTGGGCAAGACCACGCTGGCGCAGATCGTCGCGCGCGAGCTGGGGGTGGGGTTCCGCGCCACCAGCGGTCCGGTGATTGCCAAGTCGGGCGATCTCGCCGCGCTGCTGACCAATCTCGAGCCCGGCGACGTCCTGTTTATCGATGAAATCCATCGGCTTAATCCGGTGGTCGAGGAAGTGCTCTATCCGGCGATGGAGGACCGTGCGCTCGATCTGATCATTGCGAGGGGCCCTCGGCGCGCTCGGTGCGGATCGATCTGCCGCCGTTCACCCTGATCGGCGCGACCACTCGGCAGGGGCTGCTGACCACCCCGCTGCGCGACCGCTTCGGGATCCCGGTGCGGCTGAATTTCTATACGGTGGCCGAACTTGAACGCGTGGTGACCCGCGGGGCCGGGCTGCTCGGGATCGGGATCGATCCGGCGGGAGCGCAGGAAATCGCCCGCCGTGCGCGCGGCACGCCGCGGGTTGCCGGGCGGCTGCTGCGGCGGGTCCGCGACTTCGCCCATGTCGCGGGGGACGGGGTGGTGACGCGCGAGATCGCCGATGCCTCGCTGACCCGGCTGGAGGTCGATGCGCTGGGGCTCGATGCGATGGACCGGCGCTACCTGA
>JBJTLX010000093.1:0-4254 GCA_046063245.1 Novosphingobium sp.
GGCACCGCAGCTTGAGGCCTTGCGCCAGGCCGGCGTGGAAATCGACGGCGTCGCCATCCGCGACAAGACCGCCGATCTGGAGCGCTTTCTTGCCCGCAACGGCAATCCCTATGCCCGGATCGGTGCCGATCCGGTCAGCAAGATCCAGTTCGATATCGGCTCTGCCGGGGTGCCCGAAAGCTTCGTGATCGATGTCAAGGGCGTCATTCGCTATCAGCATATCGGGGTAATCATGCCCGATCAGGTGCCGATGATCCTCGAACGGCTCAAGGAGGCGGAGCAGTGATCCGCGCCTTGCTCGCTCTTCTGGTGCTGTGCCTTTCCATGCCGGCCGCCGCGCAGGACAAGCTGCCGCCGGCGCCCTATGCCTATCGCCAGCTGGGCGATCCTGCCGCCGAAGCCCGCGCCAAGGCGCTGATGGAAACGCTGCGCTGCCTGCAGTGTCAGGGCCAATCGATCGCCGATTCGGACGCGCCGATCGCCGGGGACATGCGCAACCAGGTGCGGCTGCGGATCGCCCAGGGCGAAGATCCCGAAGCGATCCGCGCCTGGCTGGTCGAACGCTATGGCGATTACGTAAGCTACAAGCCGCGGATCGACGGCATGACCTGGCCGCTGTTCGCCGCGCCGGTGCTGCTGCTGCTGATCGCCGCCCTCCTGCTGCGCAAGCGCTTTGCCGGGAGGGACGCGGCATGACCTGGGTTGCCGTACTGGCGCTGGCCGGGCTGGCCTTCGCGGTCATCGCCTTTGTCCTAAAGGCCCCGCGCGCGGGCTGGGAAGCCGTCGGCGCGGCGCTGATGTTCGGCGCGGCGGGCTTTGCCTGGCAGGGCCAGCCGGCGCTTCCGGGTGCACCCAAAGCCCCCGTCGAAGCCTCGCGTCCCGATGGCGCCGCGCTGGTTGCGGCGCGCAAGCAGCTCTCTGCGCAGGGCGACGATCAGCCCAACAGCTGGGCGATCATCGCCGACGCGATGGCGCGCAACGGCAGCTATGCCGACGCGGCAGGGGTTCTGCTCGGCGCGGTGCGCAAGGAGCCGGGCAATGCCGACGCCTGGCTGGCGATGGCCAACGATCTGGTCGCCCATGCCAACGGGGCGCTGACCCCGGCGGCGCACTATGCCTATGACCGCGCCGCCAAGGCCGATCCGGCGCATCCCGGGCCGGCGTTCTTTATGGGGCTGGCGCTGGCGACCAATGGCAAGCTGGACGAAGGCCGCGATACCTGGGCGGCACTGCTTGCCCGTGCGCCCAAGGACGCCCCGTGGCGCGGCGATCTGGAGCAGCGCCTGGCCCGGCTCGACGCGTTTATCGCGGCCCAGCGCAGCCAGCCGGCGCCGCGGTGACCGATTGCCCATGACCGGCCGCAGTGCTAATCCCAGCCCGATTTTCCGCGCCCTTTCCAAGCGCTGCGGCAGACACGGATCAAGGGGCGAGAGAAAATGAGCAAGGCACCTGCTTCCGAGGCGGCCGCGCCGGCACCGGACGACGACGACGGTTCGGGTCACGGCGGCGGCCACGGCCATCACCGCGGCAAGCTGCTGCCGCTGGCGATCGGCGCGATCGGCGTGGTCTTCGGCGATATCGGCACCAGCCCGATCTATGCGTTCCGCGAAACCTTTGCCGGCCACCACCGCATCGGTGCCGATCCGCTGCACATCCTGGGCGTGCTCAGCCTGGTGTTCTGGTCGATGATGATCGTGGTGACGTTCAAGTACGTCCTGACCATCATGAAGGCCGACAACAAGGGCGAGGGCGGATCGCTGGCGCTGCTGGCGCTGATCAACCGCAAGACCGAGGGTGCCAAATGGACCGCGCCGATCGTCTTGCTGGGGGTCTTTGCCACGGCCTTGTTCTATGGCGATTCGATGATCACCCCGGCGATGTCGGTGCTCTCTGCGACCGAGGGCCTGTCCTATGTCAACAAGGGGTTCGACGCCTTCGTCATCCCCATCGCGCTGGTCATCCTGGTCGGCCTGTTCGCGATCCAGTCGCGCGGTACGGAAAAGGTCGGCAAGCTGTTCGGGCCGATCATGATGCTCTATTTCCTGACCCTAGCGGGGCTGGGGATCATGCACATCACGGCCATGCCCAGCGTCATCCTGCAGATGCTCAATCCGCTCAACGCGGTCAATTTCTTCATGGCCGATGGCTTCCGCGCCTTCATCGCGATGGGCAGCGTCGTGCTGGCGATCACCGGGGCCGAGGCGCTTTATGCCGATATGGGCCATTTCGGGCGCGAGCCGATCGGACTGAGCTGGATGACCTTCGTGCTGCCCTGCCTGCTGCTCAACTACATGGGCCAGGGCGCCATGGTGATGAGCGCGACGCCGGAACAGGCGGCGCTGCTGATCAAGGATCCGTTCTTCCTGATGATCCCCGACATGATCCGGGTCCCGGTCGTGATCCTGGCGCTGCTGGCGACGATCATCGCCAGCCAGGCGGTCATTTCGGGGGCGTTTTCGCTGACCCAGATGGCGGTCCAGCTGGGCTTCGTGCCGCGGGTCAGCATCAAGCACACCAGCGCGGCAACCGCCGGGCAGATCTACATTCCGGTGATCAACTGGGCGCTGATGATCGCGGTGATCCTGCTGGTGCTGTTCTTCCGCTCGTCGAGCAATCTGGCCGCGGCTTACGGTATCGCGGTGACCGGTGCGGTGACGATCGACACGATCCTGCTGTCGGTGGTGCTGTTCAGCCTGTGGAAGTGGCCGCTGTGGCGCTCGGTGCCGATGATCGCCTTGTTCTTCACGGTCGACATGGCCTATCTCGGCGCCAACCTGACCAAGGTTCCCGATGGCGGCTGGGTGCCGCTGGTGATCGCCGGGGTGATCTTTACCCTGCTCACCACCTGGTCGCGCGGCCGTGCGCTGATGCGCCAGTCGATGACCGAGGGCTCGATCCCGATGGAGGTGTTCTCGAAAAGCGCACATTCCAGCGCGACCCGCGTGCCCGGCACCGCGATCTTCATGGCCAGCAGCAGCAAGGGCGTGCCCTCGGCGCTGCTCCACAACATCAAGCACAACAAGGTGCTGCACGAACGCGTGGTGATCCTGACCGTGGCAATCCAAGACGTGCCCTACGTCGATCCGGGCGAACGCTGCACGATGAAGGACCTGGGCCAGGGCTTCTGGCGGCTCAACCTGCGTTTCGGCTTCCTTGAGGAAACCGACGTGCCCGCGGCGCTGACCGCGGCCAACATGTGCGGCGGTCCGTTTGAGATGATGAAGACCAGTTTCTTCCTCAGCCGCCAGACGCTGATCGCCTCGGCCAAGCCGGGCATGGCGATCTGGCGCGAAAAGCTGTTCGCGTGGATGCTGCGCAATGCCGCCAGCGCGATGGAGTTCTTCCGCCTGCCGACCAACCGCGTGGTCGAACTGGGCAGCCAGGTCGAGATCTAGGGACTAACCCAATCGGTCTTCAATCTCCCCTCCCCTCCCCGGCGGGGAGGGGTTGGGGGTGGGGGCTCGGCCTATCGATCAAGCGCCGAACCCCCATCCCAACCCTTCCCCAATGGGGAAGGGCCTTGCGGTTCAATTTTGTGACTCACCGCTTAAGCCGCGCGCTTTTGCGCCGCCAGCCAGGTGCCGATGCGGCGGATCGCTTCTTCGGTCTCTTCGGTCGACACCGCGAAGCTGAGGCGGATGAAGTGGCGCCCTTCGACCGGATCGAAATCGACGCCCGAGGCGGTGGCGACGCCGGTCGCCTCGAGCAGTTCGGTGCAGAAGGCCAGGCTGTCGTCGGTATAGTCCGAGACGTCGGCGTAGATGTAGAACGCGCCGTCGGGCGGGGCGAACTTGCCCAGGCCCATGCCGGGCAATGCGGCGAGCAGCAGCGCGCGGTTGCGGGTATAGGTCGCGACATTGGCGTCGAGCTCGGCGCGGCTGTCCATCGCCACCAGGCCGGCGTGCTGCGACAGGCTGGGCGGGGTGAGGAACAGGTTGCTCATCCGCGCGCGGGCGGCTTCGGTGCCCGCTAGCGGGGCGACCAGCCAGCCCAGCCGCCAGCCGGCCATCGAGAAATACTTCGAGAACGAATTGACCACCCAGGCCTCGGGCATCACCTCGAGCACCGAGGGCGTGGGCATGCCATAGGAGATGCCGTGGTAGATCTCGTCCGAGATCACGGTGATCCCGCGCGCGTGACAGACCACCGCGATCGCCGCCAGCTCGTCCTTCGGGATGATCGTCCCGGTGGGGTTTGCGGGGCTGGCCAGGATGATCCCGTCGGGTGCCGGATCGATCGCGGCGATGGCCTGGG
>JBJTLX010000094.1:0-4308 GCA_046063245.1 Novosphingobium sp.
CAAGATCCTGTTCTATCCCGGCGAAATTGCCGCGCTGGCGCATCCCGCGGCCGAACGGCAGCGCTGCGAGGGCCTGTCCTGGGAAGATTTCGCCGCGCGCCCGGCACCGGAGTGCGAGCTGCCGCAGGCCAGCCCTGATGACATCTGCTACCTGCAGTATTCCTCGGGCTCGACCCGTTTCCCGCACGGGGTCGCGGTGACCCATGCCAGCCTGCTCAACAACCTCGCCGGCCATAGCGAAGGGATGGAATTGACCGAAGAGGACCGGTGCATCTCGTGGCTGCCCTGGTACCACGATATGGGGCTGGTCGGCTGCTTCCTGTCGGTCATCGCCAATCAGGTGTCGACCGATTACCTCAAGACCGAGGATTTCGCCCGCCGCCCGCTCGCCTGGCTCGACATGATCAGCCGTAACCCAGGCAATTCGATCTCGTACTCGCCCACTTTTGGCTATGACATCTGCGCGCGGCGCATTTCGAGCCAGAGCCACGTCGCCGACCGCTTCGACCTGTCGCGCTGGCGGATCGCCGGCAACGGCGCCGACATGATCCGCCCCGACGTGATGCAGAACTTCGTCAACGCCTTTGCCGAGGCCGGGTTCAAGGCCGATGCCTTCCTCCCCAGCTATGGCCTGGCCGAAGCGACGCTGGCGGTTACCGTGATGCCGCCGGGCGAAGGCATTCGCGTCGAACTGGTCGAGGAAGAGCGCCTGTCGGGCACCCCGCGCGACCTCAGCCGCCCGGCTCGCTACCGCGCGATCGTCAACTGCGGCAAGGCGATCAGGGACATGGACCTGGAAGTGCGCGGCGAAAGCGGCAAGGCCCTGCCCGATCACCACATCGGCAAGGTCTGGTGCAAGGGTCCCTCGGTCATGCACAGCTATTTCCGCGATCCGGAATCGACCGCGGCGTGCCTGGTCGATGGCTGGCTCGACACCGGCGACATGGGCTATTTGGTCGACGGCTACCTGTTCATCGTCGGCCGGGCCAAGGACATGATCATCATCAACGGCAAGAACCACTGGCCGCAGGACATCGAATGGGCGGTGGAACAGCTGCCCGGGTTCCACCAGGGCGACATCGCCGCCTTTTCGGTCGAGACCGAAAACGGCGAGGAAGTGCCCGCGGTGCTGGTCCACTGCCGCGTGTCCGATCCCGCAGAGCGGATCAGGCTGCACGACACGATCCGCGACAAGGTCCGTTCGATCACCGGCATGAACTGCGTGATCGAGCTGGTCCCGCCGCGCACCCTGCCGCGTACCTCCTCGGGCAAGCTCAGCCGGGCCAAGGCCAAGAAGCTGTACCTGTCGGGCGAGATCGCGCCGTTCAAGCTCGCCGCCTGAGGTGTAACGCCGCGGATACAATTTCGGCCATTGCTGTTCCCTGCCAACGGGCCTAACGGCCCGCGCCACAGGCAGGTGCCCGCGGGGTTTGTGCCCGCAGGCAATGCGTGCCGCAGTGGCGAGGCTGGCGTGGCCGAACGACCGATCTTTTTCGATGCCAGCGGCAAGCGCAATCGCTGGACCATGCGCGGCTTCTTCACCGCGCTGGCACTTTTGCTGGTTACCGCGGCGGTGTTTGCTGCAACAGTGGTCGAGGCCCCGATCCCCGGCCCGCTGGCGCTGGCGATGGAACGCCCCCGGCCGCGCCCGATCGCGCACCAGGTCAGCAAGGCAATCGGCTCGGTCGCGCGCTGGCTGCCCGGCGGTGCGGTTCACGGCAGCCCGGCGCATCCGATCCGGCTGGGCTTCTATGTTCCGTGGGACGACGCCAGCCGCGCCTCGCTGGCTGCACACATCGGCGAGCTTGACTGGCTGGTTCCCGGGCTGTTCTCGGTAACCGGGCCCGATCACAAGCTGACCGTCTTTCCCGACCAGCGGCTCGACCAGTTGCTGGCCGCGACCCCGCGCCCACCAGCCGTCGTGCCGATGGTCCAGAACATCCTCAACGAAAAGTGGGATCCCGAAGGCGCCGCACGGCTGCTCCACGATCCAGCCGCGCGGGCGCGTTTGCTCGATCAGCTTGAGCCGCAGCTGCTGCGGATGAAGGCGATCGGGGTGATGTTCGACATCGAAGGCCTGCCGCGCTCGGCCCAGGGCGATTATCTGCGTTTTCTGGCCGAGGCGAAGCAGCGTTACGCGGCGCATCACTGGCTGATCACCCTGTCGGTCCCGCTCGACGACAGCGACTGGGACCTGGCCGCCTATGGCCGGGTCGCCGACCGCGTGCTGCTGATGGATTACGACGAGCACACCACCGATTACGAGGCCGGGCCGATCGCCAGCCAGGCCTGGTTCGTCGACCATCTCAAGGCCGCGCTGCGGCAGATTCCGCGCAGCAAGGCGATCGTCGGGATCGGCAACTATGCCTATGACTGGACCGGTGAAGGCAAGGGTGACACGCCCTCGGTCGAAGAAGCCTGGCTGATCGCGCACGACAGCGAGGCCCCGGTGCTGTTCGACAAGGCCAGCGGCAACGCCACCTTCACTTATGAAGAGAACGGCGCGGCGCATACGGTCTGGCTGCTCGACGCGGCCAGCGCGTGGAACCAGCTGCGCGCGGTCGATGTGGAAGGCGTCGCCGGGGTCGGGCTGTGGCGGCTCGGCACCGAAGACCCGGACGTATGGAAGGTGCTGGCGGCCTATCGCAGCGGCAAATTGCCCGACATTGCGCACCCGCGCTCGCAGCTCGACGTCGATGTCGAGGGCAGCGGGGAAATCCTGCGGGTCGATGCCGTGCCGACCGCGGGTAGCCGCACGGTCACCCGCGACGCCAAGGGCCTGATCGTCGACCAGCAATTCGCCGCGCTGCCCACCCCTTACGAGGTCCACCGTGCCGGTTATCAACCGGGCCTGGTCGCGCTGACCTTCGACGATGGTCCCGATCCGGAGTGGACCCCGCAGATCCTCGATATCCTCAAGGCGAAACACGCCCCGGCAACCTTCTTCGTCATCGGCGAGAACGCGCTGCCGCACCCGCTGTTGATGAAGCGGATCGCTGACGAGGGGCACGAGATCGGCAACCACAGCTTCACCCATCCCAACCTGGCGCTGGTTTCAGCTGAAAGCACGCGGATCGAGCTCAACGGTACCCGGCGGCTGGTCGAAGCCTATACCGGGCGCTCGTTGCGCCTGTTCCGCGCGCCCTATTTCGGCGATGCCGAGCCGACCACCGCGAACGAGCTGCTGCCCGCGCTGACTGCGCAGCAGGACGGCTATACCAATGTCGGGCTGCACGTCGATCCGAACGACTGGAAGCGCCCCCCTGCGTCCGAAATCGTCGCCAGCACCCTGGCCCAGGTGCGGACCGACGATCCCGAAACTTCGGCCCAGATCGTCCTGCTGCACGATGGCGGCGGGGACCGTTCGGCCACCGTGGCGGCGCTGCCGGCGCTGATCGACGGGCTGCGCGCGCGCGGATTCACCCTGGTGCCGGTCTCGCGCCTGGCGGGCCTCAGCCGCGATCACGTGATGCCCCCGGTCAGCGGGCACGATCTGCTGTCGGTGCGCGCCGACATCGGCGTGTTCCTGTTCTTCGGGATGATCGGCTACCTGCTCAAGTGGCTGTTCTTCGCGGTGATCGCGCTGGGCATCGGCCGCGCGGTGATGCTGGCCAGCCTGGCCTGGATCAGCGACCGTCCGCGCAACAGGGCCGTGCCGCCGCCGATCGATCCCGAGCGCTTCGTCTCGGTGCTGATCCCCGCCTTCAACGAGGCGCGGGTGATCGAGGCATCGGTGCGCCGCGTGCTCGCCAGCCGCGACGTCCGCCTCGAAGTGATCGTGATCGACGACGGGTCGAAGGACGACACCAGCGCAATCGTCGCCCGCGCATTTGGCGGCGAGCCGCGGGTCCGGCTGCTGACCCTGGCCAACGGCGGCAAGGCCCGCGCGCTCAACCAGGGCCTTATGCTGGCCAGCGGCGAGATCGTGATCGCACTCGACGCCGACACCCAGTTCGAGGCCGAGACCATCGCCCGGCTGGCGCGGTGGTTCGTCGATCCGGCAATCGGCGCAGTGGCCGGCAACGCCAAGGTCGGCAATCGCCACAATCTGGTGACCCGCTGGCAAGCGGTCGAATATGTCACCGCGCAGAACCTGGAACGCCGCGCACTCTCCCGGTTCGACGCGATCATGGTGGTGCCCGGCGCAGTCGGCGCCTGGCGCCGCGCCGCACTGGACAGCGTAGGCGGCTATCCGGTTGATACCCTGGCCGAAGATCAGGACCTGACAATCGCGATCCAGCGGGCGGGCTGGCAGATCGGCTACGATGTTGATGCAGTGGCCTGGACCGAAGCGCCCGAAAGTTTTGC
>JBJTLX010000095.1:0-2855 GCA_046063245.1 Novosphingobium sp.
GCGGCGCGGCCACCGAAGAAGCTGATCCGCTTTTGCCCGGTGCCATCGGCATTCATCACATAGACCTGCTGGCTGCCCGAGCGATCGCTTTCGAACACGATCCGGCTGCCACCGGGGCTGAACGATCCGCCGATGTCGATCCCGGGCGCGTCGGTCAGCTTGACCGGATTTCCGCCCGCCGCCGGGATCTTGTAGATGTCGGTATTGCCGCCCGTCGCCATCGAATAGAGGATCCAGCGCCCGTCCGGCGACCAGCGCGGCGCGAACAGCGGGTTCTTGGAACTCAGCAGCAGGCGCTGGGCCTTGCTGGCCGGATCGATGATGTAGATCCGCGGCTGGCCGTTGTAATAGCTGAGATAGAGGATCGACTTGTAATCGGGCGAATAGCGCGGGGTCAGCGCAATGGTCTGCCCGGTGGTCAGGAAGGTGTGGTTGGCTCCGTCCGAATCCATGATCGCCAAGCGCTTCATCCGGCGGTCCTTGGGGCCGGTTTCGGCGATATAGGCGATCCGGCTGTCGAAGAACGGGTTCTCGCCCGAAAGCTGCGAATAGACCATGTCGGCGCACTTGTGTGCGGCGCGGCGCCATTCGCCCGGGGCAACAGTCCAGCCGGCCTTGGCCTTCTGCTGGCCCAGCGCAACGTCGTAAAGATAGCAGCCGACCGTGATGTTGCCGCCTGCTTCGGCCCGGACATAGCCCTGGACCAGCATGTCCGCCCCGCGGCCCTGCCAGCCGGGATAGTCAGGCGCCTGGACCTGCGCGAGCGCGGGGCGCGGTAGGGCCGAGGGGCCGGTCGGCTTGAACAGCCCGTTGTTGCGCAGATCGGCAAAGATCACGTTGGAAACCGCGAAACCCAGCGTCGAGGTGCTGCCCGCGCTGGTCTGGGTCGGCACGTCGGCATTGGTGGCAAAGGCCGGGATGGCGATCTTGGCATCGTTGTCGAGCGTACCGACAACTTCTTCGTCGACCTCCTGACCGGGCGCGGTCGCGGTTGCCGGCGCGGTCGGCGTTGCGGTCTGCGCGAGCGCGGCGGCCGGGAGCAGCGCGGCGGTGCAAATCAGGGCCAGGATCGATTTACGCATGGTCAGTCTCGCTTTGAAAAGGTCAGGCGGCGCAGCTTCCAGCTGTCGTAGAATTCTTCAGGCAGGCCGGCAAACGGCGCGGCCAGCTTGATCGCCCGCACCGCGCAGTCGCGGAACGGGCGAACCTGCGGCTCGTTGGAAGCCGTGATGCCGGTCACTTGCGGCTCGTCGATCGAGGCAATGCTGCCGTCGCGGTTGAGGCTGAAACGCACCACCGCGCGCAGGCTCTGCACATCGAGCCCGCTGACCGGACACGAATTCCACGGCCCGCGCACCCGGCTGCCGATCAGCGAAGTCCAGGAACTGACCTGCTGCGCAGAGGCAACACTCGCAGGCGGGGTCTTGGCCTTCCCTTTGGCGTTAGCAAATCCAGGACCAAAGGCACTGTTGAAGTCCGAACCGCCGACCTGCTTCGCTGGCTTGGTCTGAGTCTGCGGCGCGGCGGGCTTGGCGGGCGGCTTCGGCGGCGCAGCGATCGGACTTGGCTTTTGCGGTTGCGGCGGCGCCACCTGCGGCTGCGGCACCGGCGGCGGCGCTTCGCCTAGCACCGGGGCCTTGTCGGGCGCGGCTTCTTCAGGCTGGACCACCGGCGCGGCCGATACCGGCCCGGTCTGGTCGCTGATCGTCACACTCATCCGCTCGGGCATCGGCAAGGGCGCGGGCGCGCGCTGCCACACCAGCCAGGCGACCAGCGCGGCGTGGCCCACCAGCGCCAAGGCCAGACCGAGCGATTCTTCGCGGCTGAGGCTGCGGGCGGTCATAGCTCCGGGCTAGGGGGCGTTAACTGAACTGTTGGTGACCAGCGAGATCGCGTTGCAACCCGCATGGTTGAGTTCGCCCATCACCGCCATCACCTGCCCGTAAGGCAAGGTCTTGTCGGCGCGCAGGTTGATCTGCTGCTTCTTTGCCGAAGTGCATTCCAGCGCCGCCAGCCGCGCACCCAGCGTACCCGGATCGACCGCGACCTTGTCGAGATAGACCGTCCCGTCAGGGGTGAGCGACAGGTTCACCTCGGTCGGCGTCTGGTCGAGCGGTTTTGCGTTGCTGTCGGGCAGGTCGATCGGCACCCCGGCGCTCAAGAGCGGGGCGGTGACCATGAAGATGATCAGCAGCACCAGCATCACGTCGACCAAAGGCGTGACGTTGATCTCCGCCATCGGCGCGCGGCCGCGGCGGGTCCGCCGGCGTGAGGGGGTGAAGGCCATTAGAATTCCTCCCCGGAACGGGGAGGGGGACCATCCGCAGGATGGTGGAGGGGTACGTGCGGTGATCGCAACATCGAGAGGTCAGGACCACCGGCCTGTGCCCATCCACCATGAAAGAGCATGGTACCCCTCCCCGTACCGGGGAGGATCTGGCGGCCCCCCATCACTGCGCCTCCAGCTCGCGGCTGAGGCTGGCGTGGAAGCGGTCGGCGAAGCGCTGCAGCCGCGCCTCGAGCTGATCGACCCGGTGCGAGAAGCGGTTGTAGGCGATCACCGCCGGAATCGCGGCGAACAGCCCGATCGCGGTGGCGAACAGCGCTTCGGAAATCCCCGGCGCGACCACCGCGAGCGAGCTATTCTGCTGCTGGCCAATCTGGAAGAACGAATTCATGATCCCCCAGACGGTGCCGAACAGGCCGACGAACGGCGCGACCGCACCGACGGTGGCAAGGAAGTTGAGCCGGTCGGCGAGACGGTCGATCTCCTGGGCGATCGTGGCGCCCATCGCCGTGGCGAGGCGCTCGCGGGTGCCTTCGCGGTCGATTGCCTTGCCGCTGGTCGAGCGGCG
>JBJTLX010000096.1:0-8556 GCA_046063245.1 Novosphingobium sp.
GGGCGATCCGGGCCTGTCGAAGTTCTACCTCTGCCTCGAGGACGATCTGCTGCGCATTTTCGGGCCCGACACGCTGTTTTCCAAGATGATGAACTCGAACCTGGCCGACGGCGAGGCGATCGGTTCGCGCTGGCTGTCGAAGGCGATCGAGACCGCACAGAAGAAGGTCGAGGCGCGCAACTACGAAATACGCAAGCAGGTGGTCGAATACGACGACGTGATGAACGACCAGCGCAAGGTCATCTATGAGCAGCGCGCCGACATCATGGACGCCGATGCGGTTGACGACGTGGTGGTCGATATGCGCCACGACACGATCAACGCGCTGGTCGGCGATGCCTGCCCGCCCGGATCCTATCCCGAACAGTGGGACCTGGCGACGCTCAAGACCCGTGCGCTCGACGTGCTAGGGGTCGAGGCCCCGATCGAGGACTGGCTGAGCGAGGACGGGATCGAGCCGGAAGACATCGAAACCCGCATTCGCGATGCCGCCGACGCCAAGATGGACGCCAAGATGGGCGAAGACACGGGGTTGTGGCGTCAGGTCGAAAAGCAGATCCTGCTCGAGCGGCTCGACCATTACTGGAAGGAGCATCTCGCCACGCTCGACGCGCTGCGCCAGGTGGTGTTCCTGCGTGCCTATGCCCAGAAGACCCCGATCAACGAATACAAGCAGGAAGCCTTCGGTCTGTTCGAACGCATGCTCGAGGCGATCCGCGAGGACGTAACCCGGATCCTGATGAACAGCGAACTGCGCATGCCCGATCCGGTCTCGCTGCCCGATCTGCCCGACTTCCTGACCAGCCACATCGATCCGTTCAGCGGCGAAAACGATGCCGCCACCCCCGGTGCGGCGACGATGATGTCGGCGCTGGGCGCGGCCGAAGCCTCGGCCGCCAGCGCGGTGCTGCCGCGTCCGGGCGAGGGCGATCCCTACGCCGGGCTCGGTCTGTCGCGCAATGCGCCGTGCCCGTGCGGTTCGGGCGAGAAGTACAAGCACTGCCACGGGGCCGCGGCTTGATCTGACAAGGGGGAGGGGCCCGCATGATCTGGCTACCGATTGGCTTCTTCCTGACCGCACTGCTCTATGCCTCGGTCGGGTTCGGCGGCGGGTCGACCTATAGCGCGCTGCTGACCCTGGTCGGGTTCGATTTCAAGCTGCTGCCGATCGTCAGCCTGGCCTGCAACATCGTCGTGGTCAGCGGCGGCACGATCCGCTTTGCCCGGGCCGGGGCGATCCCCTGGCGGCGGGCGCTGACACTCGCGCTGATCGCCGCGCCGCTCGCCTTCCTGGGCGGGCTGACCCCGATCAAGCAGGCGACCTTCCTGTTCGTGCTGGGGCTCAGCCTGGTCTTCGCCGGGCTGGCGCTGCTGCTGCCGCGCGCGCCTGAGAGCGAGAGCGAACCCACCGGCGCGGCGCGCCATATGATCTGGGCGGCGGCCCCGCTCGGCTACCTTGCCGGGCTGGTCGGGATCGGCGGCGGGATCTTCCTCGCCCCGCTGCTCCACCTGACCCGCTGGGCCAAAGCGCGCGAGATCGCCGCGACGACCAGCCTGTTCATCCTGATCAATTCGGTCACCGGGTTGGTCGGCCAATTGGCCAAGAACGGCCCCGAACGGTTCGGTGAGGCTTTGACCGGCGCCTTGCCGCTGCTGGTCGCGGTGGTGCTGGGCGGGCAGCTCGGCAGCGTGCTGGCGCTGCGCTTCCTGCCGGAAAGGGTCATCCGCTGGCTGACCGCGGCGCTGACGATCTGGGCCGGATCGCGGCTGTTGCTGGGCTGAAAAAGCAAAGGCCCCGCCGCGGGGCAGGGCCTTGAAAAGGTGCGAAGGTGGCTCCCCGAGTAGGATTCGAACCTACGACCAAGTGATTAACAGTCACCTACTCTACCGCTGAGCTATCGGGGAATGCTCGGCCGCCTTGCGGGCAGGGGTGCGCCTATAACAGTGCTTCGCGGTTTGGCAAGCGTGGCGCTGCGGAAAAATCGTCAGAAATGGAACTGCTCGGCAAAGATGCGTTCTTCCAGCGTGCGGCCGGGATCGAACAGCAGTTGCAACCGCCGTTCCTGCGCCACGCGGATCCGCACCGCCAGAATGTCGCGCAGTTCCTTCTGGTCGGCCACGGCGGCGACCGGGCGCTTTACCGGTTCGAGCACGCGGAACTGGACGTCGTAGTGATCGGGGATGATCGCGCCGCGCCAGCGCCGCGGGCGGAACGGGCTGATCGGGGTCAGCGCCAGCATGTTCGATCCCATCGGCAGGATCGGGCCGTTGGCGGAGAGGTTGTAGGCGGTCGATCCGGCCGGCGTCGCCACCAGGATGCCGTCGCAGAACAATTCGGGCAGGCGCACCTTGCCGTTGACCGAGACTTCGAGCTTGGCGGTTTGGCGGGTTTCGCGCAGCAGCGACACTTCGTTGATCGCGCTGACCGTTTCCTCGCTGCCGCTGCCGGTGGTGGCGACCATTTCCAGCGGGGTGACGACCAGTGGTTTGGCCCTTGAAATGCGTTCCTGTAGCGTCCGGCTCGACTTGGGGCGGTTCATCATGAACCCGACGGTGCCATAGTTGAGGCCATAGACCGGGATGTCGCGTCCGCTGTCGAGCAGCTGGTGCAGGCAGTGCAACATGTGCCCGTCGCCGCCCAGGGCGATCAGCACCTCGGCCTGGTCGAGCGGGACGAAATCCCCGGTTTGCCGCAATGCATCCGCCGCCTCGTGCGCACGCTCGGTATCCGACGGCATCAGGGCAAGGCGCGGGGCGGCGGGCATCGACGGGTGCATATGGCGCAGGACCCTGCTTGGCAACGCAACAATTTGGTAGCGGGTTCGCGCTTATGGCGAGGAGATGACTGCTGCCGCGAGAACCGATCGGGAGACAGCCCGCGACGCCGTGACCGGATTGCCCGGGCGCGACGCCGCGCGCGAGCGGCTGGCGCGCTGGCTGGGCAAGGGCCGCCAGGTCCACGCCATGCTGCTCGGGCTGCGACGCTTCGATGCGGTCAATCTGGCCTATGGCAGCCCGGCGGGCGATGCCGCGCTGGCCGAAGTGGCGCAGCGGCTCAAGCAGTTCGCGGCGAGCGAGCTCGATGGCAGCTGGCTGGTGGCGCGCAGCGGCGGCGGACAGTTCCTGGTGCTCAGCGCCGAACCGTGCAGCCGCGAGGGCTGGCAGCTTGCCGCGGCGCAATTGCTCGACGTGCTGGCGCGCCCGATCGCCGGGCAGGGTTCAACCTTGCGCCTCTCGCCGCGCGCCGCGCTGATCCGCGGGCTGGCGGCGGAGGACGCCGATTCGCTGCTCGACCGGCTCGGCCAGGCGCTGTCGCGGGTGATGACTCATCCCGGAAGGCGCCTGCTGTGGGCCGATGGCGAAGCGACCCGCGCCGGGCGCAGCGCCGCCCTGCTCGAAGGCGATCTGCTGCGCGCGCTCGACGGGGGCGAGATCGAAGTGGTCTATCAGCCGCAATTCGGCTGTGCCGACGACCGGCTGGTCGGGGGCGAGGCGCTGGCCCGCTGGAACCACCCCAAGCTGGGGCGGATCGGGGCGGGGGCGCTGTTCAGCATCGCCGAGCGCGCCGATCACGTCGCCCAGCTTTCGGCCCACATCGCGCGGCTGGCGCTGACGGGTGCGCAGCGCTGGCCGATGGACCTGCGGCTCTCGCTCAATGTCACCCCCAGCGATCTGGCATCGGGCAGCTTTGCGACCGATTTCACCGCGCTAGCCGCGCAATGCCGCTTTCCGTTGTGGCGGCTGACGCTGGAAGTGACCGAACAGGTGCTGCTGGCCGACGTCGCCCAGGCCGCCCGAATGCTCGAGGCGCTGGCGGCGCAGGGTGCGCGGATTGCGCTCGACGATTTCGGCGCGGGGTTCTGCAATTTCCGCTATCTCAAGCTGCTGCCGCTGCACATGCTCAAGCTCGATCGCAGCATGATCGACGGGATCGCCGCCGATCCGCGCGACCTGGCGGTGCTGCGCGCGATCGTCGCGATGGCCCGTGCGCTCGACCTCAAGGTGGTGGCCGAGGGGATCGAGAGCGAAGCCCAGCGCGTCCTGGCCGCGGCCGAGGGGTGCGATTCCTACCAGGGGTTCCTGCGCGCCAAGCCGATGGCGGCGGACGAATTCATCGCGTTTGCTACGGCCGCATGAGCCGGCGGTAGACCACGACATCGCCGAACTGTGCATCGCGGCGGTAATTTGCCATCAGCCAGGCATCGACCGGACGCCCGGTGGCACGCATCCACTCAATGCCCTTGCCTTTGCTGTCGGTGACGATGAAATCGGGTTTGAGCGCGAGCAGCCGCCCGACCTCATCCTTGCCGACATAGCCGTGCGCGGCAAGCGGGCCGACGATCGGCGGGCGGGCGATGTTTTCGGGTTGGACCCCGGCTTTGGACAATTGCGGCGCGTCCAGATACCAGTCGATCAGCTGCTTGCGCCACGGCCAGACCGTGGGATTGCGCAGCCCCGAGGCAGCGATGTGCCGCGCGGCGGCGGCGACTTCGAACCGCGCCGTCGCGCCGCCGGGATCGCGCGCCACCGCCAGCGACTGCGGCAGCCGCTCGGCGACGGCAGCGGCGACAGGGGTTGCCGCCAGCACCACCGCGATCCAGCGCCCGAAGCGGAGCTGCGCGATAAAGCCGAGGGCGACCGCGCCAAACACCGCCAGCACCGGCAGCAGTTGCAGCCAGTAGTGGGGGTAGACCGCGCCGCTCAGCACCAGGCTGAGCAGCAGTGCGGCCAGGGCCAGGAACAGCACGGTCAGCCGCCAGGCCTCGTCCCGGTCCGCCGGGTAGGCCAGCCGCGCCGCCGCCAGCCCCGCGCCGAGCACGGTCAGCAGCACGAAGGGGATCACGATCAGCGGCGCGATCGTGGCAGTGACATAGAACTGCCTGAGTTCTCGATCAGCGCCGCGCCGGGACCGACCTGCTGGGCATAGGCCAGCGGCACGTCGATCATCGCCAGCTTGAGCACAGCGAGTTGGCCCGCCAGGCCGTAGACCAGGACCATCGCCGCGACCGGAACCAGTCCGCCGAGGCCGAATGCCAGCCAGGCGCGCGGATGGACCTGGCCGCACTTGCGCAGTGCCGCGACCAGCAGGAGCAGACCGAATACCACCGGCAGTTGATAGAGGTTGGTGCGCGAAAGAACCGCCAGCGACAGCAGCAGCCCGGCCAGCGCGGCCTTGCGCAGCGTCACCGGGGGCGCCGCCAGCACCAGCAGTGCGCCCATGCCCAGCAGCAATGCCGGCAGCTCGCTATAGGTCGGCTGACCCAGATCGAGGCTGGCGAAGGCAACATAGAGCAGGGCCCCGCCCAGCGCCGACCAGGCACCGGTCAGGCGGCGGGCAAAGCAGAAGGTCAGCATGGCTGTGCCCAGCAGCATCGCATCGCCAAGCAGCCGCACCGCCGCGATGCTCTTGCCAAACACCGCGAGAACCGCGCCGATCGCCAGGAAGATCATCGGCGGCTTGAGATCGAACTGTTCGACAAAGGGCAGATGCCCCTTGGCGACATCGGCCCCCATCAGGATGAAGGTCGATTCGTCGGGATCGATCACCTCGCGCCCGACGCTGACAAATTGCGTCGCCAGCACGAACAGCGCCAGAATCAGCGCGGCCAGTACGGCATTGGGGCGGGGCAGGGCTTTCATCGCGCGGCACATTGCCATGGTCGCCATGCTTGGCAATCGCCTTAACTATCAACGCGCCTTGCGCGCGATCGCACTGAGCCCCTTGGTCAGCTGGAACAGCCCGTTGAGGCGGGCCTGCGGATCGGCCCAGGCGCGGACCACCGCGATCTTGCTGTCGGGGCGCAGCTTGATCGTGCCTTCCAGGCGCTGGGCATAGGCGAACAGCCCCTCGGGATCGGGGAAGGTGTCGTTGTGGAAGGCGACCAGCGTGCCCTTGGGGCCGACATCGATCTTGGCAATATTGGCCTCGACCGCCTGGCGCTTGATCTGGATCAGCCTGACCAGGTTTGCGGTGGCCGGGGGCAGGGGGCCGAAGCGGTCGATCATTTCGGCCGACAGCGCCTCGATCTCGGCCTGGTCCTCGGCATCGTTGAGGCGGCGATAGAGCGCCATGCGCACCGCCAGATCAGGGACGTAGTCCTCCGGAATCATGATCGGCGCATCGACGGTGATCTGCGGGCTGAGCGAATGGCGCTCCCTTGCCAACCCCAGTTCGCCCGCCTTGGCCGCAAGAATCGCATCCTCGAGCATCGACTGGTAGAGTTCGAAGCCGACCTCGCGGATATGGCCCGACTGCTCATCGCCGAGCAGATTGCCCGCGCCGCGGATGTCGAGATCGTGGCTGGCGAGCTGGAAACCCGCGCCGAGGCTGTCGAGATCGCCCAGCACTTTCAAGCGCTTTTCGGCGACTTCGGACAGCTGGGTATCGGCCGGCGTGGTCAGGTAGGCGTAAGCGCGAAGCTTCGAGCGGCCGACCCGCCCGCGCAGCTGGTAGAGCTGGGCCAGCCCGAAGCGGTCGGCGCGGTGGATGATGATGGTGTTGGCGCTGGGGATGTCGAGGCCTGATTCGACGATGGTGGTCGACAGCAGCACCTCGTACTTCTTCTCGTAGAACGCGCTCATCCGTTCTTCGACCTCGCTGGGCGCCATCTGGCCGTGGGCGGTGACGAAGCGGATTTCCGGCACTGTCTCATGCAGCCATTTCTCGACATCGGGCATGTCGGCGATCCGCGGCACGACGATGAAGCTCTGTCCGCCGCGATGATGTTCGCGCAGCAGCGCCTCGCGCATCACCATGTCGTCCCATTCCATCACGTAAGTGCGCACCGCCAGGCGGTCGACCGGCGGGGTCTGGATCACCGACAGCTCGCGCAGGCCCGACATCGCCATCTGCAGTGTGCGCGGGATCGGGGTAGCGGTCAGCGTCAGCATGTGGACGTTGGTGCGCAGCTGCTTGAGCGTTTCCTTGTGGGTGACGCCAAAACGCTGCTCTTCGTCGACCACGACCAGGCCAAGCCGTTTGAACTGCAGCGATTTGGCCAGCAGTGCGTGGGTGCCGATCACCACGTCGACCGTGCCGTCGGCCAGCCCGGCCTTGGTCGCCCGGGCCTCCTTGTCGCCGACCAGCCGCGACAGCCGCCCGACATTGAGCGGGAAGCCGGCGAAGCGCTCGGTAAAACCGGTGTAGTGCTGGCGGGCAAGCAAGGTGGTCGGGGCGATCACCGCGACCTGCTGCCCGGCCATCGCCGCGACAAAGGCGGCGCGCAGCGCGACCTCGGTCTTGCCGAAGCCGACATCGCCGCAGACCAGCCGGTCCATCGGCTTGCCTTCGCCCAGATCGGCCAGGACATCGTCGATCGCGGCGTCCTGATCGTCGGTTTCCTGCCACGGGAACTTCTCGACGAACTGGTCGTAGCTGGCCTGTTCGGGGAGCAGTGCCGGGGCAGTGCGCAAGGCGCGCTGCGCCGCGGTGCGCAGCAGTTCGTGCGCGATCTCGCGGATCCGTTCCTTGAGGCGGCTCTTGCGCTTCTGCCAGGCCTCGCCGCCGAGCCGGTCGAGCGCGACGAACTCCGCGTCGGAGCCAAAGCGGCTGAGTACGTCGATATTCTCGACCGGAACGTAGAGCTTGTCGCCGCCGTGGTAGGTCAGCATCACGCAATCGTGCGGGCTGTCGCCGACCGGGATCGACTGGAGCCCGCCATAGCGGCCGATGCCGTGGTCCATGTGAACCACCAGATCGCCCGGGGTCAGCGCGGCCAGCTCGGCCATGAAGGCGTCGGCGCCCTTGCGCTTCTTCTTGCGCCGGACCAGCCGGTCACCCAGAATGTCCTGCTCGGTAACCAGCTCGATCTGATCGTTGGCGAAGCCGGTTTCGAGCGGCAGGACCATTGCCACCGGCGCGCCCTTGGTGGCGAGACCCAGTGCCTCCTGCCAGCTGTCGGCCAGGACCGGCTCAGGGCGCGCAGCTTCGCCCAGGATCGCGGCGATGCGCGCACGGCTGCCGGTCGAATAGGCGGCGATCAGGGTCTTGCGCCCGCGCTTGGCCTGACCGGTTAGGTACGTCGCGGCGGCTTCGTAAACATTGTCGCCGCGGGCGCGTTCGGGGGCGAAATCGCGGCTGCCGGAAAAGCCGCAATCGATCACGCCGGCGCCTTCAGGCTGGGCGAAGATGTCGGTGCGGTGGATCGGACGTCCGGCCTGCGCGGCGTCGAGCTCACCTTTGTCGAGGTAGAGCGCGTCCGGACCTAGCGGGCGATAGCTGCCCGCCGCCTTCCCGGCGGTGTCGGTGCGCGCGGCGAAGTAGTCGGCCACGTCGCCTAGCCGCTCGTCGGCGGCAGACAGCGCGCCATTGTCGATCAGCACCAGGTCGGCCGGATCGAGATGGTCGAACAGCGTGACCAGCTTGTCCTCGAACAGCGGCAGCCAGTGTTCCATGCCGGCAAGCCGCCGCCCTTCGCTGACCGCGCCGTAGAGCGGGTCTGACGTGGCCGCGGCGCCGAACTTCTCGACATAGCGAGTGCGGAAGCGCTTGATCGTGGCGTCGTCAAGCAACGCCTCGCTGGCCGGCAGGAGCAGATGCTCGGGCACGGTGCCGGT
>JBJTLX010000097.1:0-11777 GCA_046063245.1 Novosphingobium sp.
GGCCGTATTCCTTCGGCGGTGGGCTATCAGCCGACCCTGGCGACCGACATGGGCGCGCTGCAGGAACGCATCACCTCGACCAACAAGGGCTCGATCACCTCGGTCCAGGCGATCTACGTTCCCGCCGACGATCTTACCGACCCCGCGCCGGCCACCTCGTTCGCCCACTTGGACGCGACGACCACGCTCAACCGCGCGATTTCGGAACTCGGCATCTATCCGGCGGTCGACCCGCTCGATTCGACCAGCCGCGTGCTGACCCCGGCCGTTGTCGGCCAGGAGCATTACGACGTTGCCCGCCGCGTTCAGGAAACCTTGCAGAAGTACAAGTCGCTGCAGGACATCATCGCCATTCTCGGCATGGATGAACTGTCGGAAGAGGACAAGCTGACCGTCGCCCGCGCGCGCAAGATCCAGCGCTTCCTCAGCCAGCCGTTCCACGTCGCCGAGGTCTTCACCAACATCCCGGGCAAGTTCGTCCAGGTCGAAGACACCGTGAAGTCGTTCAAGGCCGTGGTCGAGGGCGAATACGATCACCTGCCGGAGTCGGCCTTCTACATGGTCGGCGGGATCGACGAAGCGGTCGCCAAGGCCAAGAAGATGGCCGACGAGGCTTGACATGGTACGCCCGGCGCAAGCCGGGCACCGCAATTTCCCCTTCCGCTTGCGGGAGGGGCTAGGGGAGGGCACGTTGGCCACCCTCACCTAGCTGTAACAGGCCCTCCCCCGGCCCCTCCCGCAAGCGGAAGGGGAGACTAGAGGCGCTCCGACAAGCGGAGCGATGTTTACGATGCTCCACTTCGAACTCGTCACCCCGGCCCGCCTCGTCCGTTCGGACGACGTCTACATGGTCGTCGTCCCCGGCACCGAGGGCGAGTTCGGCGTGCTGGAGGGCCACGCGCCGTTCATGTCGACCGTCCGCGCCGGCACGCTGCGGGTCTACAAGACCGAGGGCGCCCAGCCCGAAGAAATCCAGGTCCAGGGCGGCTTTGCCGAGGTCGGCGAAAACGGCCTGACCGTGCTGGCCGAGCACGTCGAGGGTTGATCCCCGCGCCTGGCGACAAACGAAGGGCGGCTCGTTCGAGCCGCCCTTTTTAGTTGTGGGGGGTGGAACGTCTTCAGGAAAATGGATGCAGGAAGACCAGACGGGCCTGCTCGTTGGTCACGAACAGCCCGAACATGAAGACGATCAGGCTGACCAGGATCAGCTTGTACAGCGGATCGAATTGCGGGGTGCGGGTAGGCAATTTCGGCACGAAACGTTCTCCGGTTCTAAATGCGACGCGGCGACCGATTTTCGGCTGTTGTTAAGGATGATCTAGCCTGTCTGTACGGAGGCGTATTGTAGGAAAGCGACTTTCATCGTGCCCCGCATCTTCGCCTTATTATCTCTATCTGCCAGTTAGTTAACGCCGCGCCGCGACAAAAGGCCGCATCTGCAATCGATTGGCAGCGTCAGAGCGTGACGTGCCCTGACACACAGATCACGCATTGACCGCCGACGTGGATGTCATTGCCCTCGATGCGGATCGAGACCTTGCCGTCGCGGCCCAGCTGGGTGCCCTGGCTGGCGACATAGGTCGCGCCCGCATCGATCTGCCCCATCGTCAGGCGATAGGCCGCCACCGCCGCGTTGCCGCTGCCGCAGACCGGATCTTCGGGAATGCCGTCGCCCGGCGCAAAGCTGCGGACCATGACCTGCCCGCCATCGACCGCGAAGATCGTCGCCCCGGTCATCCCGGTCGCGTGATAGTACCGCGTCAGCCGGGCGGGATCGTGCGCCAGCCGGTCCAGCGCGCACATGTCGGCCAGCTGGGCGATCAGCCAGGTCGGCCCGACATCGACGGCATGGGGCGTGCCCACCACCGCGACGCCGTCGCCCAGCCAGGCGGTCGCCTCGGGATCGTCGAGCGGCGTCAGCGCGTAACGCGGCAAGCGGAACGACAGCCCTTCGCCGTCGAGTGCCAGTTCGACCAGGCCGACCGCGCATTGCTGCACCAGCCGCCCGCCGCGGGGCTGGGCAAGTCCGGCGGCAACCACAGCATGGGCGCTGCCCAGCGTCGGATGACCGGCAAACGGCAGTTCGTCCTTGGGGGTGAAGATGCGCAGCCGGTAATCTGCGGCGGGATCGGTGGCGGGCAGGACGAAGGTCGTTTCCGACAGGTTGGTCCAGTTGGCGAAGGCCTGCATTTCGGCATCGCTCAACCCCTCGCCGTCGAGCACCACCGCCACCGGGTTGCCCTTGTAGGGCACCGCGGTGAAGACATCGACCTGGGCAAAGGCGCGTTGGCGGGTCATCGGCGTTACTCGGCCGGGGCCACGACGGGGCGATAGTTCCAGCGCATCACGTCGCTGCCGTCGAGCCTGGAGATCTCGGCCATCAGCAGCTGGCCCTGGCGCCAATAACGGATCCGCTGCGGATAGTCGTTTGCCGGATTGGCGAACTCGACCGCGTCGGCGCTGCGCAGCACCTGCTTGAATTCGGTTTCCGGCCGTCCGCGCGGCTGGGCGAAAAAGCTGACCGAACCATCGGCCTTGCGCTCGATCCGCGCCATTTCCCAGATCCGCAGTTCCTTGCCGAACCCCGAGCGCGAGACACCCAGCATCAGCCCGCCCTTGGCATCGGACCACAGCTCGTCGCTCCACGCGGCGCCGTCTTCCATCATCCAGGTGCCGGCCATGAACCCGGGCAAGGCCTCTTCGGCCGGGGCTGCGGCAATGGGCGCCGCGGCGATCAGCGCGGCAATGGCACAGGCAACCAGGCGAAAGGACATCGAAACCACTCTGCGATAGTGCGTAGCGATCCGCTGTAGCGCGCCTGGGCCGCCGCGCAAAGCGCCCATGGCAGTCAGCGGTTTTGGTTGGCCGCTTTAGGAAATCTTCAAAGTTTCCGGTTTATTCACCAAACCCGTAAGGCACACAGTAGCCATGCCGGACCTAGTGCTGGCGGCTTGAATTCGAGGGTGTAGGCAAGATGAGCGCATTCGGCCGACGCAATGGCGCAAGTGGCATGGCCCCGGGGGCCCGGCCGCAATTCGGCGTGGCGCGCCCGATGAAGGGCGGCGGCGAAGCGGCCAAGGCCAACACGCCCGCGCCCTTTGGCGGCGACCAGTTCCCGCCATTGCCCGGCGAAGACATCGCGCTGCCCAGCACGGACAACAGCAACAACAAGAACGTCGATGCGATGACCCGCCTGGCCGACCGGGTCAACGGCGTCCACGAAAACACCTACAACGCCGAAGGCTTCGAAGCCTCGGTCCACAAGATCAAGGAACAGGTGCTGCCGCGCCTGCTCGAACGCGTCGATCCCGAAGCAGCGGCGACGCTGACCAAGGACGAGCTGTCGGAAGAGTTCCGCCCGATCATCCTCGAAGTGCTGGCTGAGCTCAAAGTTACCCTTAACCGCCGCGAACAGTTCGCGCTGGAAAAGGTCCTGATTTACGAGCTGCTCGGCTTCGGCCCGCTCGAAGAATTGCTCAACGATCCCGACGTATCGGACATCATGGTCAACGGGCCGGACCAGACCTACATCGAAAAGAAGGGCAAGCTGACGCTGGCCCCGATCCGCTTCCGCGACGAAAGCCACCTGTTCCAGATCGCCCAGCGCATCGTCAACCAGGTCGGCCGTCGCGTCGACCAGACCACGCCGCTGGCCGACGCCCGTCTCAAGGACGGCAGCCGCGTCAACGTCATCGTCCCGCCGCTGTCGCTGCGCGGCACCGCGATCTCGATTCGTAAGTTCTCCGAAAAGCCGATCACCATCGACATGCTGCGCGACTTCGGGTCGATGAGCGACAAGATGGCGACCGCGCTGAAGATTGCCGGCGCCTGCCGCATGAACATCGTCATTTCGGGCGGTACCGGTTCGGGCAAGACCACCATGCTCAACGCCCTGTCGAAGATGATCGACCCGGGCGAGCGCGTGCTGACGATCGAAGACGCCGCCGAACTGCGCTTGCAGCAGCCGCACTGGCTTCCGCTGGAAACCCGCCCGCCCAACCTTGAAGGCCAGGGCGCGATCACCATCGGCGATCTGGTCAAGAACGCCCTGCGTATGCGTCCCGACCGGATCATCCTGGGCGAAATCCGCGGCGCGGAGTGCTTCGATCTGCTCGCCGCGATGAACACCGGCCACGACGGATCGATGTGCACGCTCCACGCCAACAGCCCGCGCGAATGCCTGGGCCGTATGGAAAACATGATCCTGATGGGCGACATCAAGATCCCGAAGGAAGCGATTTCGCGCCAGATCGCCGAATCGGTCGACATCATCGTCCAGGTCAAGCGCCTGCGCGACGGTTCGCGCCGCACCACCAACATCACCGAGGTGATCGGGATGGAAGGCGACGTGATCGTGACGCAAGAACTGTTCAAGTTCGAGTATCTGGACGAAACCGACGACGGCAAGATCATCGGCGAATTCCGCCCCTCGGGCCTGCGTCCCTACACCCTGGAAAAGGCCCGCCAGTTCGGCTTCGACCAGGCCTATCTCGAGGCCTGCCTCTAAGCCGAGCCCAGCCACGCCCGCGCCGCAAAGCCGAACAGTACCACCGCGGCAAAGGTCGACCAGAACGCCACGTCGCGCCACGGCAGCCAGCCGACCGCGTCGGGATCGCTGCGCCGCATGCGCCGCCGGTCGGCGCGCCAGGCGGCCACGGCAAGGGCCGCCGCGCCCAGCCCCGGCATCAGCAGATACCGGAACCAGTCCTCGTCGATCAGCGTTTGCCAGTCCATGACCGCGCGCTAGAGCATCGCTGCGCCCGCCGTCCAGCGCCCAGCCCTTGCACTGGGGATGTCCCCGGCGCGGGCCGCCGCACCGCTGCCATCCGCCGCAGCGGAATGGCGGTTCGTCGCAAAGCCGGATTCGGCGCCCATGCGGATCGTATTGTGTTCAGGAAGGCCGGGCTATTGCGCGCCGCACACCGAGCGGGCTAGACATTGCCCCGACCAGCCAAAGGAACCGCCCCATGATCCGCAAGATTGTTCTCATCCTCGGCGCCGTCGGCGTCGCCATGACCGCCACCGCCTGCAACACCGTCAAGGGGGTGGGCCGCGATATCGAATCGGTCGGCCAGGCCGGCGACAAGGCGATCAACTAGGCGTTCAGCGCCCACCCGCGGCGCGCGCCGCGGCGCGGGCGCGGCGCTCGCGAATCAGGAGCCAGGCACCAAGGCCGATCGGACCGGCAAGGAAGGTCGCGATCAGGAACGGTGCTTGGCTGATCCGCCCAAAGCCCTTGTTATCGGCGTCGGCGGCGATCCACAGTCCGGTGAACAGGTCAAACGCCAGATAGTGCGTCCAGCCCAGCACGATCCCGCCATCGGACTGGAACAGGGCGCGGATCCCGGCAATCGAATAGTCCTTGATCGCCCCGTCCGCGCCGGCGACCAGCCCCGGGTCAGCCGATCCGCTCACCAATAGCGCGAAAATGACGCCATAGGTCAGGCACAGCAGCCCCACGCCTGCGTACATCACCGTGCTGCGCACCAGCGCCGCGCGGGGCAGAAACAGCAGCGCCGCCCAGCCGATGACCGCGACGGCATTGGTGAAGGTGAACAGCGTGGGCCACATAACTCAGTCGCCTTGCCAGTTGAGCACCGGCTTGCGCGCGGCCTGGGTCTCGTCCAGCCGCCGCCGCGGGGCGAAATGCGGCGCGGTTTTGAGGCTGGCGTCGCTGGCCTTGGCCCGCGCGGCGAGGCTGCGCATCGATGCGATGAAGCGGTCGAGCCCGGCCTTGCTCTCGGTCTCGGTCGGTTCGATCAGCATGGCACCGTGAACCACCAGCGGGAAATAGACCGTCATCGGGTGGAACCCTTCGTCGATCAGGCCCTTGGCGATGTCGAGCGTGGAGAAGCCCTCGGGCAGGTTGTCGTCGCTGAACAGTGCCTCGTGCATGCACGGCCCGCTGGCCCCGAACGGCGCGTCGAGCACGTCGTCGAGGCTGCGCAGGACATAGTTAGCGTTGAGCACCGCATCCTCGGCAACCTGGCGCAGGCCGTCGGCGCCGTGGCTGAGGATATAGGTCAGCGCGCGGGTGAACATCCCCATCTGGCCGTGGAACGCCGCCATCCGCCCGAACGACTGGGCATGGCCCATCGCCGCCGCGTCTTCCTCCTCGACCAGATGCACCACGCCATCGGCGGTGCGCGCGGTATAAGGCAGCGGACCAAAGGGGCTGAGCGCTGCGGACAGCACCACCGGGCCCGAACCCGGCCCGCCGCCGCCGTGCGGGGTGGAAAAGGTCTTGTGCAGGTTGATGTGCATCGCATCGATGCCAAGGTCGCCGGGGCGGACCTTGCCGACAATCGCGTTGAAGTTCGCTCCATCGCAATAGACATAGCCGCCGGCGGCGTGGACGGCTTCGGAAATCACTTTAAGATCGCGTTCGAACAGGCCGCAGGTATTGGGATTTGTGATCATCACGCCGGCCACGTCCGGCCCCAGCCGGGCTTTCAATGCGGCGAGATCGACGCGCCCTTCCGCAGTAGCAGGAATGTTCTCGATCGCAAAACCGGCAAAGGCCGCGGTGGCGGGATTGGTGCCGTGGGCGCTTTCGGGGACCAGCATGACCCGGCGGTCCTCGCCGCGCGCCTGCAGCGCCGCCTTGATGCACAGCACGCCGCACAGCTCGCCATGCGCGCCGGCCTTGGGGGTCATCGCCACGCCGTGCATGCCGGTCAGCGCGATCAGCCAGTGCGCCAGCTCGTTGATCACTTCCAGCGCGCCGCGCACGGTCTGCTGCGGCGCCAGCGGGTGGAGATCGGCAAACCCCGCCATCCGCGCGACCTTTTCGTTGAGCCGCGGGTTGTGCTTCATCGTGCACGAGCCGAGCGGAAACGGCCCGAGGTCGATCGCATAGTTCTGGCGCGACAGGCGGGTATAGTGGCGCACCGTCTCGGGCTCGGTCAGGCCGGGCAGTGCTGCCTGTGTCTGACGCCGAAACTTTGCCAGTTCGGGCGAAACATCGCGGCTGGCGGGATCGATGTCGACCCCGGTCGAACCGGGCCTGCCCAGTTCGAAGATCAGCGGTTCTTCCAGCATCAGCCCGCGGTCGCCGCTGGCGGTGGCCAGAGCGGGCGCTTCGTGGCCGGGATGCTGCGCCGGCCCCATTTCGGGACGCCAGCCGGCGGCGTTGACGGCGCTCATGCCAGAACTCCTTCCAGGGCCGTGGCCAGGGCTTCGATATCCGCGCTGGTGGTGCATTCGGTCGCGGTCACGACCATCGCCCTGGCCAGTGCCGGATCGCCGGGATAGAGCCGCCCGAGCGAGACCCCGCCGAGCACGTTCAGGTCGGCGAGGACGCGGACCACTTCGCGCGCGTCGCTGGGCAGTATCACGGTGAACTCGTTGAAAAACACCGTATTCATGATCTCGACACCCGGCACCTGGCGCAGCCGTTCGGCGGTTTCCTGCGCGCGGGCGTGGTTGACCAGGGCCAGCTGCTCCAGCCCCTCGCCGCCAAGCAAGGTCATGTGAATACTGAAGGCCAGTGCGCAAAGCCCTGCATTGGTGCAGATATTGCTGGTCGCCTTCTCGCGCCGGATGTGCTGCTCGCGGGTCGAGAGGGTGAGGACGAAGCCGCGCTTGCCCTCGGCGTCGACGGTCTCGCCGCACAGCCGCCCCGGCATCTGGCGCATGAACTTTTCGCGGCAACCAAACAGGCCGAGGTAGGGTCCTCCGAACTGCAGGCCGACGCCAAGCGACTGGCCTTCGCCGACCACGATGTCGGCGCCCAGATGCCCCGGCGCTTCGAGCAGGCCGAGCGCGACCGGCTCGGTCACGACCACGATCAGCAGCGCGCCCTTGGCATGGGCGGCTTCGGCGATTGCGGGCAGATCGGGAATGCGGCCGAGGATGTCGGGGTATTGCACCACGACGCAGCTGGTCTCCTCGTCGATCCCGGCAATCAGGCCGGCCGGCCCGGGTTCACCCAGCTTGGGCGCCTTGGTGTCGATGCAATCGCCGGTATACCTGGCCATTGTCACGGCGGTCGCGGCATAGTGCGGATGCAGCCCGCGCGAAAGCAGCGCCTTCTTGCGCTTGGTGATCCGCCCGGCCATCGCGATCGCTTCCCAGCACGCGGTCGAGCCGTCGTACATCGACGCATTGGCGACATCGACCCCGAACAGCCGCGCCACCTGGGTCTGGAACTCGAACAGCACCTGCAACGTGCCCTGGGCGATCTCGGGCTGGTAGGGGGTATAGGCAGTGAGAAACTCGCCGCGCTGGATCAGGTGGTCGACCGAGGCGGGAATGTGGTGGCGATAGGCCCCTGCCCCAAGGAAGAACGGTGCCGCCCCGGCGCTGAGGTTCTTCGCCGCCAGCGCGCCCATGTGGCGTTCGACCGCCATTTCGGTCGCCCGCAGCGGCAGGCCGGCAATCGGGCCCGAGAGCCGCGCTTCGGCCGGCACATCGGCAAACAGCTCATCGACCGAAGCCGCGCCGATCACGCCGAGCATGGCGCTGCGATCGGCGGGTGTCAGGGGGAGGTAGCGCATAAAAATCCTACTCAGCCTTCTCAATTGACACGGGTTCAAGAACGTTTGCGCGGTCTGTGCAGTTAGCAGGCCAGCACTGATCATTTACGCGCGCGCGTAAATGTACTCGCTTAAACTGAAGAGGCTTGGCCGACCGATCGAAGCTCTCTTCATACCCAATGCTCAAACGTCGATTCATCGCTGCTGACCAAGTCTCCGTTCGAGAATCGTCCTCGACGACAACCCTGGCGTCCTTGAGCGACGAGTAGATTGCGCAATCATAGCCTTCGCATTGCCCAAGCCAGCCAACGACGGTCACTTCCTTGCCGTTCCAAGCATGAATATTTGCAATGACTTCGCCAGGCGAGACTTCAGCGGAAGGCGACGGATTTGCACACGCTGCAAGCAAGCCGACTGCGGTCAATGAACGAAATCGGTTCACAAGCCAGCGACGTAGGCATCATAAGCAGCACGGTCCATCAGGCCGCCCAGCTCGCTGGCATCGCTCAGCGTCACGCGGAACAGCCAGCCGCCCTTTTCAGGGTCGGTGTTGACCAGTTCGGGTTCGCCTTCCAGCGCGGCGTTGCTTTCGCTGACCGTGCCGGAGACCGGGGCGTAGACGTCGCTCGCGGCCTTGACGCTGTCGACCACGCAGGGCGCGTCGCCCTTCTTCACCGCGGTACCGGCGGCGGGCAGGTCGACGTAAGTGATGTCGCCGAGCTGGCCCTGGGCATAGTCGGTGATGCCGATGGTGCCGACATCGCCGTCGACGTCGATCCATTCATGGTCCTGGGTGAAGTAGCGGGGCATGGGGCAGCTCCTCAGCGGTGATAGCGGTGGGGGACGAAGGGCATGGTGACGACGCGGGCCGGCAAGCGCTTGCCGCGCACGTCGATTTCAACGGCTGTGCCGGGCGCGGCGTGCGCGGTAGCGACATAGGCCATCGCGATCGGATGACCCAACGTGGGTGAGAATCCGCCCGAAGTCAGCACGCCAATCTTCTGATCTTCAACATAAACCTCTGCACCCTCGCGCGCCGCCTGACGCCCTTCGAGAGCCAGGCCGATCCGCTTGCGCGGGGCACCCCCGGTGATTTCCTGCAGGATCCGCTCAGCGCCGGGAAAGCCGCCTTCGCTGCGGCGGCGCTTGTTGATCGCGAACAGCAGGTCGGCCTCAACCGGGCTGGTCTCGGGCGAAAGGTCATGGCCGTAAAGCGGCAGTCCGGCCTCCAGCCGCAGGCTGTCGCGCGCGCCGAGGCCAATCGGGTGCACTTCCGGCTGGGCGCAGATCAGTTCGGCGATCTGCGCGGCGTTCTCCGCCGGGATCGAAATCTCGAAGCCGTCCTCGCCGGTATAGCCCGAACGGCTGATCCAGGCATCGATCCCGGCAATCTTGAAGGTGCCGCCCTTCATGAAGGTCAGCGCGGTCAGCGGCACCTCCCCTTCGGCGATGCGCGCCAGCGCGTCGACCGCCTTGGGCCCCTGCAGCGCCAGCAAGGCACTGTCATCGAGGTGCATGATAGTGACCTCGTCGGGCAGGCTTTCACGCAGATGGGCGATGTCGTCCCACTTGGTCGCGCCGTTGACCACAAGGTAGAAACCGGTTTCCCAGCGGGTGACCATCAGATCGTCAAGGATCCCGCCATTGTCGTCGAGCAGCAGCGAATAGCGCGGGGCATAGGGTTTGAGCGTGGCCAGATCGATCGGCAGCACGGCTTCCAGCGCAGCCTCGACCCCGTCGCCGGAGACATAGAGCTGGCCCATGTGGCTGACATCGAACAGCCCGGCGCTTGTCCGGGTCCACTGGTGCTCGGCCAGGATGCCCCCGCCCTCACCATCGTACTGCACCGGCATCCAGTAGCCCGCGAATTCGACCATGCGCCCGCCGCGCGCGCGGTGCCACGCATCGAGCGGCAGGGTCTGCACCTCGGGTTCTACGTAGTGATCGTCTTCGGACACAGGACAGAGCTCCGCACAGGGCAAAAATGCCACGTGCCCCCTCTGTCACGGAAACCTGAGAGCTTTCCCCCGTCCGATCGGACCGGGTTACCCCTTCGGCGGCCCCTGCCGAGGCAGGAACACTTTCCAGAGCGTCGCTATCGACCCACGCGGTCCGTTGGCCTGAGAGATTCCGGGGCGGTTGCTCCTTCGGCGTCCGGCTTTCCGTCCTGGGTGGACGAATCACCGGAACTCTCCCGCGCGATCAGCGACTGCATGCGGCGATGCCTTGCCGACAGTGCAGTGTCAACGCCGCCGGGGGGCTCATTCCCCGGCCTTGCGCGCCGTACGCAGGATCGCGTCGTGTTCGTAGACGAAGCGTCCGGCCGGCTTCTCCTTGGCCAGGCCGACAATCGCCCGCGCTACCGTATCCGCACCGACCGAGCGGTACCTGCGGTAGCCGCCGTGGAGCAGCAGATCGGTCAGCGGCGCGGCCAGCATCGCCAGCCGCTCACCCGGCCGGCGCTCACCGCGCGCGCCGCGCAGCAGCCCGGGGCGGATGATGTCGAGCCGGGTCGGCTTGATCTTGGCCAGGGCCTGCTCGACCTCGCCCTTGACCCGCAGGTAAAAGGTTTTGGACGCCATGTTGGCGCCGACCGACGAGATGACGATGACCTGGCGGATGTTCGCCGCCTTGGCCGCCCGGACCACGGCGAGGACCAGATCGTGATCGACCGCGCGGAAGGCGCCCTGATCGCCGCCGACATTCCTGATTGTGGTGCCGAGCGCGCAGACCAGCACGTCGGCATTGGTCGCGGCGATGGCATCGCCCCAGTGATCCGGCTCGGCCACCAGCACTTCCATCCGCGCGCCGGCCGGCAGCGGCACCTCGCGGCGCGCCACGGCGACCAGGCGCAAATCGCTGCGGCCGACCGCGAGGCGGATCAGGCTCTGCCCGATCAGGCCGGTCGCACCGACAAGGGCAATCCGCACCGGATCAGACATTGCTCAGCCCCTCGGGGGTCTTGCCGAAGATCCGGGCATATTCGGCAATGGCGAAGCGATCGGTCATCCCGGCGATGTAATCGACGATGTGGCGGCTGGTCTGCGGCTCGTGCTCGGGCAGGCAGCACTCCCAGCTTTCGGCCATCAGTTCGGGCTGCTGCGAATAGGCCGCGAATAGTCCGGCGGTGACGGCCCGGGCGCGCTCGGCGGTCTGGAGCTGCTGGGGGTGGTGATAGAGCCGGTCGTACATGAAGCGCTTGAGCGCCCGTTCCTGTTCCGCCAGTGCGGCGGAAAAAGCCGCCGTCGCCCGCCCGGCCCCGCGCACATCGGCCGACGAGGCCATGCCTTGCGCCCGGGC
>JBJTLX010000098.1:0-7377 GCA_046063245.1 Novosphingobium sp.
AGTTCGGCGAGGACGGGCCCGTTGGTGTTTCAGCCTTGTCGATGATGTTGACGTTGCTCAGGCTCACCCCGGCGACGGCGTTGAGTGTCTTGTAGCGTTCCAGCAGCCCGTCATAGAGCTGGCGGTTGGTCTCCGCCTCGCGGTTGAGCAGGCCGTACTGCACGGTCTTGTCCTGTTCGGACAGCGTCGCGCCCTTGAGCTGGCTGACCTGCGCGATCAGCTGGCGCTCGGCCGACAGTGCCGACTGGTATTCGCTGCGCACCGCATTGCGCACGTTCTGCGCCGCCTGGCCCAGCTGCTGGGTGATCGCCGCCAGTTCCGATTCGCGGGCCCGGACCGAGGGATAGTCGGCCAGGTGCGTCGCCTTGTCCTGGTCGAGCGCGGCCTGCACTTCGGCCCGGCGCGAGATCAGCGATGAAACCGACGGGTTGGAAATCACCTCGGTCGAGGCGAGCAGCGGGACATTTTCAACCGCACGCCAGCGCGATTCGGCCTGGATCCGCCGAGCGGTCGCGTCGTTGGCGGCGCCGTTGAGCTGGACCAGGCTGGCCGTGGTCACTGACGAGCCCTGGGTGCCGTTGCCTTCGGCCGAACCGGCGGTGGCGGGCTGGGTGCGGATCAGCCCGGCGGCGCGGGCATAGTCGTTGACCGCGCGTTCCGAGGCCTCGAGCTTTTGCCGGCTCTCGTCGAGCTGCTGCGAAAGGAAGGTGCGGGCATAGGACGAACTGTCGAACTTGCGCTGCAGGTTCGACTGGATGAACTCGCTGGCATAGGCGTTGGCGACCTGCGCGGCGGTGGCGCGCTCGGTGCTGCGGAAGCCGATCGTGACGATGCGTGAATCGCGCGGCAGGTCGACCGTCAGCCCGCCAAGCAGCAGTCCCACCGCCATGGCCCGCTGGACCTCGGCCGATGTTCCCGGCGGCGGCGGTTCGGCGCCCTGGGCCTTGAAGAAGGTCGGATTGCCGATTACTTTCAGGCTTTGCGCCACGCGCAGCGCCAGCCCGCGGCTGCGCAGGATGTCGGTCTGGGTCTTGAGAAAGCGGTCGGTATCCCAGCTGTTGCTCCCGGTCATGTCGCTGCTGTCGTCCTTGTCGCCCAGCACGCGCGCGCTCTGATCGTTGATCTGGATGGTCGAATAGGCGGTGTAGCGCGGGGTTTGCAGCAGCGTCGCGACCAGCGCCACGACCAGTGCCGCCGCGACAATGCCCAGGATCAGCCACAGGTGGCTGCGGACCAGTGCGAGCAGATAGCGCAGGTCGAAGTTGGCGCGCGGCGGCCCGAACAGCGCGGCGCCATCGGCCGGATCGGCAAAGCCTGTCCCATGATGATGGCCGTCGATAATCGCGTGGGTGGACAAGACGATGGCCCTCAGCGGAAAATGTAGAACAGGTTGAAGGCGGGCGCGGCCTGGAGGAATTCCTTCCAGGCGCCCTTCAGGGCGGAATGCCCGACGACCACGGTGTCGCCGGCCAGGATCTGCGGATCGGGCGCGTTGCCGCGGCGGATGTCGGACAGGTTGAAGCGCGCGCCCGAACGCTGGCCATTGATCAGCCGGAAGACCATTACCTCGTCCAGCTTGGCCAGGTCGTTCGGGCTTTTCGCCTGGGCGATCGCGGCGAGCAGGGTGGTCGCCGGCGTGGCTTCGAAGATCCCCGGTTCGCGCACGTCGCCTTCGACCGCAAAGGTCGTCTTGTTGCGTTCGGTGACGATCACCGCGACTTGCGGATTGCGAATGAAGCGCGCGCCCAGGCGCCGGACCAGTTCGTCGCGCAATTCGCCCGGGCGCAGTCCGGCGGCGGGGATTTCGCCGGCCAGCGGCACCTGGATATTGCCGTTGCCGTCGACCCGGTAGAGGTCAGAAGTCAGTTCGGGCTCACCCAGCACGCGGATCGCCAGCCGGTCGCCGATGCGCAGCACTTCTTCCTCGGCAGCGGCCTCGGCGCGGATCGGAAAAATCTTTTCGGCCGCTGCGCCGGTGGGCAAAGCGTTGCGGCCGGCGTGTTCGCACCCCGAACAGGCCAGCGCGGCCAGTGCTGCGGCAAGGGCAGCCTTGTTCATCATCACGTGTCTTCCAACCTTACGGATTGATCCTGCCGGACCCGGGCGACCCGCAGCGGCATCGCGATACCCGCGCATGCCGCCGCTGCCAGGGCAATAGACATGGATCGCAGCGGATAATCAACCAGCGAGTGCAGCGCCAGCACCAGCAGCGCCATGCCCCCGACCACGACGAAGGCACCCGATCCGGCCGGCGGGTCGCGGCGCGCCTGCCACAACGCGCGGGCCAGCGCGGTGGCGGCGATCGACAGCGCGGCCATGCCCGCCACCCCGGCTTCGACCAGCAGTTCGAGATAGTCGTTGTGGGCGCGGTTGGGGACCGCCGCCTGGACCACCTCGAGCCGCTCGTTCGCCAGCAGCGCCGGAACGAAATTGCCCATGCCGACGCCGGCCGGGAAATAGCTTTTGGCGGCATAGAGGCTGTCGGCCCACAGATCGGGGCGCTGCTCGGCGGTGAGGTTGAAGCGGTCGCCGATCCGGCCGAGCATGTCGTTGCGCGACAGTGCCAGCGCGCCGATCAGGCCGGCCGCCGCGACGATCGCCAGTCCGGCGCCAAGCGTGCGGGGCGACCAGCTCAGCCATGGCCGCAGCAACAGGGCAGCGGCGATCAGCGCGACCGGCAGCAGCGCCATGCCCATGCGCGACGCGGTCAGCACCACGCCGAGGCCGAGCACCGCGGTAACCGCGCCGGCCAGGCCCAGCACCGCCGCGCGGGGGGCCGGCGCGCCGCGGCGCAGCGCGCGTTCGCGGATCCAGGCAACCGCGGCGATCATGCCGATCAGCAGCACGTCGGCGGTGCTGTTGTGATTGGCCTGAAAGCCTTCGAGGAACGTCGCCCCGCCGCCATAGAAGCGCAGCGATCCTGCGGGGCCGCCGGATACCTGCGCCGCGCCCAGCACCATCGTTGCCGCGCCGCCAAGCGCCAGGGTTGCGACCAGCCGGAGCCGTCCGCGGCGATCCGCTGCACCGGCCATCAGCAGCATGAGCGCGGCAGGAATCGCTGCCAGCAGCGCCGCCAGGGTGCGCTGCGGCGCCAGCGCCAGCGGTCGCCAGTCCTGTGCGTGTCCGGTCAGATCGAGCGCATCGCGCGCCGCATCGCGGCCGGGCAGCGCCTGCCACAGCGCCGGGGGCAGCGGGATCAGCTGGACCAGGGGCAGCAGCAGCAGGACCGCGGCGATGGTCAGCGCCGCCGGCGCGGCGGCTAGCGGCCTGGGCGCGGCCCACCACCAGGTGAGGGCCAGCGCCGCCACGGCGATCTGCAGGACCAGTTCGGGCAGCGGCGCGGGCGAACCGCCGCCGCCGATGACCAGCGCCAGCGCCAGAATGCCCGCCGGGATCCATCCGGCCAAGACCACGCGCAGCGAATCAGTGGTGCTCATGCTTGCTGTCGAATCTCCGTGCGCAGCCTGGCGCGCGAGGCACAGTGGACCGAAATCGTTGCGGCGCAAGCCAGCCCGTCAAGCCGGGCCTGGGTTAGCCCCAACGAAAAAGCCCACGGCATCGACCGCGGGCTTGTTCGTTCAGCCAAGGCGCGTGCGCTGCTTCAGCCCTTCGAGCTTTTGCCCAGCGCCACTGCGAGACCGGCAGCACCCACGCCGCCGATCAGAACTGGGAGAATCGCACCCGAACCGCCGCCGCCGCCAGCGGCCGCGGAAACCGCTCCGCCAACGCCGGGATTGCTGCCGGCCGCCGCAGATGCCAGCGGTGCGCCTTCGCAGCTGCGGTCGCGCAGCAGGGCGCGAACGATGTCTTCGGCCGAACCGTTCGATTGCGCGGCACCGGTGGTGACGATGCAGACGCAGCCGCCATTGTCGAGAACCTGGCGCGTGATGTCTGCCGTGCCCGGCGTGCCCGAGCGCACCACGTCGACCCGGCACTTGTCCGCGCCGCCGCCTTCGCCTGCGCCCATCAGCGCCGCCGCGCCGGGAATCGCGTCAATCGCGCGGGTCTCGGTCGCGCCGGCAATGCTGGCGCCGATCAACCCGGCCGCGGCAAGAGCGGCGAAAATCTGCGTGCTCACGTGGTATGCTCCAAATTACTTCGCAGGCGCAATATCATAGGGATTAACCCTTAGTCCAGCCGCAAATGCGCCAAAATTGTGAAGGTTCCGTGACTTGGCACGCGCCAGCCACGATCCGTCGCCCTGCCTCGATGCGCGCGTCAGTAGGCCCGATCGTGCATCACCACGCTGACGGTCGCGGCGATGATCGCCAGATCGCGCCACAGCGACCAGCCATCGACATATTCGAGATCGGCGTCGAGCCGCTCTTGCAGATCGGCCACATCGTCCGTCGCGCCGCGCAGGCCGCGGATCTGGGCCAGGCCGGTCAGACCCGGTTTGAGCGCGTGGCGCTGCCAATAGCGGCCGTCGACTTCCCAGAACAGCTTGTCCCCGGCCTGCGATCCCAGCGCGTGCGGGCGCGGACCGACCATCGACATCTGCCCGATCAGCACGTTGAACAGCTGCGGCAGCTCATCGATACTGGTGCGGCGGATGATCCGGCCAACCCGGGTGATCCGCTTGTCGTCGCGGCTGGCCGACCGGGTCCCTTGCCCATCACCGGCGCTTGTCGTCATCGAGCGGAACTTGACGATGTCGAAGAAGCGGTTGCCGCGGCCGACCCGGCGCTGGACGAACAGCACCGGGCTGCCGTCCTCGATCAGGATCGCGACCGCGACCAGCAGCAGCAGCGGCGCCAACACGATCAGGCTCGTTCCGGCAACGAGGACGTCGAAGGCGCGCTTGAGCGCGCGCGCGCGCAGGCCCAGCGGCCCGACCGAAATCCGCAGCCAGCCGTGGCCGCCGGCAATCCGCGCGCCGTGGGCGCCAAGCTGCGCGACCGAATCTTCAAGCACCTCGCCCGAAACGTTCGCACTACGCAGGATCGTGGTCCAGTCGCGGCGGCGCTCGGCGGCGCAGCTCACCACCACGCGGTCGGCGGCCTGGAGCAGGGTGCCGATGCGGTGCAGCGCATGCGGATCGTCAAGCGCCGGACGCAGGCCCAGGGCCTGGGCATCGACGCGCCACGCCCCGGCCAGCTTCACCGCCGGCCCGCCGTCAACGATCAGCAGTTCGTTGAGCACCCGCGGGCCGCAGCGCCAGCGGACGAAATCGCGCATCTGCGCGCGCACCCACAGCAGGGTCAGCAGCGACAGGACGATCCCGAGCGAAAACAGGATGCGCGAGAACTCGCTGCTCGACTTGGTGTAGAACGCGATGAACACCACCACGGCTGCGGCAATCAGCAAAGCCATGACCGCGCGCAGGCCGCCGGCCGGCGCCGATTCGAGCGCGGTCATCGAATAGGCCCCGTTGTACAGGGCAATGGTCAGGAACACCGGCATGACCAGCTGCGAGAGCAGGCTCGACTGCGCCATTCCCGCCGCGCCGAGATAGAGAAAGCCGGCCACGGCAAAGCCGACGAACAGCGCGGCAAGATCGGTGCAGAGCAGCGCCAGATAGCATTGCAACCGCCGCTGGACGAGCGAACGGAAGCGTGGCCCGGCTTGGTCGGCCGGGTCGAGCTGGGCAGGCATGGCAGCGGTCCGCGCGCCGGCGCGTGCGCCCGCAGTCATGCCGCTGCCCGTGCTGTGTGTGCCATTGCGACCGACCGTGCCCTTGTTGTGGCTGGCCCCGATTCCCGGATCCGCGAAAATCCCTAGCCGATCAGCGCTGTCGCGCAATGGCCTAAGGCCGAAACGATGATCATGCGCGGCGCGGCGATCCCCCGGGGCGTGCGGCGGCGGCGCGGGCGATGTCGGCCAGGCCCTGGGCCAGCAGCAGTTCGGCATTCTGGCTGTTGGCCATCAGCTGGCGGTGCAGGTCCATCAGCCGGTCGACCAGCCGCGCCAGCTTGCGTCCGCGCCACGCCTTGAGCTGGGTAATCAGATCGCGCTTGTCCTTCCAGAACACCCGCCGCGCCTGGGCCTCGGCATCAATCAGCTCGACCGGGTTGCCGCGCGGGCCCAGCTTGCCGGCCAACTGGACCAGCTGCGCGGCGCGGCGCTCGAAGGCCAGCAGCAGCCCGACCGGGTTGAGCCCCAGCTCGCGCATCCGGTGCAATTCGCCCGCCAGCTTGGCGGTTTCGCCCGACAGCACGACATTGACCAGGCTCATGAACCCGTCATCGTCGGTGCGCGCGCCGATCGCCTCGAGCGCGGCGAGATCGGCGGTCCTGGGTGCTTCCTTGCTGGCATCGAGATAGAGCGCCAGCTTGGTCACTTCGGACAGCGCCAGGCGGCTGTCGAGCGCGACCGCGCGGGCGATCCGCTCGGCCAGGTCGCCCGACAGGCGCACCCCGGCGGCATCGCCCATCACCCGCACCGTCTCGGTCATGCTGCGCAGATCGGGGGGATAGAACATCGCCACCAGTGCGTCGGGGCGGTTCGCCAGCAGCTTGGCGGTGCGGGCCTTGTCGGTCGCCGATGTTGCCACGATCAGCACCGGGCAGGCCTCGGCCTCACCGCCCAGCAGGATCTCGACCGCGTCGTGAACCTCGTCGCCGCTGGCGCGGACCCAGATATGCCGGGCATCGCCGAACAGCGAGGTCGAGCGCGCCTCGTCGCCTAGCCGGACCGGATCCTTGCGCAGGTCGGCGCCGTTCAGTTCGACCCGCTCGCCCGCTTCGGGAAGGAGCCCGGCGATGGTTTCGGCGGCATCCTGCGCCCCGGCATCGTCGGGTCCGCAAAAGAAGAACACCCGTGCCTCACGCGCGGCGCGCAGGGCCAGGCCCTTGAAGTCCTTTTGGCTGGCCTTCACTTGGGCGTCGCCGCGCCCCGCAGCTGCAAGGCGACGCGCGAGACGATCCGGTCGGCGACCTCGCGCGAGAGGTTTTCGAGCGCGGTCTGCTCGGCCGCGATGGTCGCATATTCGCTGCTGACCACGTCGATCCCGGCGTCCGATCCGGCGGTCGCATCAAGCACGATCGCGCCGCTGGTCAGGTCGACCAGCTGATAGCGCGCGCGCAGGGTGCGGCGTTCGCGGGCGATGGTATCGTTGGACAGCAGCCCCAGCCCTTCGAGTTTGTCGTCGAGCCGAACGTCGAGCCGGTAGCGCGATCCGCCGGATGCACCGCCATTGCCCAGCCGGTCGACCAGGGCATTGCGCATCAGCCAGCCGGCCTTGCCCTCGATCGGCGGGACGGCAATCCCCGCCAATCCCTGCGCCACCGCGCCGCTGCCGCCGCCGGCATACATCGGCTTCAGCCCGCAGGCGGCGAGCGTCAGGGGCAACAAGATCGCAGTCAGAAAAGCCCGACCCAACTTGCCCGTTCGTGTCGAGCGAAGTCGAGACACCTGCGCGCCGTGTCTCGACTTCGC
>JBJTLX010000099.1:0-8308 GCA_046063245.1 Novosphingobium sp.
CCGCTTCGGGATCCCGGTGCGGCTCAATTTCTACTCCGAGTCTGAACTTGAACGCGTGGTGACCCGCGGCGCCGGCTTGCTCGGCATCGGCATCGATCCGGGCGGGGCGCAGGAGATTGCCCGGCGTGCGCGCGGTACGCCGCGGGTGGCCGGACGGCTGCTGCGCCGGGTGCGCGACTTTGCCCATGTCGGCGGTGACGCGGCGATTTCGCAGCGCCTCGCCGATGCCTCGCTAACCCGGCTCGAGGTCGACGCGCTCGGTCTCGACGCGCAGGACCGGCGCTATCTCCACATGATCGCCGACATCTACAAGGGCGGCCCGGTCGGGGTCGAAACCCTCGCCGCCGGGCTGAGCGAACCGCGCGACACGGTCGAGGACGTGATCGAGCCTTACCTGATCCAGCTCGGCCTGATCGCCCGGACCGCGCGCGGCCGCTGCCTCAACGAGCGCGGCTGGCAGCACCTTGGGTTGACCCCGCCGGGTGGCACCGCGCCTGATCTATTCGACGAGGGAAAATAGGCTTTCGACCGGCTCGCCGAGCACCGCGGCCAGTTTCAGCGCGATGATCGTCGAGGGCACGAACACCCCGTTCTCGACCGTGTTGACGGTCTTGCGGCTGACCCCGATCGCTTCGGCGAGCTGGGCCTGGGTCAGGCCGCGTGCCTCGCGTGTTTCGCGCAGCCGGTTGGCCAGCCGCTCAGCCAAGCGCGCGCCGTTCCAGGATGGAGAAGCGCAGCAGCGCCGAAAACAGCCCGGCGGTCACGATCAGGTGGATCACCTGGCCGACGGTGAATTCCCACGCCCCCTGCATGACAAACAGCACGATCGCGGTGACGATCACGCAGACGAACCCGGTGGACAGCGCGGCGGCGCGGTTGGCCCTGGTCCCTTCGTCGTCGAGCATGGCGCGCACTGCGCGGTTGTGCCGCCAGAACCCGCCGGTGGTCAGCACCGCCAGGATCACCGCACTCATCATCACCCAGCCGCTGATTCGGACCAGATCGACCGTCCGCGTTCCGTCGCCATGGCTGAAATAGGCTGCCTGCTGGATGATCAGGAACAGCCCCAGGACCGGCAAAAGCCGGGCACGGCGACGGGCCAGGCGTTCGACCATTGCCGCGGCTGACGATGATTCGGTCATAGCGAAACCTCCCCGTTCAGGTAACCTGTGGGTTACATGTAACGTTTAGGTTACATGTGTCAAGAGCGTTACCGCAGCGGTCGGCATGGCGGCATTTCGTTATAAGCGGTCAGCTAACGGTTTCAGAATGGCACACAACTGCTGCGGACCCTTGGAACCGTCGCTTTTTCCCGCACCTGGGCCCGCAAAAGACGGTTAACCCCATTGTCGGCTTAACCTCTCTCTGTCCTTTTGCAGCTACAGGGGCGCATTGGCCGGGCAACCGGTCGGTGCAGGTTCGCTCCACAGGGCAAAGAGAGCAAAGCTTATGTCGGTTAGGATGGCCATTGCGAAACTTGCGGCGCTTGCCGCCGGCGGCGCGGTAATTGGCGGCGGTGCCGTTCACGTCGCCGAAGCGCCGGCAAAGCGCGTGCAGTACGTCAAGCATGCCAAGGCCGCCCCGGCCAAGGTCCGCCACAAGGCGGTGCGCCGCATCGCCAAGGGCGAACCGCGCAAGATGAAGCGGATCCGCCGCGTCGTGACCAAGAGCTACACCTGCGCCGCGCAGGATCCAGCACCGCAGATGGCGATGACCGTGCCCTATATGCCCCAGCTGCCCGCGCAGCCCCTGCCCGAAGGCGGCAGCGGCGGCGGCACCGTGGTGATCGGCGGTTCGGGCGGGTTCGGTTTCGGCGGCGGATTCTTCGGCGGGTTCTTCGGCGGCAGCGGGGGGTCGAGCGGCTCGGTCGTGATCACCTCGACCACCACCGGTTCGACCTCGAGCTCGAGCTCGGGCGGTTCGACCTCGACTTCGGGCGGGTCGAGCTCGACCAGCAGCGGCGGGATCACCAGCTCGACCACCACCGGCGGCGTCACCTCCAGTTCGACCACTTCGACCGGGGGTGTCTCGACCTCAACGGGCGGGGTTTCGACCTCGACCGGCGGTGTCTCCACTTCGACCGGTGGTGTCTCCAGCACCACCACCTCGGGCAACGTCTCGACCTCGAGCGGCAATGTGACCAGCTCGAGCAGCTCGTCGACCTCGTCGGGCAATGTCACGAGCTCGAGCAGCACCTCTTCGTCGTCGTCGACCTCGTCCTCGACCTCGTCGTCCTCGTCGACCTCGTCGTCGACCTCGACCAGCACCGGCGGCGAAACCTCGTCGGGAACGACTTCGGGGACCACCTCGGGCACGACCAGCGGGACCGAGGTTCCGGCCCCGCCGATGCTCGTCCTGTTCGGTGCTGCCGCGGCCGCGGTGATCAACCGCCGCCGTCAGCCCAAGGTTGCCAAGCCGGCCTGAACCGGCCCGCCACCAGGCGCATGAAAAGGGCGGCCCAGCGGGGCCGCCCTTTTTCGTTTCAGTGGCAGTAGTTCTGAGCGTTCTCAAAACACGCGCGCTCCTTGACAGACCTTATAAGGGCTGATAGATAGGATGGGAGGACGCGAAAGGAAGCGACAATGACGAAGTTGAAGCAGATTGGCGTCGATATTGATGTGAGTCGGGTGATCGAGACCAACAGAACGTCGTTCAGCGAAACTGAAAACGATATTCTCAGGAGGCTTTTGCTCGGTGCTGAATCCATTGCTCAGTCCGCAACGACTCATTCGCTTCCCGATTTCGGGGCTCGCAATCGTGGCAATTGGCAAGTGAGGATCAACGACGATGTGGTCGGTGCATCGAGCTTGAAGGACGCTTACTGCAAGTTTTTGCTCGTAGCGAAAGAACGGAATCCTAGGTTTTTGGAACGTCTGGCTGCTGAAAAAGGCAAAGCGCGTCGCTTTGTCGCTCGGCATCCCGAAGCGCTCTATTTGACTTCACCCCATCTCGCCAAGGACCATGCGATTCAATTGGCCGACGGGTGGTTCGTCGACACCAATTTGTCCGAGTCGCAGGTTCAGATGCGCGTCAGGGCTGCCGCCCGTATTCTTGGTCTAAGCTATGGTTCCAAGGCTTGGATCAAAGAGGGAAATCGCCTTGTCTAGAACCTGACGGCCCGCACGCGTCTGCGGCGGGCTCGCCGCTAAAGGCTCAGCTCGCCAGCTTGCGCAGCACGTAGTGCAGGATCCCGCCGTTGTTGAAATACTCGATCTCGTTGGCGGTATCGATCCGGCACAGTGCAGTGAAGGTGAAGGTCGAGCCGTCCTTGCGGGTGACTTCGACCGTCACGTCCTGGCGCGGGGTTAGGCTGGCGACGCCGTGGATCGTGAAGGTGCAATCGCCGTCGAGGCCCAGCGAATTGCGCGTGTCGCCGTCCTTGAACTGCAATGGCAGCACGCCCATGCCGACCAGGTTGGAGCGGTGGATGCGCTCGAAGCTCTCGACGATCACCGCGCGCACGCCCAGCAGGTTGGTGCCCTTGGCCGCCCAGTCGCGCGAGCTGCCGGTGCCGTATTCCTTGCCCGCGACGACCACCATCGGCACGCCGTCGGCCTTGTTCTTCATCGCCGCGTCGTAAACTGGCATGACTTCGCCGTCATAGCGGCTCATCCCGCCTTCGATGCCGGGGACCATCTCGTTCTTGATGCGGATGTTGGCAAAGGTGCCGCGCATCATCACCTCGTGGTGGCCGCGGCGCGCGCCGTAGGAGTTGAAATCGGCCTTGGCGACCTGGTGTTCCATCAACCACTGCCCCGCCGGGCTGTCGGCCTTGATGTTGCCGGCCGGGCTGATGTGATCGGTGGTGATCGAATCGCCCAGGATCAGCAGCGGCTTGGCATCGAGGATGTCGAGCACCGGGGCCGGGGTCATGCTCATGCCCTCGAAATAGGGCGGGTTGGCGACATAGGTGCTGCCGGCGCGCCACTGGTAGGTTTCGCTGCCGGTGACGTCGATCGCCTGCCAGTGCTTGTCGCCCTTGTAGACGTCGGCATAGCGCGCCTGGAACATCGAGCGGTCGAGGCACGAAGCCATGGTTTCGGCGACCTCGAGGTTGGTGGGCCAGATGTCCCTCAGGTACACCGCCTGGCCGTTGCTGCCGGTGCCGATCGGCGTGGTGGTGAAGTCTTCGATCACCGTGCCCTTGAGCGCGTAGGCGACGACCAGCGGCGGGCTGGCGAGGAAGTTGGCGCGCACGTCGGGGCTGACGCGGCCTTCGAAGTTGCGGTTGCCCGAGATCACCGCGGCGGCGACCAGGCCGTTGTCGTTGATCGCCTTGCTGATCGGTTCGGCCAGCGGCCCCGAATTGCCGATGCAGGTGGTGCAGCCATAGCCGACCAGGTTGAAGCCGATGTTGTCGAGATGCTGCTGCAGCCCGGCCTTGACCAGGTAGTCGGTCACCACCTGGCTGCCGGGGGCGAGCGAGGTCTTGACCCACGGCTTGGGCTTCAGCCCCAGCGCGTCGGCCTTCTTGGCGACGAGCCCGGCGGCGACCAGCACGCCAGGATTGCTGGTGTTGGTGCAGCTGGTGATCGCGGCGATCATCACGTCGCCGTCTCCAATGTCGAAATCCTTGCCTTCGACCGGAACGCGGCGGTTGGCCTTCTTTTAGACCTCGGCCATGTCCTTGGCGAAGACGTCGTCGACCTCGGTCAGGTCGACCCGGTCCTGCGGGCGCTTGGGCCCGGCGAGCGAGGGGACGACGCTGCCCATGTCGAGTTCGAGGGTCGAGGAGAACACCGGATCGGCTGCGGCGGGATCGATCCAGAAGCCCTGCGCCTTGGCATAGGCCTCGACCAGCGCGATCTGGCTTTCCTCGCGCCCGGTGAGGCGCAGGTAGTCGAGCGTCTTGTCGTCGATCCCGAAGAAGCCGCAGGTCGCGCCGTATTCGGGGGCCATGTTGGCCAGCGTCGCGCGGTCGGCCAGGCTCAGCGAAGCAAGGCCCGGGCCATAGTATTCGACGAAGCGACCGACCACGCCGTGGGCACGCAGCAGGTTAGTGCAGGTCAGGACGAGGTCGGTGGCGGTGACGCCTTCCTTGAGCTCGCCGGTCAGCTTGAAGCCGACCACTTCGGGGATCAGCATCGAGACCGGCTGGCCGAGCATTGCCGCTTCGGCCTCGATCCCGCCGACGCCCCAGCCGAGCACGCCGAGGCCGTTGATCATGGTGGTGTGGCTGTCGGTACCGACGCAGGTGTCGGGATAGGCCACGGTGACGCCGTCCTGGTCCTTCGAGGTCCACACCGTCTGGGCGATGTTCTCCAGATTGACCTGATGGCAGATCCCGGTGCCCGGGGGCACGGCGTAGAAGTTGTTGAGGCTCTTCGATCCCCACTTGAGGAAGTCGTAGCGCTCCATGTTGCGGTGGTATTCGATCTCGACGTTTTCTTCGAAGGCCTTGGGATGGCCGAACTCGTCGACCATTACCGAGTGGTCGATCACCAGGTTGACCGGGACCAGCGGGTTGATCCGCGAGGTATCGCCGCCCAGCGTGGCGATGGCATCGCGCATCGCCGCCAGATCGACCACGCAGGGCACCCCGGTGAAGTCCTGCAGCAGCACGCGGGCCGGGCGGTACTGGATTTCCTCGGACGATTCGGTGGGATTGTTCTGCCAGTCGATCACCGCCTTGACGTGATCGGTGGAGACGGTGAACCCGCCGTCCTCGAAGCGCAGCAGGTTTTCCAGCAGGACCTTCATCGAAAAGGGCAGGCGGCTGACATCGCCAAGCTTGGCCGCGGCCTTGGCCAGCGAGTAATAGGCATAGTCCGTGCCGCCGACGCTGAGCGTGCTGCGCGTGCCGAGTGTATCCTGTCCGACCTGGGTCATCCCGCGTGATCTCCTGAGCTGTGGAACCTGCGCGCCGCGCGACCATTTTCGCAGCAGCAGCATGGCCTGTTGTCGGCGCCGCCGATGCGCGTGATTCCATTGCGCGTCAAGGGTGCGGGGCGCACTATTCGATTAAAGTGCGGTCTGTTCGATATGCCCGCGCGCGGCGATCCAGCAGCCGATCACGATCAGCACGGCGCCGGCCACGGTGGCGGCGGTCAGCTTCTCGTCAAACATCAGCCAGCCCATCAGCGCGGCCCAGATGAAGGCGGTATATTCGATCGGCAGCAGCACCTGGGTTTCGGCGCGGGCATAGCCCCAGGCGATCAGCATCAGCGATGCCATGGCCAGGACCGCCGACAGGCCGACGCCCAGCCATTGCGCCATGGGCAGCCACGCGGCGAACCATGGCGCGAAGACCGACAGCACCAGCCCGGTGAACACCGCCTGGAACAGGGCGATCTCCACCGGATCGGCGATCTGGGCCTGGCGGCGCTGCAGGATCAGGTTCCAGGCATAGAGCACCGCCGACAGCAGGATCGCGCCGATCCCCAGCAAGGCCTGGTCGTCCAGCCCGCCCTGGCTGAACCGCGCCGCGCAGATCACCGCGACCCCGGCCAGGCCGAGCAGCGAGGCAAAGACTGCCTTGCGCGTCACTTTCTCGCCCAGCAGGATCGCAGCAAGATAGAGCGCGATCAGCGGCGCGATGAAGGAAATCGCGATGCCTTCGGCCAGGGGCAGCTTGGTGATGCCATAGAAGAACGACACCGCCATGCCGGCCGTATTGGCCCCGCGCAGCGCGTGGAGCCGCATCCGCGCGGCCGGCGGCAGGGTGCCGCCGCGCGCCTTCCACAGCGGCGTCATCAGCACGGTTCCGGCGGCCGAGCGCCACAGCATCGCGCTGTAGGCTCCGACCGCCAGACTGGCGCCCTTCATCAGCGCGTCCATGATCGAAAAGCAGGCGATTCCGATCGTGACCGCCACGAAGGGCAGCAGATGATGGTGACGATGCTGGCCCGCGGGCACCTTGGTTCTCCCCTGCCCGGCTGGGTAGGGGAGCCCGGCGATCAGGGCAAGGTCACAGCGTCTTGATGATGCCCGAAAAGTCGGTGCCGCCGCCGCCCGCAGCGGTGAACGCATCGTAGAGTTCCTCGGCGCGCTGGCCCATCGGCACCTTGGCTCCGGCGCTGGCCGCGGCTTCCATTGCCAGCTTGAGGTCCTTGAGCATCAGCGCCGCGGCGAACCCGCCCTGATAGCCGTTGTCGGCTGGGCTGGCCGGGCCGACCCCGGGGACCGGGCAATAGCTGGTCATCGACCACGACTGGCCCGAGGCCTTGGACGAGATGTCGTAGAAGGTCTGCAGATCGAGCCCGAGCTTGTCGGCCAGGGCAAAGGCCTCGCAGGTGGCGATCATCGTCGCGCCAAGGATCATGTTGTTGCAGATCTTGGCCGCCTGGCCCGCGCCGCTGGCCCCGGCGTGGATCACCGCCTTGCCCATTGCGGCCAGGATCGGTTCGGCGCGCGCAAAGGCGGCATCGCTGCCCCCGACCATGAAGGTCAGTGTGCCGCCGTTGGCCGCCGCGATCCCGCCCGAGACCGGGGCGTCGACCATGGCGTAGCCGGCGGCTTCGGCCGCCCCGGCAACCTTGCGCGCGGTATCGACGTCGATTGTGGAGCAATCGAGCAGCAGCGCCGACGGGGGTGCCTTGCCGATCACCTCGGCGGTGTAGACGCTCTCGACGATCTTGCCGTTGGGCAGCATCGAGACCACCGCGTCGATGCCTTCGACCGCCTCGCCAACGGTCAGATGGACCGAGCAGCCGTTGCCTTCGGCCCGCGTCGCCGCTTCGGCGGAGAGGTCGAAGGCACGGACCACGTGCCCGGCCTTGACCAGGTTGGCGGCCATCCCGCCGCCCATGTTGCCCAGACCGATGAAAGCGATCTTCATGGCGTTACTTTCCTTTCCACACGCCGGGGCGCTTTTCGATGAAGGCGGCCATGCCCTCGGCCTTGTCCTCGGTCGCGGTCAGCACCTGGAAGATCCGGCGTTCGATCAGGATGCCCTGATCGAGCCCGGTCTCGAACGCGGCGTTGACCATTTCCTTGTTGGCGATCGCGGCGAGCGGCGGCATCGCCGCGATCTCGGTCGCGGTCTTGACCGCTTCGTCGACCAGATCGGCAAGCGGCACGACCCGGGCGACCAAGCCCGAGCGTTCGGCTTCCTCGGCCCCCATCATCCGTCCGGTCAGGCACATTTCCATCGCCTTGGCCTTGCCCACGGCGCGGGTCAGGCGCTGGCTGCCGCCCATGCCAGGGGCCACGCCCAGCTTGATTTCGGGCTGGCCGAACTTCGCGTTCTCGCTCGCGATGATGAAATCAGCCATCATTGCCAGTTCGCAACCGCCGCCCAGGGCAAAGCCGTTGACGGCGGCGATCCACGGCTTGCGGGTGGTGCGCACCAGATGGCTCTGCCAGCGGC
>JBJTLX010000100.1:0-4577 GCA_046063245.1 Novosphingobium sp.
CGTGGATCAGCACAGAGCGCCCGACCCGGTCGTGCCCGAGCAGATCGCGTTGCCGGCACCCGAGATGCCCTTGCTGACTTCGCCGCCCAGGTAATAGGCCGCACCGGCAATGCCGGCACCGACGATTGCCAGGATCAGCGCGTATTCGGCGGCAGCAGCGCCGGATTCGTCACGAACGAAATCACGAAAGAACTTGGTCATGGTATTCACCCCTTCATGCGCTTCCGCTCCGTTGAGGGAAGCGGTGAGCAATTGATCGCAACCGTCGGCTTGAAGCCGGGGATTCATCGCCGTGGGGGGGCTTGATCGGAACCGGCGCGACCCTTGTTCTGGTTTTGAAAGCCAGTGTTTCGCACCGGCCCTTTCGCGCTTGGTTCCCCACGGGGACGCTCAAACCCTCTCGCGATTGCCGCATTGCGTCAATCATTTGCGGGTCATAAATTTTTAACCTGTTATCTCAAAAACTTACCTTGCCAATAGGTGAACTGCAATGGTTAATCATTGTAAATTCGCGACACCGTTATTGGCAGAAAACCGCGAATCATAGTGCGATCATTTCCGTTGGACAGCAAGCGGTTATTAACGAATGTGCCTAATTGCTGCGGCGCACTGTGTCTGCCGGGTCACAAGCCGGCGGCGCCGCCGGACGGGAAGCCCGCGGCCCGGCGCGCACGAAAAAGCGCGACCGGACAGGCCGGCCGCGCTTATCGTGTCGCTTCCAGGAAGCGGCGGGGCTGCTTAGCAGAGCGAGCCCGACTTGCCGCAGATCTGGTTGCCGGCACCGGTGATGCCCTTGCTGACCTGGCCGCCCAGGTAGAACGCTGCACCGGCAATGCCGGCCCCGACGATGGCGAGGATCAGCGCGTATTCGGCAGCCGCAGCGCCGGTTTCGTCAGACATGAAATCACGGAAGAACTTGGTCATGGTATTCACCCCTTGAATGCTACCCGGCCGCTGTGGACGGGTATCCGATTGTCGAAGGATTTCCGCACCGGGGCACGAAAATCGGTCGCCATGGGGGGCTTGACTGGAACCGGCGCGACCCTGTTTCTGTTATGAGACCAGTGTTTCGCACCGGACCATTCGCGTTTGGTTCCCCATGGGATGCATTTAACCTCCATGGAATGCCGCACTGCGTCAATTGGCCGCGATTCAGAAATTTTTAACTCTGAATTTCAAACACCTGGTAATCGCCTTCGATGAAGAATCGTGGTTAACCCGGCGTTGCCGGCGCAGGCGAAATTAGCCCGATCGGGCGAATCGACTAACCCCCGCGGGTGCTTGACAGGGCCCGCGGGTTAAGGCTCATCTCGGTCCCGGGCCGCTTCGGCCGGGGGGCAGCCATGGACGATACCGGGGCGGAGACGCCGAGCATGACCGCCGGGCAGGGCGAACTGCTGCGACGCTCGGCGCTGGCCGCGGCGGGGTTCGTATTTGTCTGCCTGATCGGCGCAATGCTGGTTCCGGCCCGGTGCTGTATGCCGCTGCAGACCTCGCTGCTGGTTTTCGGCCAGGACCTTTGGCTAGTGGTCGCCCTGTTCGCCGTGACGATCGGCATATTGCTGGCCCCGGACCGCACTGTTCGGCTCTGGCAGCCCGGCCCACGGGGCATTGCCGCCATCGCGCTGGGCATCGTCGTTCTGGCCTATGTCGGACGGCGGCTCGTTCTGGAGGATGTCGATCTGGTCCGCGACGAACAGATGGTCGGCTTCGACGCATGGATCTACGCCCATGGCCGCCTCGCCTGGCCGCTCCCGCAATTCTGGCGCGACCACGTCGATGCGCTGGGCAGCACTTTCCTCTATCCAGAAGTGCATCCCGTGGCCTGGGTTTCGACCTACTTGCCGGGTAATGCCCTGCTGCATGCCGCCGTCGGACACTTCGCCGACCCGGGGCTGACCAACCCGCTGCTCGCCGGGGGCAGCGCGGCCTTGCTGTGGTCCTGCGCGGGCAAAATCTGGCCGGCCGAGCGGGAAGTCCGTAGCGTTGTCCTGTTGGTCCTGGTGCTATCGGGTCAATTCCTGTTCGCCGCGATGACCACCTGGGCGATGACCGCGCACCTGTTCTTCAACCTGCTCTGGCTGCGCCTGTTCCTGGCCGACCGGCGCGGCACGGACGCGGCGGCGCTCGTGGTCGGCTTCTACGCCACCGGGCTGCACCAGCTGTTGTTCCACCCCTTGTTCGTGGCGCCGTTCCTGTTGCTGCTGTTGACCCAGGGGCGCTGGATGCGGCTGGTGCCCTATGCGGCGGCCTATGCCGCTATCGGCCTGTTCTGGCTGAACTGGCCGCACCTGATCCAGCCGCTGATCGCCGGTCCGGCAGGTGCATCGGGCTTGACCGCGCCCGCGGCAGGCTTTGCCGATCGCCTGCTTGGTGCACTGGCCGGCAATACCGACACATTGCCGTTGACTGCGGCCAATCTGCTGCGCTTCGTCACCTGGAACCACCTCGCGCTGTTGCCGCTCATGTTTGCTGCCTGGCCGGCGGTGCGGCGCGGCGGGCTGCCGATGGCGCTGGCGCTGGGGATCGCCCTGCCGATCGTGATCGTCGCGGTGATCCTGCCCTGGCAAGGATACGGCTTCGGCTATCGCTATCTGCATCCGGTGCTGGGCAACGCCGCCTTGCTTGCAGGCTATGGCTGGTGCGCCGTGGCGGAACTGGGTCAGCGCCTGCGCCAGGCCCTTGTCGTGGCCAGTGCCGGCGCTGCGCTGCTGGTGTTGCCGCTGCAGACGGTCATGGCCCACCAAGTTGTCATCGCCAGCGCTCAGGCCGACCGCACGATCCAGGCCAGCGGGGCGGATTATGCGCTGATCAACACCCGCGACGGCTTCGGCTATGGCAATATCGTCTACAACCGGCCCAACCTGTCGAACCGCCCGATCCGCCTGTTTGCCGATCAGGTGCCCGATCACGCCCGCCTGGCGGCGCGGATCTGCCGCCCCGGCGTGACCGTGGCGATGCCGGTCAATTCGTTCTTCCGCGCCGGAACACGCAATTCTCGCGTCACGCCGTTCGAGACTGCCGATGCCACTCTGGCCAAGCTGCGCCGCCCCTACGAAGCGGCCGGCTGCCGGATCGCGCTGCTGCGTTAGCCGGAGCCTGTCCTCAGCGCAGCAGCAGCGGCAGCCGCGCCATAACCCGGTCGGCCAGCCGCGTCTCGTCCAGAAAGGAGCCGAGCCCCGCCGGTCCCAACCGGGCCATGCGCCACAGCGCCGGCAGCAGCCCGGCGAATTTGCCCCCCGCGGCGCCGGCCATGGCGCAGTTGAGATCGAGCGAGAGCTGCGCGCGGCGGGCCAGCGGCGATCCCGGATCGAGCTGCCACAGCGCCGCGTGGCGGTGCAGCACGATCTCGAGCTGGCGGCGAAAATCGGCCGCGTCGGCGCTGCCGGTGACGGTCAGCGAGCCACCGTGCAGGCGGAAGGCGGTGGTTGCCTGCGGCCGCACGACCACCGCGCCAAGCCGCGCCAGGTGCAGGTAGATGTCCCAATCGGGGGTGTACCACAGGGCCTCGTCCATCCCGCCCGCGGCCAGCCAGGCATCGCGGCGATAGACCGCGCTGGGCACCGCGATGGTGTTCTGGACGATGGCCTTGGCAAAGAAATCGCGGCCTTCGACCAGCCCGGCGGGAAACGGCAGGTGCCACATGCCCGCCGCCCCGCCCGTGCTGTCGATGAAGCGCGAGGGTCCGATCGACAGGCCCGCGGCGGGATGGGCGGCCATCGCACTGCGCACCGCGGCGAGGTGACCCGGCAGCCACAGGTCGTCCTGGTGGAGGATCGCGACGTGGTCGGTCCCGGCCTCATCGAACCCGCGATTGACCTTGGCTTGCCATGGTTTGAGCGTCGGCACCGCCACATAGGCGATGTCGAGATCGCCCGCGAAATCGGCGACGACGGCGGCGTTCGCGGCGGTGTCCGGGCTCGAATCGTAGGCCAGGATCCGCACCCCTTCGGGCCTTTCGGCGGCCAGTGAGGCGAGCGTTGCGCGCAGGTACTGTTCGCCGCCGTGGAGCGGCATGACCACGCTGAGGTCGGGGGTCATGCCCCGGATGCGGGGCCGGCGGGCGCCGCGGGATCGGCGGCGAACTGCGCCTCGTTGCCGCTGATCACCGCCAGCAGGAAGCCGCCCAGCGCGGTCTGCAGCCCGATCGCGCCGATCGTCACCGCGCAGACCAGTGGCACCGTGGTCGGCAGCGCGGCAAAGCCCAGATCGCGCCACCACACCCCGATAGCAGCCAGACACGCCGCCGATAGCAGCAGCAGCGCGCCGCCGATCACCAGCGCATGCTCCAGCGTCAGCACCCGCGCCATGCGCCCGAACAGCGGGTTGAGCTCGCGGTAGCCCTGCTTGACCCCATAGAAATGCGTCGCCGCCTGCATGATCAGGCCGATGTGCCCGGTGGTCAGCATGAAGCCGGCGACGATCGTCCAGCTATCGCCGAAGAATACCTCTTGCGGGATCACGCCGATGAAATGCAGCACCGCGACCGTCAGGATCACCGTGGCCGCCGCCATAAGCGCAAAGGCGGGCACGCCGAAAGCCCAGCTCGGGCTGAGCATGAACAGATAGCGCAGGTG
>JBJTLX010000101.1:0-5327 GCA_046063245.1 Novosphingobium sp.
CGTAGTCAAACCCGAAACGGTCGAGGAATTCGCGCAGCATGGCGTTGTTGTGGTGGGCAAAGCTCTCATGGCAGCAGAAGGGATCGGGAATGCGGGTCAGCGGCTTGTGCAGGTTGGCCTGCAGCACCGCCTTGTTCTCGATATTGTCGGGCACCTTGCGCAGCCCGTCCATGTCGTCGCTGAACGCCACCAGCCGGGTCGGCGCGCCGCCCGACAGCACTTCGTAGGCACGGCGCACCAGGGTGGTGCGCAGCACTTCCTGAAAGGTCCCGATATGCGGCAGGCCCGAGGGACCATAGCCGGTCTCGAACAGCATCGCGCTGCCATCGGGTTTGCCGCCGGGAAACCGCTTGATCAGCTTGCGGGCTTCCTCGAAGGGCCAGGCCTTGGATACCTGGGCGGCGGCTAGAAGTGCGTCGTGTGTCATGGCAGCTGCGCCTTGGCGCAAGTTGGCTGCACAGCGCAAGGCCTTAGCGTGCGGCGTTGGCCGCGTCCTGCGCCTTGCGCAGCGCGCGCAGTTCCAGCCCGGCATCGAGCAGCGGGGTCGGGGTCTTCTGGAACTGGCCCGGGGTCATCGCGATGAAGCGGCGGAACTCGCGGATCAGCTGGGGCTGGTCGTAATAGCGCAGCGCGGCCAGTTCCTGCTCGTCGGCGCTCGACAAGCCGCGCATCGCTGCCGCCATGTCGAGGAACCGGCTGCGCCGCAGCACGCCCTTGGGTGACAGTCCGAAGCACGGCCGGCAGCGCCGTTCGAGCTGGCGCTCGGACATCCCGAGCTGCGCCGCGACATCGCGGACCATGGCGGTGCTGTGGTTGCGGGCAAGCAGTTCAAAGCGCTGCATCGCCTCGTCCGCCTTGGGCCAACCGCGCGCGTCGAGCAGGTCGCTGACGATTGCCTCGATCGCCGCGACGATCCGGGCGTCGCCCTGCGCCGTGTCTTCCGAAATTTCCGAGACATCGTCGAGCAAGGTATTGGCGCGCTTGCCAAGCATGTCGGACAAGGGGACCATGCGGTCGGTCACCGCGTCGGCGGGAATATCGGTCAAGGCGCGCCAGCCGGCCGGACAGAACGCCAATCCGACCACTCGAAAGCCGCCGCGCACCCGCACTTTCAGCGGCCGGCTGTTGGGCCCGAAGAACACCGCACGGCCCACGCCCGACCAGATCCCCTTGACCACTTCCGCCGCCCAGTCGCCGCGCAGCAAAAGTCGCACGAACGCGGTTTCGGACAACAATTGGTCGACCAGCTCGAACTGGTCAGGGGCATCGACGGTGAAGACATAGTGGCGCGCGATATAGGGCGCGAGCCGCTCGGACGGGGGATAGTTGCGCGACTGGAACGACGGCGCGGTCACGCCTTGCCGAGACCACTGCCGCGCAGGATCAGCTCGGCGCCCGGCTTGTGGGCGCGGATCTCGTCGCGGGTCAGGCCGCAGATCTCGTGCGGGAAGACCAGCCAGTCCTCGGTCTCGTGGACGTAGAAATCGGGCTGCATCGCGGTGCGGTTGCGGCTGGGCTTGTAATAGACCGTGGCGACCTTGACCGTGTCGGGCATGTTGTGGCGGCAGCGCGCCTTGAGCTCGCGCAGGAATGCCTCGACCGAACGGCCGCTGTCGAACACGTCATCGATCACTAGCAGGCGGTCATCGGGGTTCAGGGTGTCGATCAGATAGCCCAGGGCATAGACTCGGACTTCTTTGTCCTGCTGATCGATCCCCGAATAGCTGGCGGTGCGGATCGCGATGTGATCGCTCTCGACGCCGTTGTACTGCAGCAGTTCCTGCACCGCGAGGCCCACCGGCGCGCCGCCGCGCCAGATCCCGACGATGTGGGTCGGGCGGAACCCGGCCTCGAGGATCAGGTTGGCGAGGCGGTAGCTGTCCTCGAGCAGGCGGTCGGCGGTGAGCCAGGTCTTGTCAGTCATCCGCCACCTCGGCGATCTCGGCCAGGTGCGCGATCTGGTCAGCGATCGGCAGGAACGATCCGGTAAAGCTGTTTTCCGCCAGCCGCACGATGTCGGCTTGGGTCAGGTCGAGCGCGTCGGCCACGGCGCGAAAATTGTCGTTCACATAGCCGCCGAAATAGGCCGGATCATCGGCATTGATCGTCACCTTCAGCCCCAGGTCGAGCATCCGTTTGACCGGGCTGCTCTCGATCCGGTCGATCACGCACAGCCGCAGGTTGGACAGCGGGCAGACCGTAAGGGTCATGCCTTCGTCGGCCAGCCGCGCGACCAGCGCCGCATCCTCCAGCGCGCGGTTGCCGTGGTCGATCCGCTCTACCTGAAGTAGGTCCAGCGCCTCGTGAACGTAGCCCGGTGGCCCTTCCTCGCCGGCGTGGGCGGTGACGTGCAGACCCAGTTCGCGTGCCCTGGCAAAGACGCGGGCGAATTTCGCGGGCGGATGCCCCAGTTCGGACGAATCGAGCCCGACCCCGTGTATCCGCGCCAGATGCGGCAGGGCCTGATCGAGCGTCGCGAAGGCATCGTCCTGACTCAGATGGCGCAGGAAGCACATGATCAGGCGGTAGCTGATCCCCAGCTGCGCTTCGCCCGCCTGCAAGGCCCGTTCGATCCCGTCGAGTACGGTTTCGAAGGCGATCCCGCGCTCGGTATGGCCCTGGGGATCGAAGAAGATCTCGACATGGCGGACGGTGTCGGCGGCGGCCCGCTCGAGATAGGCCCAGGTCAGGTCGAAAAAGTCCTGCTCGGTCTGCAGCACCGCCATGCCCTGATAGTAGATGTCGAGGAAATCCTGCAGGTTGGAAAAGTCATAGGCCGCGCGCACCGCTTCGGCCGAGGCGAAAGGGATCGCCACCCCGTTGCGCTGCGCCAGGGCGAACAGCATCTCGGGCTCGAGCGAACCTTCGATATGCAGGTGCAGCTCGGCCTTGGGCAGGCGGGCAATCAGGGCGTCGCGGGCAGGATTCGGCATCGGCCAAGGCTGACGCAGGGTCACGGCGCGGTCAACGCCGGATATGCGTTCCCGCGCCGACGGTCATGACGGCGCGGGATCGCAGGTCAGCTCATTTGGCGGCGTCGCCCCATGATCCGGTACCGTGGCCATTGCCATCCTTGCCCGCGAAAGTGATGGTCCCGCCGCGCCCGGCAAACTTGCCGCTGCGCCCGACCAGTCCGCCCCAGCACGCGGTCGAGCGGCCGTCCTTGGAGACGAACTGGCAGCCCCAGATCGACGAATAGGTGCCGTCGGCACCGGTCGCATCGCAGATCCCGTGGCTGTCGAAGATCTTGTCGTTGACCGGCTGGGTGACCATGACGCAGGTGTATTTGTCGGTCGCCTTCCTGCCGTCGGCCCAAGTCACCGTGCTGGTTCCGGTCCAGGTCGTCCCCATCGCCAGGTTGCCGCGCATGTCGGGTCCGCCGACCGTGGTCGCGGGATTGGCGGCAGCATCGAACGTGAAGTCTTCGGCCTGGGCGGTGCCGGCGAACAGGCACGCCAGAACGGTCGCCGCGATTGCGGATTTCATTGCCATCGAACATCCCCTTGTGATTCAAATGAAAAGTAGGATAGTCGTTGATTTGCAAAGGGAATGAATATTCCTCTTTTCAGATCAACGGATTGCAATGTCGATTTTTCGACTCGCGCCCCGACGGGGTCAGCGTAAGCCTGTTGAGTGAGCATTACCGCATAAAAAGTTTACTATGCTTGTTAACCGTTCGATGACGACGCAGTTCAAGGCCAACTTATTCAATTCCTTCAAAACTCTGTTGTCGGGGCATCGGCCATTGCTGTGGCAACGCCATGACCGACACCGGGCGGCGGCACCATCCCGTCCGGGTGCGGGTTTGATGGCCAGGGCAAACAGAGGACGATCGCATGATCACCCAGAGCGATGACCGGGGCACGAAAAGCGACTGGACTGCGGCGCGGCCGCCGATGGACCCATCGCAGCGGCTGCGCACCCACGGCCGGATCCGCCCGCTCGAAGCCGACCAGACCTGGTGGGAACGGCTTTTCCGGCGATAATCGCTCGCTTCGCCCTTCAAACCGTTTCCTTTTCGTTCTAGTGCGGGGCAATGGCCGAAAGCCCACCCGCCCTGCCCCTCCCCGCGCTGCATGCCAGCCACGGCGGCTGCTGGCTGCGCGACGGGGCGGGCACCACGCGCGGCGTGGCCAAGGGCGATGCGATCGTCGCTGCCGCCGATACCCCGCTGCTGCTGCTCAACGCCCCGCTGGTCGCGACGCGGCTGGGCTATCCCGACTTGTCCGGGCTCGATCTGCTCGAACTGTTCGCCTTCATTTTTCCCGCCCGCTTCGTAGTCCCCACGCCCAAGGGCCTGGCCCACGCGCTCGGCTTGCCCGAGCCGGAAGGCGACGATGCCGTCCCCGCCCTGCTCCAGCAGGCCGCCGGCGCAATGCTGGCGCAGTGCGAGGACGCCGACTGGCCGCAGCGCGAAGGCGCCTGGACCGCGCTGCAAAGCCTGACCCGCCAGCGCTGGCCGTGGGCCGCGCTGCTCGCCCCGCGGATCGCCCGACCGGAAAAGGCCGAACGCTGGCTGTTCGCGCGGCTGCCCGAATGGGAAGACGCAGCCGACAAGCCGCAGCCCGCGCAGATCGCCTTGCCCGCCGCTGACGTTGCCGCACGGCTGGCCGCGTTGACCGGCGCGGATGCCGAGGAACGCCTTGCGCAGCGGACCTATGCGCTGGAAGCCGCGGGGATGTTCGGCCCGCGCCAGCGCGACGGCCAGCCGCACTTGCTGCTGGCCCAGGCCGGCACCGGGATCGGCAAGACGCTCGGCTACCTTGCCCCCGCCTCGCTCTGGGCCGAACGCAGCGGCGGGACGGTCTGGGTATCGACCTATACCAAGGCGCTGCAACGCCAGCTGCGCCGCGAAAGCCGCCGCGCCTGGGGGGAGCGGCGCGCCGACGGGACCCGGCCGGTGGTGGTGCGCAAGGGGCGCGAGAACTACCTCTGCCTGCTCAACCTCGAGGACGCGCTGCAGGGCGGCTTTACCGGCCGCGCGGCGATCCTGGCGCAGCTGATCGCGCGCTGGGCGGCCTACAGCCAGGACGGTGACATGATCGGCGGCGATCTGCCCGGCTGGCTGGCCACATTGTTCCGCCAGCGCGGGGTCGCGGCGCTGACCGACCGGCGCGGCGAATGCGTCTATGCCGGGTGCCCGCATTACCGCAAATGCTTCATCGAACGCGCCAGCCGGGCCAGCGCCCAGGCCGACCTGGTGATCGCCAATCACGCACTGGTGATGGTCAATGCGGCGCGCGGGCGCGATGCCGCCCAGCGCCCGACGCGGATCATTTTCGACGAAGGCCACCATGTGTTCGAGGCCGCCGATTCGACCTTTGCCG
>JBJTLX010000102.1:0-6567 GCA_046063245.1 Novosphingobium sp.
CCGACCACCCATAGGGTACCTTGAACGGGTGGTCGGGCAGGGGGAGCGGGCCGGTGTTGCCACGCTTCAATGTCCCGTCAATCCAGCGTCACGGTCACCGCGCGGCGGTTCTTGGCCCAGCTGTCTTCGTCCGATCCCAGCGCCGCCGGGCGCTCCTTGCCATAGCTGACCGTGGTGATCCGCGCCGCATCGACGCCCAGCGTGACCAGATAGTTCTTGGCCGCATTGGCGCGGCGCTCGCCCAGCGCAAGATTGTATTCGCGGGTGCCGCGTTCGTCGCAGTGCCCTTCCAGCGTGATCCGCTTGGCCGGGTACTTGGCCAGCCACTGCGCCTGGGCGGCCAATGCGGTCTGGTCGGCGCTGTCGATGTTGTACTTGTCGGTATCGAACAGGATCGTGTCCTGGCCCATCATCGTCGCGGCAAAATCGGCCTGGCTGCCGGGCACCGGGCCCTGATTGGCGGCCGGAGTCTCGGTCGAGACCGAACCGCCCGGATCGGGCGGCAGCGCCTTGGGCGCCTTCTTGGAACAGCCCGATAGCGCCAGGCCCGCAGCCAGGACCGCAGCGAGTGCGAGGTTAGTCTTCATGGCTTACTCCTTCGAATTCAGCTTCGCGGCCGGTGCCGCAGAGTCAATGCACTTCAGGGACGAAGCGGTCCCCACGCGGGATCGCTGCCGTCGCCCGGGGTATCCAGCTTGCGCAGGTTGCGCCCGGTCAGGTCGACCTGCCACACGCTGGTCCGGCCGGTGGTCTTGGCGGTACGGAAGAACTGGATGACCCGGCCGTTGGGGGCCCAGGTCGGGGCCTCGTCCTGCCAGGCGTCGGTCAGGTAGCGCAGCGACCCGCCCTGCGGGTCCATCACCGCCACCCGCAGGTTGCCGGCGATGTGGGTAAAGGCGATCTGGTCGCCGCGCGGGCTCCATTCGGGCGTGGCGCTGCGCCCGCCGAAGAAGCTGATCCGCCGCTGGTTCGATCCGTCGGCGTCCATCACGTAGACCTGCTGGCTGCCCGAACGGTCGCTTTCGAACACAATCTTGCTGCCGTCGGGGGAGAAGCTGCCGCCGATGTCGATCCCCGGGCTGTCGGTCAGCTTGGCCGGGCTGCCGCCGCCGGCCGGGATCTTGTAGATGTCGGTATTGCCGGCCTGGGCCATCGAATAGAGCACCCATTTCCCGTCGGGCGACCAGCGCGGCGCGAACAACGGGTTCTTCGCCGACAGCAGCAACCGCTGGCTCTTGGTCGCAGGGTCGAGGATGTAGATCCGCGGGCTTCCGTTGAGGTAGGAGAGATAGAGGATCGACGAGTAATCGGGCGACCAGCGCGGGGTCAGCGCGGTGGCCTGGCCGGTGGTCAGCTTGGTGAAGTTCTGCCCGTCCGAATCCATGATCGCCAGTTGCTTGAGCCGGCGGTCCTTGGGCCCCGATTCGGCGATGAAGGCGATCTTGCTGTCGAAGAACGGGCTTTCGCCCGAGAGCCGCGAATAGACCAGATCGGCGCACTTGTGCGCGGCACGGCGCCATTCCGCCGGGGCCAGCGTCCACCCGGCCTTGGCCAGCTGCTGCTTCAGCGCGACGTCGTAGAGATAGCAGCCGACCGTCACCTGGCCGTCGGCTTCGGCTCGGACATAGCCCTGGATCAGCATGTCGGTGCCGCGCCCCTGCCAGGCGGGAAATTCGGGTGCCTGGACCTGGCCCAGCGCCGGGCGCGGCAGCGCGCCGGGGCCGGTCGGCTTGAACAGCCCGTTATTCTGCAAATCGGCAGTGATCACGCTGGCCAGGGTAAAGCCCAGTGACCCGGTGCTGCCCGCGCTGGTCCGGGTCGGGACGTCGGCATTGGTGGCGAAGGCGGGGATGGCGATGGTCTGGTTTTGCCAGTCGCTGTCGTCCGACACGGTCACGTCGATCCCGGGCGCGGAAGTGGTTGCTGGGGGGGTGGTCTGCGCAAAAGCGCTGCCTGCACCGAGGATCAGCGCGAGGGCATAGGGGGCAAACTTCATTGCGATAGCCTTCTGTCGAAAGTCGATGTCACCGTCTGCCAGTGATCGTAAAGGTCGGGCGGGAGAATGAAGGGCGCGGCCAGCCGCACCGCGCGGATCGCCCGTTCGGCGTGGAGCCGGACCTGCGCGGCATTGGCCGGGGTCTGCCCGCTTTGGGCGATCACCTGCGGATCGCCGACCAGCGCGCCGTTGCGATTGAGGTTGAAGCGCACCTGGGTCACCAGCTTTTCCGCATCGGCGCCTTGCGGCGCGCTCCAGTTCGGCTTCAATTGGCGCATGATCGCGGCGCGCAGGGCCGATTGCTGCTGCGGCCCGAAGGCGGCGGCGGGGGCGGCGGTGCGCGCCGTTCCTTGCGCGCCGGACACGCCCTTGAGGAAGTCCGAACCGATCCGGCTGGCACCGGTGGGCCGGGTGGTCGTCGGCGGCGCAGGCCGGGCCGGTGCCACCCTGGCGGGAGCTACGCGCGGCGGCGGCGGTGCGACCTTGGTTACGGGCGCTGGAACGGGACGCGGCGATGCGGGTTGCGGCTTTGGCGGCGCAACTGCTGTGGGCTGCGGCTGCGGAACCGGCGCGACCTCGCCCGGCACGGGTGCCTCGTCCGGCGCAAGGGCGGCGGCGGGCTGCGGCGCGGTCGCGGTCAGGCCGACATCCTCGCTCAGCGTCACGCTCATTCGTTCGGGCGGGGGCAGCGGCGCAGGGGCAGGCGGGCTCAGCGCCAGCCACGCGACCAGCCCGGCATGCGCCGCCAGCGCCAGACCCAGGCCGATGCGTTCTTCGCTGCGAAGGGCGATGGCTGCCATGGTCCGGCCCTATTCAGCCGCGCCTGAACTGGTGGTGACCAGCGAAATCGCGTTGAACCCGGCGCGGTTGAGCTGGCCCATCACCGCGATCACCCGGCCATAGTCCAGCGCCTTGTCGGCGCGCAGGGTGACCAGCGGCGGCTTGCCATCGGCGCCGCGCGGCAGGGCGGCAAGCTTGTCGGCCAATGTTCCGGGGGCGACTTCGCTCTGGTCGATGAACAGGCGGCCGGCGCTGTCCATTGACAGATTGACCTGCGGCGGCTGCTGATCCAGCGCCTTGGCCTGGCTGTCGGGCAGGTTGACCGGCACCCCGGCGTTGAGCAGCGGCGCGGTGACCATGAAGATGATCAGCAGCACCAGCATCACGTCGACCAGCGGGGTGACGTTGATCTCCGCCATCGGCGCGCGGCCGCGGCGCTTGCTGCGTGAGGTTAGCCTTACCGCCACATTGCACCTCCCGTTCGCGTCGAGCGAAGTCGAGACGCCGCGCGCTTTGTCTCGACTTCGCTCCACACGAACGGATCCGGGGTTCGGATCATCACCCCGCCTCCAGATCGCGGCTCAGGCTGGCGTGAAAGCGGTCGGCAAAGCGCTGCAGTCGCGCTTCGAGCTGGTCGACCCGGTGCGAAAAGCGATTGTAGGCGATCACCGCGGGGATCGCCGCGAACAGCCCGATCGCGGTGGCGAACAGCGCTTCGGAAATGCCGGGCGCGACCACCGAGAACGACGAGTTCTGCTGCTGGCCGATCTGGAAGAAGCTGTTCATGATCCCCCAGACCGTGCCGAACAGCCCGACGAAGGGCGCGACCGCGCCGACCGTGGCGAGGAAATTGAGCCGTTCCGCCAGCCGGTCGGCCTCCTGTGCGATCGCCCCGTCCATCGCCTGCGCCAGGCGCTGGCGGGTGCCGTCCTTGTCGCGCCGGGCCGAGGCGCGCCATTCGGCCAGGCCGGCAGCGGCAACCCGCGCCGAAGGGGTATCACGCGCTTCCCATTCGGCCTGGAAGGCGTCGATGTCCTTGGCCTTCCAGAAGGCCCGTTCATAGGCGTCGCAGCGCTTGCGGATGCCGCCCGAGCGGAGCGAAAATGACAGCACGATCATCCACACCCAGACCGAAGCCAAGATCAGCCCGGCCATGACGATCTGGACGACAATGTCCGCGTCAAGGAACAGCTTGACCGGGTTGAGGTGGCCCGAAACCGCTTTGGGGGCGGCAGCGGCTAGGAGGGGAAGCAGGGTCATGCGGATCCTTCAAGGGCAATGGGGGCAAAGGCTTCGCGCCAGCCGGCAGGCATCCGGCGCGGGCGGCCATCGGGGGCAACGAAGCCGACCCGGAAGCTGGCTTCGGACAGCAGTACGCCGTCGCCGCGGAACGCCTTCTGGTGCATCAGGCACGATGCGGCGCGCAGCGCGGAGCAGCGGGTTTCGATGTTCACGACATCGTCGAGCCGCGCGGGTACGGCATAGCGGATCGACAAGTCGACCACGGCAAAGGCACCCTCGCCACCTTCATTCGCGGCGCGCTGGTCAATCCCCAGCAGGCGGACGCAATCGCTGCGGGCGCGTTCGAACCAGCGCAGGTAATTGGCGTGATAGACCACCCCCGACAGGTCGGTATCCTCGAAATAGGCGCGCACGGCAAAGCGGTGCACAGGTCCGTCGATCAGGCCGGAGGGTGGGGCTGGAAATGACGTCATACCGCCGGGGGTTTAGCCGGGCGGAGAGTCGCAGGGCAACCCCGTGCAGTCAGGCTATCCCGCGGGCGGCACGGCCTGACCGCGAAACGGCTCGGTTCAGCGCGCCAGCATCGGCCCCAGCGGCCTGCCGCCGAACAGGTGGACATGCAAGTGCGGCACTTCCTGATGGCCGTGCTGACCGACATTGGCGAGCAAACGGTAACCCGGCGCGACCAGTCCGTTGTCGCGCGCGACGTGGCCGACGGCGCGCACAAACCCGGCGATTTCCTCTGCGCTGGCCTTGGCAGAAAAGTCGTCCCAGCTGACGTAGGGCCCCTTGGGGATCACCAATACGTGCAGCGGCGCCTGCGGGTTGATGTCGTGGAAGGCCAGCGCCCAATCGTCTTCGTAGACGGTCTTGTTCGGGATCTCGCCGCGCAGAATCTTCGCGAAAATGTTCTGCTCGTCATAGGGCTGGGTGGCGTCGATCGGCATCTTGAATTCACCTCTTGCCAATATTGGGGCGGTAATGGTTAGTAGTCGGATATCGGCTATTGGCCGATTTCAAGTCAGGGGGCTCGGGTGCAGACAGATTCTCGTATAGCAAACATGAAATATTGTGTCGGCTGCGCAACACCATTGCATTCCAGCGCGCAGACTTGTCCGAAATGCGGAGCGCGGCAGGGCAGTGGCGGTGGAGGTGAAAAATCGCGGGTTGCAGCCATCATCTTGGCTCTTTTCCTGGGCGGTTTCGGCGTCCACAAATTCTATCTCGGGCGTATTGCCGCAGGTGTACTCTACCTTTTGTTCTTCTGGACGTTCATTCCGGCGATTATCGCGTTCGTGGAAATGATTGTCTACATCACGATGAGCGACGAAGCGTTCGCCGAAAAGTACGGCTAGCTCTCACTCCGGCTGGCCTTTTCGGCGATCCCGCTGGTGCCCTCGCGCCGGTCGAGTTCGGCGAGGACTTCGTCCAGCGGCACGCCCTTGGCATCGAGCAGCACCAGTAGGTGGAACAGCGTGTCGGCCGCTTCGCCGACCAGCTCCTCGCGGGTGCCCGATAGTGCGGCAATCACGGTTTCGACCGCTTCCTCGCCCAGCTTCTTGGCGATTGTCGGCAGGCCTTTCGCGTGGAGCTTCGCCACCCAGCTGGTCGCAGGATCGGCGTCGCGGCGCGTGGCGATGGTCGCGGCAAGGCGGGTCAGGGTGTCCATGCTCGCGGACATGCCAAGCTATCCGCGCGCGGGCAAGCCTGCGGCCCTGAGCGCGGCATGGGCCTCGGCGATGGTGTGGCTGCCGAAGTGGAAGATCGAGGCGGCCAGCACCGCGCTGGCGTGGCCCTTGGTGACGCCCTCGACCAGGTGATCGAGCGTGCCGACCCCGCCGCTGGCGATCACCGGAATGCCCACGGCATCGGCGATCGTGCGGGTCAGCGCGAGATCGTAACCGCCTTGCGTGCCGTCGCCGTCCATCGAGGTGACCAGCAGTTCGCCCGCGCCCAGCTCGGCCAGACGGACCGCGTGCGCAACCGCGTCGATCCCGGTCGCCTTGCGCCCGCCGTGAGTGAAGATTTCCCACCCGCCCCCGGCGACCTTGCGTGCATCGACCGAGGCGACCACGCACTGGCTGCCCATCTTCTGGGCGATGTCGGCCACAACTTCGGGCCGCGACACGGCAGCGGAATTGACCGCAACCTTGTCCGCCCCCGCCAGCAGCAGCGCCCGCGCGTCCTCCACCGTGCGCACCCCGCCGCCCACGGTCAGCGGCATGAAGCACACCGCTGCGGTGCGCCGGACCACGTCGAGCAGCGTCCCGCGTCCTTCATGGCTGGCACTGATATCGAGGAAGCACAGCTCGTCCGCGCCCGCCGCGTCATAGGCGCGCGCCTGTTCCACCGGATCGCCGGCATCGACGAGGTCGGTGAAGTTGACGCCCTTCACCACGCGCTCGTCGCGGACGTCGAGACAGGGGATGACGCGGATGCGGACGGTCATGGCTCAGCCCCGGTTCGCCAAGGCAATCGCCGCCGCCAGATCGAGTCGCCCTTCGTAGAGAGCGCGTCCGGTGATGACACCTTCGATCCCGTCTTGCGCA
>JBJTLX010000008.1:0-7338 GCA_046063245.1 Novosphingobium sp.
GAGGCTGACCGCCATGCTGGTCCGGTCGACCTTGGTCAGGATGTCGCCGGGCAGCCAGAACTTGAGGTCGGCATATTGTGCGCGGTCGAGCCCGGATCGCGCCGGGGCGGCGCGCATCAGGCCGATCAGCGGGTCTTCGGCGCGGTAATCGCCGCGCAGGGCGAGGTAATCGGGCGAATAGAGCGTCGCGCGCAGTTCCTGCGGAACGATGCCGACGGCGCGAGCATAGCCCTCCTCGCTGGGCAGCCCCAACGCCTGCAAGGTCGCCTTGGCGCGCAGCGGGCGCGGGGCCCAATCGGCCTTGGGATAGAGTGCGCCAAGCGCGCCGAACAGCGGACCGCGCAGCGCCTGTGGTAGAGCGCCGCGTAGCCGGTCCTCGCCGTGCTGGAAAACGTGGCGGCGGTACCCGGCGAAGGCCTCGTCGGCGCCGTCGCCCGAAAGCGCCACCGTGACCGTTTCGCGCGCCAGCTGGCAGACCCGCCAGGTCGGCAGCGCCGAGGCGTCGGCAAAGGGTTCGTCGAACATCGCGGCGAGCGTATCGACGTGATCGAAATTGTCGGGCGATACGGTGCGCGCGCGGTGATCGGTGGCAAATCGCCGCGCGATCTGGCTGGCATAAGCGCTTTCATCCAGCCCGGCGACATCGAAGCCGATCGAGCAGCTCTTGACCGGATCGCGCCCGGCCTCGGCCATCAGCGCCACCACGCTCGAGCTGTCGACCCCGCCCGACAGGAATGCGCCCAAGGGCACGTCGGCGACCATCCGCGATGAGACCGCCTGGCGCATCAGATGGAGCAGCTCCGCCTCGAGATCAGCAGGTTTGCCGCGGCGCCGCTCGGCAAAGGACACGTCCCACCACTGCGCGGGCGCGGGCAGCGGCGCGCCGTGACGCAGCAGCAGCGAATGGCCCGCCGGCAGCTTGTTCACGCCCGCGAGGATCGATCGGTGATCGGGGACATAGCCCCAGGCGAGGTAATCGTCGATCGCGAGCGGATCGATCTCGCGCCGCAGCAGAGGATGCGCCAGCAAGCCCTTGAGTTCGGACGCAAAGGCAATGCTGCCATCGCTAAGCGGCGCATAGAACAGCGGCTTCACCCCCAGCCGGTCGCGCGCCAGGAACAGGCTGCGTTCGGTCAGATCGTAGATCGCGAAGGCGAACATGCCGTGGAGCCGCGGCAGGCAGCCCGGGCCCCAGCGCTGCCACGCCGCCAGGATTACCTCGCTGTCGCCGTCGGTCTGGAACTGCGCCCCACCGCCGCGCAGTTCCTCGCGCAGTTCGCGGTAGTTGTAGATCTCGCCGTTGAAGACCAGCATCGCCCGGCCATCGCTGGAGGCCATCGGCTGCGGCGATCCGGCGACGTCGATGATCGACAGGCGGCGATGGCCCAGCCCGACCCCGGGCGCGGTCCACACCCCCGCGCCATCAGGGCCGCGGTGCGCCAGGGCATCGCACATCCGCTCGACCCGCAGCGGGTCGACCGGCTTGGGCGTGGCTAGATGATAGATCCCGGCAATTCCGCACATAGGCCGCGTCCCTAGCGACCTGAACCGATGCGGTCCATCCATTGGTCGAGCGGGCCGGCGGCCTGGCGGAAGGCGGCGAGATCGGCGGCTGGATCGCGCCCGGCCCGTGTTTCGCCGGACAGGATCAGCAGCGCAGTCGCGCGCGGGCGCAGCAGCACCCGGTCGCGGATCACTGCCAGTTTGAGCCGGCCGTTGCTGCCGGTCAGCAGATCGCCGGTGCGGTAATAGGTTTCGGCCAGGCGCTCGGTGCCCTGCTCCGCGCGGAGCCGGTCGGTGCGGGCGGACGGCACGGCGGGGCCGCTGCCCAGCCACGACCAGCCGGCATCGGCGGGCAAGGCCCCCTCGCCAAATCCGCCGGCTTCCTTGCCCTCGTTCTGTCCCGCGTAAAGCGCATAGAACACATCGACCTGGCGCCCGGCGGCGTCGCGGTAACGGCCGATCAGGCGGCGATCGGCGCCGGCCGCACGCGGTTGCCACGGATAGGACGGGACGTAGTCGACCTGCTGCCAGCCAGCCACCGCGGGCAAGGCCAGCCGCGCGGGAAGCCGGGCCTCCAGCCCGTCGGCCGCGCGCACCCACAGCAGCGCAGCGGCCAGCGGCAGCGCGATCCCCAGCATGACCTGCCAGGTCCGCGCTGCCCGGCCGGCTATCCGGTCGAGCAGCCGCGAGCCGGCGATCGCCTGAGGATCGAGCATCGGTGCATCGGCCGGCCGGTCGAACCAGCGCCACGACAGCCCCAGCACCGCGGCGATGACCAGGGCGAAGAACACCCAGCCATAGATCAGGTGATCGATCCCCCCGGCCTTCTCGGCGCCGACATATTGCGCCGCCAGGATCGTGCCGAAGGCGCGCACCCCGTTGGCAAGGATCGGCGCGGCGACGCACAGCGCCATGAACAGCGCACGGCGCCGGTTGCTGCGAAACGCGACATGCGCGACGAAGGCACCCAGCGCGATCATCGCGATCAGGAACTTGACCCCCGAACAGGCCTCGGCAACCTCGAACAGGCCGGCGGGGGTATCGATGAAGACACCGTCGATCGACGCGGGAATGCCGCTCAGCCGGACCAGCCCGATCGTCAGTGTCGCGGTGATCATCTGCAGCGCGGGGACAAACTCGTCGCCGAACGGCACCATGAAGGCCATGAAGCACAGCGGGAACAGCAATCCGGCAAAGACCCGCGGGCCAAGCATGCCCAGCAGCGTTGCCGGCAGCATCGCGACCACCGCGCTCTGGCGGAGCAGGTCGAAGCCCGACAGCGCACCCAGCACCCAGATCAGCAGCACCGCGGCGAACACCGCCATGCCCGGCAGCCAGGCCTGCGGCCGCAGCTGCACCACTTCGGCGCGGCGCTGATGGACCATCCAGCCGACCATCGGCGGGATGAGCAGCATGTGGCCATAGGTCGAACTGTTCCACCACTGATCGAATATCCGCAGCCAGTCGGCGGCGAAGACGGCGATGAGGGCGGCCCAGACCAGTGCGAGCCGGAGCATTACCGCCCGCCACAACGGATCGCGGGTCGGCGCGACCGGCCGGGCCCCGTCGAGGGTCAGCTCAGGCGGCATGGCGCGGCGCGGCCGCACGACCCGGTACCAGCTCGGTCAAGGGGGCCAGCGCGGCCTGCCAGCTCATCTGCTCGACGACATAATTGCGCGCCTCGTGCCCCATGGTCAGGGCGTGCCGGGGGTGCGAAAGCAGCGCGGTGACGCGCTCGACCAGGGCGGCGTCGCTGTCGCCGACCGCCAGATGCTCGCCGTCGCGCGCGCCGATCCCGGCGGCGGCCTCTCCGGTCAGCACCACCGGCAGGCTCATCGCCATGGCTTCGAGCACCTTGTTCTGGACGCCGCGCGCGATTTCCAGCGGGATCAGCGCGAGGTCGGCAGCGGCAAGATAGGTGCGGATGTCCTCCACCCCGCCCCAGACGAACACCCCGCCGCGGCCATGATGGTCGACCAGCGATTCGTCAGGATTGCGTCCGACGATATGGAATGTGGCCTTGGGCAAGGTTTCGCGGATCGCCGGCAAAAGCCGCTCGATCACGCGCAGTGCGGCCTGGACATTGGGGGCATAGTCCATTTGCCCGGCAAAGATCAGGCGCGGGCCGGGACAGGCGGCCATGGCCGGCGCGGCGCCGACGATCGACGGATCGAAGAAGCGGCTGTCGATCCCGTTGCGCAAGGTGCGAACGTCGCAAGTTTTAGCCTGGTCGGCGGGCAGACGCTGGCGAAACAGTGCGGTTTCTTCGGCAGAAACCAGCAGGCTGATGTCGGAGCGCGCGGCAATCCGCGCTTCCTCGAGCGAGAGCAGTCGGCCTTCGCGTTCGAACAACCAGCGCCGTACGCCGCTGGCCCGGCTGGCATAGGCTTCGAACTTGGCCGAATCGACGTCGACGAAATCGAACACGACGGTGCCGGTGAAGGACGCCGGGATGAACTGGCCCATCTGCCCGGAAAAGGCGTAGATCATCGCGATCTCGCGCTCGGCCAGGACCGACGCGACATAGGCGGCAATCTCGCCACTGGCAAAAGCCGGAATGCTGACCGGCTGACGCCGCAGCAGCGATTGCACGCCCGCCACGATCAGCGGCTTGACCCGGCGGACCAGGCGATAGCTCCGCGCGATCGAGGCCAGTTCGACCTCTTCGGCAATATCGCGCTCGTCGTCGGCAAAGGTCGCCACGTGGACCGGGCCCAGCGTGGCCAGCTTCCGCAGCACGTGGTGCGAGCGGATCTTGTCCCCGCGATCGGGTGGGAACGGCATGCGGTGCGACAGGAACAGGATCTCGCCGCTCATCCCAGCCCCCGCGAAATCCACGGCCCGAGCAGATTGGCTAGCGGCAATGGCAGCCGCCTCCACAGGTCGATCTTGGCGCTGTGGCTGCTGCTGGTCGGATCGGTATTGCGCGGCCTGGCCCCCGACGCGGTCCAGCTGGCATAGGACAGCGCCTCGGGCTCGAACCCCCAGTTGCGCTTGAAGTCATAGGGCCCGCTGCCGGTCTTGGAGCGTCCGAAATCGAAACGGTCGCAGCCGCGCCGGCGGGCGTGGAGCATCAGCTCGAAATACATCCGGTCATTGGCGCGCAGCCGGCGCGCCTCGAAGGTGCCGCCGCCCCAATAGGGCATGACCGCGCCGTGGTGGTAAAGCGAGAGGACGCTGGCTACCGGCTTGCCCTGATGCCGCACGGTCAGGATGTCGGCGTCGCCGCCAAAGGCGTCGAGCACCGCGCCGAACAGGCGTCGCGGGAACACCGGGGTGCCAAGGTTGCGGACGCTTTCGGCATAGACCGCGTAATGCGCCGCGCGGTCCCTCGGCGCGGTGCCAATCTCGACGGTCAGGTCGCCCGCCAGGCCCTTGCGCACCTCGGCACGCTGCTTGCGCGGGATCGCGTTCAGCTGCGCTTCGTCGTCGGCGGCCAGTGCGCGCACGAACCCGCAGTGGGCGTCGGTGGTCGTGGTCCAGTTGGCGCGGCCCACCGGCAGAATGCCGCCGCGCAGCTCGATTCCGGGACACGAGCGGCCAAGCGCCAGGGCTTTGGCCGCCGCGATCAGCCGATCGGCCACCGCATCGTCATCGGCCAGCACCCCGCCGCCAACCGCAAACCCGTTCGAGACCAGCGCGCGCCCGAACAGCGGCGAGGACACATCGACCAGCGGCAGCAGACCGGCGATCGCATCGCCGCGCTCGGCAATCAGGGTCAGCGGGGTATTGCCGGTGCCGCGCGCCGCGGCGCGGGTCCAGGCCGGGCGATGGAACGCGGTCCCCTGCGGATGCCGCGTAACGAAGCCTTCCAGGCGCGTGCATTCGTCGGCCTGCGCCAGATCGCAGGTACGCACCTGCACTGCGGCGGGACGGAACGGGGCGTTCATGCCGCAAGGTCCACAGCCAGCGGGGCTTCGCGCAGCGCCAGCACGTCCATCCGCCCCCAGGCAAAGTCGCCGATAAGTTGCTCCAGCTTGTCAGCCATCACCGACAAGTTGGTGTAATGGCGCACTTTCGAGCGCAGCGAGGCGCCGGTGACCCGGGGCTGCGCCGGATCGATTTCCCACGGGTGGAAATAGAACACCGCCGGACGCTGGTCCTGATCGTTGACCTGGCGGATCGCCCAGCGCGAGAAGGCATAGGGCAGCACCCGGAAGAACCCGCCCCCGCCCGCGGCGAGGCGGCGTCCGGCGAACTGCGCGGTGGTAACCGGCACCTCGACCAGATCGGACCACGGCAGCGGCTTGAACGCGAAGCGTGGGGCATCGCGCCAGCCGTAGTGGTCGTGGCTGATCGGGGCGACGCTGGAGCTATAGGCAAAGCCTTGTTCGGCCAGCACCATGTAAGCCCAGGGGGTGCGCTGATCGATCGAGAAGCTGGGCGCGCGGTAACCGGTGATCGCCACGCCCGAGGCGTCTTCCAGCACCTTGCGGCTCTTCTCGATGTCGGCGGCAAAGGCGGCGCGGTCCATGCGGAACACCCGGGCGTGATCCCAGCCGTGGCTGGCCAGCTCGTGGCCTTCGGCAACGATCCGGCGCATCAGCGCGCCGTGGCGCTGGGCAACCCAGCCAAGCGTGAAGAACGTCGCCTTGACCTCGGCCGCGGCGAACATGGCAAGGATCGCCTCGCAATTGCGCTCGACCCGCGAGCCGAGCGAATCCCAGTGACCCCGGTCAATCACGCCTTCGAAGGCGCCGACCTGGAACCAGTCCTCAACATCGACCGAAAGGCCGTTGACCAACGGGGATTGCGCCACGGCGACCTCGCTTTCCCGGTCCGGTCAGGCGGCAGCGCGGCCGGCGTCGTCGGCCTCGATCCACTCGATCAGCATGGTCAGGGTGTGGCGGATGGTCCGTTCCTGTTCGAGCATCTTGGCCTCGAGTGCGGCGAACTTGGCCTCAAGCGCTTCCATCGCGGCATCGCGGCCCGGGCCCTCGCCAGCCACCGGCTGGGGCAGCACCTCCCGCTCGTTGGCCAGCTCGATCACCGCCTGCTGCAACTCGCTGATCTGGGAGTCGCGTTCGGCCAGCAAGGCCTGCACCTGGGCCATCGCGACCGCGTCGACCGGTACCGGTGATGCCGCATCGTGCAGCGCTTCGGCCTGGGCGGCCTCTTCCTGCATGCGTTCCGGCTTTTTCAGCTGCATCGTCCCGTCAAGCTCGAGCTCTTCGAGCACCTGGCCGAGCATCGCCCCGTCGATCCGGCTGCGCTGTTCGATCGCGCCCAGCATCATCAGCCGGTTGCAGACCTGGTTGATGCGGCGCGGCACGCCGCCCGACGCTTCGTAGACTTCGGCGAAGACGCGCTGGTCGAAAGCCGGGTTGCCGTCCCAGCCCACCTTCTTCAGCCGGTGTTCGATATAGGCCTGAACCTCGTCGCGCTCCATCGCCTCAAGGTGGTGGGCCGCGATCACGCGCTGGCGCAGCTGTTCAAGCTGCGGGTGTTCCTGGATGGTATCGCGGAACTCGGGCTGACCCAGAAGCAGGGTTTGCAGCAACGGATGTGCGCCAAGCTGGAAGTTCGACAGCATGCGCAATTCTTCCAGCGCCTCAAGTTCGAGGTTCTGGCTTTCGTCGACCACCAGCAGGCAGCGCCGACCCGCCCGCGCCTCGTCATGCAGGAACGCTTCGATCGCGCCCAGCGCGCTGGCCTTGTCGTGTCCTTCGACGATCAGGCCGAAGGCCTGGGCGACGACATGCACAAGTTCCTCGCCATCGAGTTTCGATGTGACGATCTGGGCCGCGGTCAAGCGGGCGGGATCGATCGTCGCCATGAGGTAGGCGACCAGCGTCGATTTGCCGGCGCCGACCTCGCCCGTGATCACCACGAAGC
>JBJTLX010000103.1:0-2913 GCA_046063245.1 Novosphingobium sp.
ATCTCCAGCGCGCAGCGCAGCGCTTCGAAGCGGTCAGCCCATTTGATTATCGGGCACAAGCCGAGGTGCTGATCGTCACCGATGTGAAGCGCGGCGATTTGCCGGCGCTGGCCAATGCCTATGCCCGGCTGATCGTCGCGGCCGAGGGCGGCACGCTCGGGCTGTTCACCGCGATCCGCCGCCTGCGCGCGGTGCATGGCCGGATCGCGGACCGGCTCGCGCGGGGTGGCCTGCCGCTCTATGCCCAGCATGTTGACCCGATCGATACCGGCACCCTGGTCGATATTTTTCGCGATGATCCCCACGCCTCACTGCTTGGCACTGATGCCCTGCGCGACGGGGTGGACGTGCCCGGCCATTCGCTGCGGCTGGTGGTGATGGAGCAGGTGCCCTGGCCCAAGCCATCGATCCTGCACCGCGCGCGGCGGCTGGCCGGCGGCGGGTCGGCCTATGATGACCAGATTATCCGCGCACGCCTGGCCCAGGCCTTTGGCCGCCTGATCCGCAGCCGCGATGATCGCGGGCATTTCGTGGTCCTCTCCGCCGCATTCCCCAGCCGCTTGCTCTCTGCCTTTCCGCCGGGCACCCCGGTCACGCGCTTGACACTGGATCAGGCTTTACAACGCGTCGCCGCTGGTGCTTTTGGCACGCCTGCAACGATTGAGAGCGACAGTTGAAAACCCTGGGCCTGTTCCGCCACGCCAAGTCTGACTGGCAAGATGCCCGCGCCCGCGATTTCGATCGCCCGCTCAACGCGCGCGGGCAAAAGGGTGCGGCGGTGATGGGGCGGCATATCCGCGAGCATGGCATCGCCTGGGACCGGGTGATCGCCAGCCCGGCAATCCGCTGTGCCGAAACCATCGAGATTGCCAGCCAGGCCGCCAAGGCACCGATCGCGATCAACTGGGACCGCCGCATTTACCTTGCCAGCAGCGCGACCTTGGCCGATCTGCTGCGCGAACAGAGCGGCGATCCGCAGGCGGTGCTGATGGTCGGGCACAATCCGGGGCTGGAAGACCTGATCTTCGATCTGGTCCCCGATGATGGCTCCAGCCCGTTGCGCGATGTGGTGGAGGAAAAATTCCCCACCGCAACCTATGCCGTGCTGGAACTGGACATCGCGCATTGGGATGACCTCAACGACCGCTGCGCCCGCCTGATCCACCTGACCCGCCCGCGTGACCTTGATCCCGCGCTGGGGCCGGAGTTGGCCTAGGCCATATGGATTGCTTTGACCGCCAGATAGCTGTCCAGTCCTTCCAGCCCGCCTTCGCTGCCAAAGCCTGAATCCTTCACCCCGCCAAACGGTGCATCGGCCGCGCTGATGGCGAAGGTGTTGATCCCCACCATGCCGCTTTCGATTCCATCGCCCAGCACATTGGCCCGGCGCATGTTCTCGGTAAAGGCGAAGGCGGCAAGGCCATAGGGCAGGCGGTTGGCCTTGGCCACGGCATCATCCAGCGTGGTGAACGGCGCGGCGACGGCGACCGGGCCAAACGGCTCGTTGTTCATGATGTCGGCATTGTCGGGCACGTCGGCCAGCAGGGTCGGCTCGAAGAAATAGCCTGCGTTGCCGCGGTGCCCGCCGGCCATCACCCGCGCGCCCTTGGCGGCGGCATCCTCGACCAATGCGGCGATGGCATCGGGGCGGCGGACGTTGGCGAGCGGGCCCATCCTGGTATCGGCATCCAGCCCGTGACCGGTCTTGACCCCGGCGGTGCGCGCGGCAAAGCCTTCGATAAAGCGCTCGTAAATCGCCTCTTGCACGAAGAAACGCGTCGGGCTGACGCAGACCTGCCCGGCGTTGCGGAACTTTTGCGGGACGACCATGTCGAGCGTCTTTTCCAGATCGCAATCGTCGAACACCAGCACCGGGGCGTGGCCGCCAAGCTCCATGGTGATCCGCTTCACCCCGTCGGCGGCGAGCCGCATCAGGTGTTTGCCGACCGGGATCGAGCCGGTGAAGCTGACCTTGCGGATCACCGGGCTGGCGATCAGGTGGCGGCTGACCGCGTCGGGCACGCCGTGGACCAGCTGCGCGACACCGGCCGGCAGCCCGGCATCGGTCAGGCAGCGCATCAGCGCGCCGCAGCAGCCGGGGGTTTCCTCGGGCGGCTTGGCAATCACCGAGCAGCCCACCGCCAGCGCCGGGGCCAGCTTCTTGGCCATCAGGTAGACCGGGAAGTTCCACGGGCTGAACGCCGCGACCGGGCCGACCGGCTGTTTCAGCACCATCGAGCGCTGACCGGTCGGGCGGACCAGCACGCGGCCATAGATCCGGCTCGTTTCTTCAGCCGCCCAGTCGAACAGTCCGGCGCTGCCGGCAATCTCACCGCGCGCTTCGGCCAGCGGCTTGCCCTGTTCGCGGGTCAGCAGCTGGGCGATCGCCTCGCTGCGTTCGCGCAGCAGCGCGGCCGCCTTGTGCAGAACCGCGGCGCGCTGTTCGACCGGGGTGGCGCGCCACAGGGCAAAGCCCTTCTCAGCGGCGTCGAGCGCTTCGTCGAGGTCGGCCGGGGTCGCCAACGGCACTTCGGCGATGGTTTCGCCGCGGGCCGGATCGACCACCGGAAACAGATCGCGCCCTTCGCCCAGTTTCCAGCTGCCGTTGATCAGCAGCGCCAGGTCTGCGTCATACCCTTGCGTCATGTTGTGTCTCGCTCCTGCAATGGCGCGACCCTAGCCGCCGGGGCAGGATTTGACGAGGGGGCAGCGCGTCTGCCCGGCGGTCACGCCTCGTGGAGCGCGTTGGCCAGGGTCGAGCGCAGGGCGATCAGCCGGGCGCGCAAGGCAAATGCGGCATGGTTGCCGCCTGAATGGCCGGTATCAGCCGGGGTCGGTGCGGCGGCGGCCGGCTGGACGGGTGCCTCCGACGCCCCGCCATCGCCATTTCCATCGCTGCCCAGCGCGTTCTTC
>JBJTLX010000104.1:0-11644 GCA_046063245.1 Novosphingobium sp.
GCAGTTTTCACCCGGGCTGAGTAACCCGTTCAAGGCTCAAAACTCACAAGTGCCAACGACAACGAAGCACTTGCTCTCGCCGCGTAACCTGACGGCCTAACGGCCTGATCTTACAAAGCGAAAGCACGGTTCGGACCGAACCGGGTAACAGAATCGGAAACCGGGCGTCCGGGGGTACGTAGCAACAGAAACCCCCACCTTCCTTTTCAGCGCCTGCTCAGAACACCGTTTCGGGGCGATCCCTGACGCGCTTGTCGTGGGCGATGCAGTCGAAGATCTTGGCCCCGGCCAGGAACACCGATCCGGTGCAGGCCGCCATCAGCAGCCATCCGCCGACGCCGGGAAAAACGCCGAGATAGACCTTGCCCCGCTCAATCGCGCCAAGGCCCAGCGCGTAGATGATCAGGCACGCTTCGAAGCGAGTCTTGATCACGAACAGCCGGCCGATCTTGCGAAGCATGGAGTGCCTTTCCTCGAACAGGAATCATAGCAACGATCATGCCAGTCCCCGGTTGCCGCGCAAGTCCTTGGTTAACGCAGCGGCAACTGTAAATCTTAGCGACAAGGCGTTCAGGAAAGCGCGGAAAGGTCCAGTTCCGCCAGCAGGGCGGCGCGCGCGGCGTTAACCTTTTCGGCCAAAGCGGCGCTGCCCAGATCGCCGGGCGCGATGCTTTCGGGCCAGTGCGCGGCGATCACCGCCTCGATCCGGTCGGCCTTGTCCGGATCGAGCAGGAAGCGCGGATCGACCGTGGCCGGATCGGCCACGACGCGCAGGCGCAGACAGGCCGGTCCGCCACCATTGGCCATCGACTGGCGCACGTCGACCGGCAGGACCTTGCGGATCGGTCCGTTCGAAGCCAGCATCCCATCGAGCCAGGCGCGGACGCGGGGGTGCTCCCAGCCTTCGAGCGGAATGACCAGCGCCATCTCGCCCGACGGCAGGGTGAGGAGCTGGGCGTTGAACAGGTACGACGCGATGGCATCAGCCAGGCTGACGGCGTCAGCCGGAACGATGACGATCTCCGCCTCGGGCAAGGCGGCGCGGATCGCGGCATAGGTCGCGTCGGGGTCGGCGAAGGCCAGCTCATGCGTGAACAGCACGCGCTCGTTGGCAACGGCGACGACATCGTTGTGGAACGCCCCGGCGGCGATTGCTTCCGGGTTCTGCTCGACAAACAGGGTGCACGCCGGATCGAGGCCGTGGCGCCGTGCGACCACGCGGCTGGCCTGCTCGTGCTGGCGCGCGGGAAAGGCACCGCCGCTCTTGCCGTAGACGAAGATCTCGATCCCCGGCGCGCCGTGATTGGCGCACATCCGCATGTGATTGGCCGCGCCTTCGTCACCGAAGCACGGCGGCACCGGTTCGTGCACCGCGAACGCCGCTTCGTTGGCAAAGGCGAGCCGCAGCTGACGCAGCGTGTCGGGCCATTCCTGCGAGCGGTGCGGCATGGTCACCAGGTTGGCCACGGTAAGATGGCAGCGCCCATCGGTGCTGTCCGCTGCCGGCGAGACCGTGGCGGCGTTGGCGGTCCACATCGAGCTGGCCGACCACGCGGCGGCCAGCAGGCGGCGGTCCTCGCTGCCATCGGCGGCGATTGCGCTCAGGAACGGGGCATTGGGGCGGGGCAGGGGCAGGAAGAAGCCCTGTACCAGCCCCAGCGCCAGGTTGTGGCGCATCTTGGCCAGCCCCTGCAGCGCCGCCGCGCGCGGATAGGACGCATCGCCGCCGTGACTGGCCGAAGCCAGGTTGCCCAGACTGAGCCCGGCATAGTTGTGGCTCGGCCCGACGATCCCGTCGAAGTTAATCTCCACCGCCGCCATGGTCACCACCGTGCCACGTGCATGACCGCCATGCCCGGCTCGATCCCCAGCGCCGCGGCGCAGGCGGGATCAACCGCAATGCCGTCATCGCGGTTGTCGACCCAGCCATAGGCGACGCGGAAATCGATCATCTTGCCGACCGCGACCAGGCGCTTTTCGCCGCCCTTGTGCTCGCCCAGACCGTCATCGACCGCGCGGACCTCGGCATCGACCGCCTCGCGCACCGAGCGGATCTGGTCGGTGCGCGCGGTCATGGTCGGCCCGCCGTCGAAAATGTCGACATAGTTCTCCCAGGCGAAGCCTTCGTTCTCGAGCATTCGCATCGCGGCGCGGCCCGAGGGGTGCGGCACGCCGATCACCGCGCGGGCGTGGTCGGTCAGCATCGCGATATAGACCGGGTGCTTGGGCATCAGGTCGGCGATGAACTGGTTGCCGTGCTTGGCGTTGAACTCGTCCGCCTCCTGGAAGTTCATCCCGAAGAAGCGCCCCGCGACCCCGTCCCAGAACGGCGATCCCCCGGCCTCGTCGATCACCCCGCGCAGTTCGGCAAAGGTCTTGTCGGCAAAGCGGCTGCGGTGGCCGCGAATGAACAGATAGCGGCTGCGCGCCAGCAGCATGCCCAGCCCGCCCGAACGCTCGCCGGGATGAAGGAACAGGCCGCCGACCTCGGACAGCCCTTCCATGTCGGTCGAAAGGTTGAGGATGTCGGCGCGGAAGGTCCGCCCCAGTTCCTCGCTGTGCTGGGTCAGCGCGCCGATCCGGTAGGAATAGAACGGCCCCTTCAGCCCGACCGCGGAAAACACCTGACAGGTGCCGCGGACATCGCCGGTCGCCGTGTCTTCCAGCATAAACACGAACATGTCGTCGTTCACCTCGTCGCCGCCGCGGGCAAAGGCCGCCGCCGCGCGTTCCAGCTTGGCGGTCAGCGCCTTGCGGTCGGGCGGCAGGTTGGTGAAGCCGCCGCCGGTGCTCTTGGCCATTTCGTAGAGGTGCTGCAGGTCCCTTTCGGTCGCAGCGCGGATGATATGGGTCAAAGCAGGGCTCCGGTGGCAAGGCGATGCAGCACCAGCGCGGACAGTTGCGCGCGGTGCTCGAGACTGGGGACGAGCAGGAACTCGTCGGGTGAATGGATCGCGCCGCCGCAGACTCCCATGGTATCGACCACGGGGACCCCGCAGGCGGCGATGTTGTTGCCGTCGCAGACCCCGCCCGAGGCGATCCGCCCGATCGGCTGGCCGAGCAGCGCAGAGCATTCCTCGACCAGGTCGAACAGCTTTTCGGCCCTGGCGTCGAGCGGTTTGGGCGGGCGCGAGAGGCCGCCGTGGCTGTGCATTGTCACGTCGTGCGCTGCGCTCAATTCGGCCAGCAGGGCGGCAAAATAGTGATCGAAGGCGGCGGCGTCCTCGGTGCTGCGCGGGCGGATGTTGAAGCGCAGCACGGCGTGATCGGGGACGACGTTGTTAGCACTGCCGCCGTCGATCCGCGCCGGGTTGACCGCCAGCCCGTCGCGGGCGATCGCCTTGAGGCGAACCGCCAGCGCCGCTGCCGCGACCACCGCGTTGCGCCCGTCCTCGGGATTGCGCCCGGCGTGGGCCGAGCGGCCGGTGACGACCACGCTGTAGTTGCCGCTGCCAGCCCGCGCTCCGGCCAGGGTGCCGTCGGGCAGGGCCGACGGTTCATAGGTCAGCGCCGCGACCTTGCCCTTGGCGCGATCGGCGATCAGCGGGGCGGAGGACAGGCTGCCGGTTTCCTCGTCGGCATTGATCAACACGTCGTAGCCGACCTCTGCAGCGCCCGCGCTGTGCTCGAACGCCTTGAGCGCGGCGAGGATCACCGCGATCCCGCCCTTCATGTCGGCCACGCCCGGCCCGTTGAGGGTCTGCGCGTCGCGCCACACGGTTTGCTGAAATGCATGATCGGCCGGGAAGACCGTGTCCATATGCCCGGTCAGCAGGAAGCGCCGCGCTGCAGCGGGGCGGACCCGCAGCACCAGGTGCGCGCCGTTGACCACATCGCGCTCGGTCCCGTCGGGCGCGACTGCCTTGACCGGCGCGGGAAGGGCCGCTTCGACCGTGCCGGGCAGATCCGAAAATGCCGCGGCCAGTGCGTCCCATTGCCGGGCCAGGCCCTCGCGGTTGCCGGTGCCGGTGTTGATCGCGCTCCACGCCAGCACCTGGCCGAGCATCGGCGCGGCATCGACGCCGGCGATCAGGGCGCGTTCCGAAGGCGAAATCTGTTGCATATGAAACCGTCTCTAGCCGAGCCGCACAGTGTCTCCAACCCCCTGTCGCCTGCGCCGTTGCCAAGTCTTCGCAACTGCGGCATAGGCCCGGGCGTTCCTCCCCGGAAACGTTGACACATTGGGGTCGCCCTGCTGGGTGACGCCGCGATCTTGGCTGTGCGAGGATGACATGAACGATCGGGTTGAAAAGAGCGGACTGCGCGTCGATGCAGCCCTGGCGGGCTTTATCGAAGCCGAAGTGCTGGCCCCGCTGGACCGTGACGCTGCCGGGTTCTGGCAGGGTTTTGCCGCGCTGCTGGACCGCTTCGTTCCGCGCAACCGTGCGCTGCTGGCCAAGCGCGATGACTTGCAGGCGCAGATCGATGCCTGGCATCTGGAGCGGGCCGGCAAGCCGATCGACATGGCCGCGTACAAGGCGTTCCTGATCGGGATCGGCTATCTCGTCCCCGAACCCGCGCCGTTCGAGGTCGCCACCCGCAATGTCGACCGCGAAATCGCCGCGATGGCCGGGCCGCAGCTGGTGGTGCCCATGCTCAACGCGCGGTTCCTGCTCAACGCCGCCAATTCCCGCTGGGGCAGCCTCTACGATGCCTATTACGGCACCGACGCACTCGATGCGCCGCCGGCGCGCCCGGGTGGCTACGATCCCGTCCGCGGCGAAGCGGTGATCGTGGCGGCGCGCGCCTTCCTCGATCTGGCGCTGCCGCTCGACGGGATGAGCTGGGCCGACTGGGACGGCGAAGCGGTGCCGCCGCTGTGCGATCCGGGCCATTACTGCGGCCAGCGGCCGGGCGGCCTGCTGTTCGCGCACCATGGTCTGCATATCGAACTGGTGCTCGACCGCGATCACCCGATCGGCCGGACCGACCGCGCCGGCATCGCCGACGTCGTGCTCGAAGCCGCGCTGACCACCATTTGCGATCTCGAGGATTCGGTCGCCGCGGTCGATGCAGCGGACAAGCTGGCCGCCTATCGCAACTGGCTCGGCGTGATCCGCGGCGATCTGGCCGATACCTTTGCCAAGGGCGGGCAGACCCTGACCCGCACGCTGGCCGAAGACCGGTGCTGGACCGGCGCGGACGGCAACGAACTGGTCCTGCCTGGTCGCAGCCTGCTGTTCGTGCGCAATGTCGGCCACCTGATGACCAACCCGGCAGTGCTGCTGGCCGATGGCACCGAGATCCCCGAAGGCGTGCTCGACGCCGTGGTGACCAGCGCCATCGGTGCGCACGACGTGACCGGGCTGGGCATGTACCGCAACAGCCGGGAAGCGAGCATCTACATCGTCAAGCCCAAGATGCACGGGCCCGAGGAATGCGCCTTCACCAACGACCTGTTCGATGCGGTCGAGGATTTGATCGGTCTTCCGCGCCACACCGTCAAGGTCGGGGTAATGGACGAGGAACGCCGCACCTCGGCCAATCTTGCCGCCTGCATCCACGCGGTGAAGAACCGCATCGTCTTCATCAACACCGGCTTCCTCGATCGTACCGGGGACGAGATCCACACCTCGATGCGGGCCGGGCCGATGATCCGCAAGGGCGAGATGAAGCAGAGCGGCTGGATCGCCGCCTATGAGGCGCGCAACGTCCAGATCGGGCTGGCTTGCGGGCTGTCGGGCAAGGCCCAGATCGGCAAGGGCATGTGGGCCGCGCCCGACATGATGCACGACATGATGATCCAGAAGATCGCCCACCCCCGCACCGGCGCCAACACCGCCTGGGTGCCATCGCCCACCGCAGCAACGCTCCACGCGATGCATTACCACCAGGTCGGCGTGTTCGACGTGCAGCGCGATCTGGCCGCCAAGCCGACCCCGCCGGTCGAGGACCTGCTCGCGGTGCCCCTGGCGACGGGGCGCAACTTTTCCGAAGACGAAGTGCGCGAGGAGCTCGACAACAATGCCCAGGGTCTGCTCGGCTATGTCGTGCGCTGGATCGACCAGGGGGTCGGCTGTTCCAAGGTCCCCGACATCAACGACGTCGGCCTGATGGAAGACCGCGCGACGCTGCGCATTTCCAGCCAGCACTTGGCCAATTGGCTGCTCCACGGGATCTGCAGCGAAGCCCAGGTGATGGACAGCCTGCGCCGCATGGCCGCCAAGGTCGATGCGCAGAATGCTGGCGATCCGGCCTATGTCCCGCTGACCGGGAACGAGAACAAGCCTGCCTTCCGCGCGGCCTGCGACCTGGTGTTCAAGGGCGCGGCGCAGCCCAGCGGCTATACCGAGCCGCTGCTGCACCACTGGCGCCAGGTCAGCAAGCAGGGCCGGGCGTGACTAGCGCCGCGTTAACGATGTCATAAGCGGCGCGCGGTATGGCGGCGACACAGGTCCGAAGATGGAACCGGAACATGGTCGGCGCAGCAACCAAACGCGAAGAACGAAAGCCCTTGATGCGGCCCGCGCGGGTCCGCTGGCGGGCCGGTGAACACGATGCCCGGCTGGTCGATGCGTCCTCGCGCGGGCTGTCGATGACCGCCAGCCGGGTGCCGCCGCGCGGCGAAATCGTCGAAGTCGTGCTGGGCCGCGCCGTGCTGGTCGGCCAGGTCCGCTGGAGCCGGGCGGACCGCTTCGGCGTGGTGCTGCAGGACCGGATCGATGTCGAGGCGCTGCGCAGCGGCGCGCTTGTGCAGAAAAGCGGCTTCCGCCCGGCAGGTGCCGCGGAGCCGGCACGGCAGTTCGCCTTCCATGACAAGCTGTTCCTCGCCGCCTGCGCGCTGGCCGGGATCGTCTTCATGATCCACGCCTTTAGCAAGTGGATCTAGCTCAACCGTTCGGCCAGGCGGACGAATTCGGCAACACTTAGCGTCTCGGCGCGGCGCTGTGGATCGATGCCCAGCGTGGCCAGAGCGTCGAGCGCGCCGGGCAGGCCCTTCAAGCTCTGGCGCAGCATCTTGCGGCGCTGGCCGAAGGCGGCCTCGGTCACCCGTTCGAGCATCCGTGCGGACACGCCGGCAGGCATCGCCGCAGGGGTCAGGTGGACCACCGCGCTCATCACCTTGGGCGGCGGGGTGAAGGCGCTGCGGTGGACCTTCATCGCGATCTTCGCTGCGGCGCGCCACTGCGCCAGCACGGCAAGGCGGCCATAGGCGTCGCTGCCCGCCTCGGCGACGATGCGCTGGGCGACCTCAAGCTGGAACATCAGGGTCAGGCTGGACCAGCGCGGCGGCCAGTCCTGCCCGCTCAGCCAGCCGACCAGCAAGGCGGTGCCGACATTGTAGGGCAGGTTGGCGACAACGTGGTACGGGCCCTCGATCCCGTGATCGACCTTGGTCGCATCGCCCTCGATCACCCGCAGCTTGCCGGGAAAGGCCTCACCCAGTTCAGCCAGCGCGGGCAGGCAGCGGCGGTCCATCTCGATTGCGGTGACCTGGGCCCCGCCGCGCAGCAGGGCGCGGGTCAGCCCGCCGGGGCCAGGACCGATCTCGAGCACCTGCGCGCCGTCGAGCGTGCCCGGGATCGCGGCGATCCGGTCGAGCAGGTGTTCGTCGAACAGGAAGTTCTGGCCGAGCGCTTTTGAAGCGGTGAGTCCGTGGCGGGCGATGACATCGCGCAGGGGGGGCAGGGCCGGGCTCACCTGTGCCCTTTAGAGTAAGGCCGGGCTAATTGCCAAACCGCCGTTCGGCGCAGTCCCCGGCCATGCGGATCGCGGCGATCATCGCGCCGGGATCGGCCACGCCCTTGCCGGCGATGCCGAAGGCGGTGCCGTGATCGGGGCTGGTGCGGATGATCGGCAGCCCCAGGGTGACGTTGACGCCCTGGTCGAAATCGAGCGCCTTCAAGGGGATCAGCGCCTGATCGTGATACATGCACAGGGCCACGTCGAAGCTCTCGCGCTGGCGCGGGGCGAACAGGCCGTCGGCGGCGAACGGTCCTTCGATGGCGATCCCTTCGGCGCGCAGCCGCTCGATTGCCGGCTGGATCAGCCGCGCTTCCTCGTCCCCCATGCGCCCTTCCTCGCCGCCATGGGGATTGAGCGCGGCGACCGCAATGCGCGGCGCGGCAATGCCGAAGTCGCGGATCAGCGCCATGGCAACGATCCGTCCCTTGCGCTCGATCAGCGCCTCGCTCAGCGCGGCGGGGACCTGGCCCAGCGCGATATGGACGGTCAGCGGCACGGTGCGCAGGTGCGGTCCGGCCAGCATCATCACCGCATCGCCTTCGTGCACGTCGCAGGCCGCGGCGACGAACTCGGTCTGGCCGGGATAGGCGAAGCCGACTTCGGCCAGGCGGGCCTTGTGGATCGGCCCGGTGACCAGTCCCTCGGCCCCGCCGTCGACCGCCAGCCGGGTCGCTTCGGTCAGCGATGCCAGCGCCAGCCGCGCGCCGTCCTGATCGGGCGCGCCGGGGGTATAGGTGCCATCGGCACCGGCCAGCACGGGCAGCGCGCGATCGAAGCAATCGAGCGCCTCGAAGGGATGAAAGATCTCGACCACCGGCAGTGAAAGCCCGCGGCTGTGCGCAGCGGCGCGCAGCAGGTCCGCCCCGCCGGCGGCAAAGAACGGCGGCAGGCCGCAGCTTTCACGCTGCGCCCAGGCCGCCGCGATCAGTTCAGGTCCCACGCCCGCCGGATCGCCCAGCGACACAGCGAGCGGGGCGGCTGGCATCAGTCGTAATCGATGATCGCGTCGCGGCGCAGATCGCGCAGATAGGTCTGGGCGCGCTTGTTGACGCGCTCATCCTCGATCTGCGACTGGATTTCCTCGAAATTGGGTTCCGCAGCCAACTTGGGATCGTCGCGCCCGCACAGCATCAGCACCCGCACGCCGTCCTCGATCGAGCCGAACGGCGGGGTGGTTTCGCCCAGCGACAGGCCCAACACCAGCGGCTGCAGCTGCGCCGGCAGATCGCGCGCCTTCATCTGTTCGTTGGTGACCACTTCGGCGCCCAGCCCCGCGGCGATCGCATCGACCGTGCTGCACCCGCGCGCGGCCGACATGGCATCGGCGAACTGCTTGGCCTTGGCCGCCGCCTGCTGCTGGGTGGTGCCCTTGGGAAAACTGATCGACATCTGCTTGAGGCTGAGCACGGCATCGCGCGGATCGGCGGTCAGCACCTGGCGCTTGTCAATCAGCAGCATGATCGAGAAGCCGCCGCGGGTTTCGACCGGACCGGCCAGCTGGCCCTGCTGCATCGCCAGCAGCGCGCCGCCCAGCTCGCTCGGCAGCTGGCCCGCGCGGATCCAGCCCAGATCGCCGCCGACCGCGGCGGTCGAGGCTTCGGAGAACTGGCGGGCATAGCCCTGGAACGAACCGCCCTGTTTGAGCTGTTCGACGATCTTCTTGGCGTTTTCGAACACCGCCGGCTTGTTTTCGTCGGTGGCCGAGAGGAAAATTTCGCCGACGCGGTATTCCTCGGTGCCCTTGGCCTCCTGCATCCGCTTGATCACGTCGCGGACTTCTTCGTCGGAAACGTTGACGAAGGGCTGGACGTTGCGGCGCAGCAGCCGCTGCCACGACAGTTCGCCGCGGATCTGCCGCTTGAGCGAGGCGGGGGAGGAACCGATCCGGTTGAGATAGGCGTCCATCGCCTTCAGATCCTGGCCGAAGTTCTGGCTGGCGACGCGGGCATAGGTCTGGTCGACCTCGGCCTCGTCGATCGTCACGTCCTGGATCTTGGCTTCCTGGATCTGCAGCGTTTCGTCCATCAGGTTGCGCAAGACCTGCAGCTTGAGCCGCTGCAGTTCCTCGTCACCGATCTTGTTGCCGCTGGCCGCGACGATCAGTGCGACGCGCTGGTCGACGTCGGTGCCGGTGATCACCTCGCCGTTGATGACCACCTTGGCCTTGCGGTTGTTGGGGTCTTCCTTGGCGAAGAACTGCGGATTGTCGGGCAGCTTGAGCGCGCCCGAGGCATCCTGGGCACTCACCGTGCCGCCCAGCGTCAAGGCGATGCCGACCAGCGGAACCATGGCCATCCGGGCCGAAGTACGAAGCGACGAAGTCAGTTTCACCGTGTTTCAATTCCCACAAACGGCTGGCCAATGCCTGCCGGACCTGCCGCGCCCATTGGGGCGATCCGGCTTAACCCAAGCTGAGCATGGCGCTTGCTTGCCGGGCGGATAGCGCACTTGGGCGGGGCTGCCAATGCGCCAGCTGCGCCTATCAACGGAAGCCGAGATTGCGCAGCGCGAAGTGCACTTCGAAGGTGTTGCCCTTGCGCGCGTCGCCGGTCGCGACATAGTCGCGCCGCCAGGTGAAATCGAGCTCGATGCAATCGTCCTGATAGGCCACGCCCAGCCGGGTGCGGACTGGCTGGAAGCCATCGGCTCCGACCGCGGTGGGATCCTCGTTGGTGCTGGTCAGGTCGACCACCCCCGAACCGAAAATCGACCAATAGCGGGCAAAGCCGACCCGGCCGGCAAACCGCACTTCCTCGCGGTCGCGCAGATCCTCGAAACCCGAACTGATGTTGCGGTTGAGCCGCAGATAGCCGATCTCGGCATAGGTCCGGCTGGACCCGATGGTCGCGTCGAACTCGTTGCGCCGCACTGCCAGGTTGTCCTTGTCGAGGCGGTAGCGGTGGGCAAATTTGACGAAATCCTTGAAGCGGATTTCGGTGCGCCCGACCACGTCCGAAACGCGGTTCGACAATCCGGTGCCGTCGGGGAACAGGGTCGGCCGGCTGGTCAGGCGATAGGTCTGGCCGATGGTGGCGTTGATCCGCCAGTCGGGGCGTTCCCAGAACCAGTCGAGGCCATAGGTAAAGCGCACCCCGTCCTCGACCCGGTCATAGCCGGGGAAGCGGTTGAGCGCGAACAGGTTGGAATCCTCCAGATCGATCGCCCGGGCGTCCTCGTTGGGGACCGAGAGGTTGGCCAGCGCCGGGCTGGCGACCACCTGAAAGCGCGGCGTCAGTACCTGGTTGCCGCCCAGAAATGCCCCGGTCAGCGGCCACTTCACGTCCATGGCCGCGGTGGCGATGCCGCGCGCCTCCCAGCCCGGATTGCCGCGATAGATCGCGGTCGCGGTCAGGCCGGTCTCATCGGTGTGATAGACATCGCCGCGGGCCAGCGCGGTAAAGGTCACTTCCTGACCCCATGACGTCAGCCTGCGCAGGTCCCACCGTGCGCTGGCGAAGGCGCGCTGGGTATCCTGCCCGCTGGTCCGGGTGATGGCGAGCGAGTTGAGCTGCAGCTCGACCTTGCCGCCCAGCACCGGATCGGCCAGCCGCCGGCGATAGTCGAGCACCGGCAGCGCCACCGGAACCTGGCCCTGGCTGTCGCCCACGCGCAGCGTCTGGGTCGCCCAGCCGGCCAGGCTGAGATAGCTGTTGGCATCGATGTGTTCGAGATCGATCATCGAACGCAGCCGGTCATCCCGGCTGATGTCGTAGCGGCGCAGGAAGGTGCGGTCCGAGGCGACCCGGCCGGCGAAGGTCAGGCTCCAGGCCGGGTCGAACTGGAACTTGCCGTTGGCCGATAGATAGCCGCGAAAGTCCTGCTGGCTGGTGGTGGCGGTGCTGCCGATCGGAATGCGCGAGCCATAGGTGGCATAGCCGGTGATCTGGAACTCGCCCTTGCTGGCCAGCTGGCGATAAGTCCCCGACACCATCGGCGCCGCCTTGGTATAGACATAGCC
>JBJTLX010000105.1:0-3331 GCA_046063245.1 Novosphingobium sp.
GGCAGCCAATGCTCCATCCCCGCGAGCCGCCGCCCGTCGCTGACCGCCTGATAGAGCGGATCGCCCGTGGCGTTGGCGCCGAACCTTTCGCGGTAGCGGCTGCGAAAGCGCTTGATCGTATCCTCGTCGAGCAAGGCCTCGCTTGCCGGGAGCAGCAGGTGCTGGTCGATCGGCCCGGTCGAACGCTGGGTGTTGGGATCGAACAGCCGCAGCGTCTCCAGCTCGTCGCCGAAGAAGTCGAGCCGCAGCCCGCTTTCGAGGCCCGAGGGGTAGATGTCGAAGATCGAGCCGCGCACCGCATATTCGCCAGCGTCGACCACGGTGTCGGTGCGGCTGTAGCCTTGACGCTGAAGCAGGGCGATCAGGCTTTCGCGGCCGATCACCATGCCGGGCTTGAGCAGGCGGACATTCTCGCGCACCCGGAACGGGCTGAGCACGCGTTGCAGCACCGCATTGATCGTGGTGACGAGCAATTGCGGGCCGCTGGCCTTGCCCTGCAGGCGGTGCAGCGCGGCCAGCCGCCTTGCGCTGATCGCCAGTGCCGGGCTGGCGCGATCATAGGGCAGGCAGTCCCACGCCGGGAAGGTCAGCACCTCAAGCTCGGGGGCGAAGAACCCGGCGCTGTCGGCGATGGCCTGCATCGCCGCCTCGTCCGGCGCGATGAACATCGCGCGGCCCTTCGCGGCGCGGGCCAGGTCGGCCAGCACCAGCGGCTGCGCCCCGCGGGGCAGGGCGGCAAGGGTCAGCGGGGTCTTGGCGGTGAGCAATCGGGACAGGTCGGGCATGGCACTCGCGCAACAGCAATTGCCCCGCGGGCCATTTTGCGGCCAACGGGGTGGGGATTCGAAGCGTGGCCTTAGCGCGTGGTCAGCGCCTTGTCAGCGCGGGATTTCAACGAAATCGAGTTTGCGGAATGCGTCCATCTGCGGCCCGGCATATTCGGGCGGCACCGCCAGGCGGCCCAGCGCCCAACCGATGATGTCGACGTCTTCCTCGTCAAGTAGGCGTTCGAACCAGGCGACCTCAGTTTCGCCCCATTCGGCGGCATAACGATCGCAGAAGCAGCCGATCATGTAGTCCGCCTCGCGGGTGCCGCGGTGCCAGGCGCGGAATTTCAAGCGCTTGATTCGGGATGCGTCGATCATCAGGCGCGATTAGGGGGCAGTTAAGGCCGCTGCAAGGGAGAGACGGGGTTGAGCACCAACGAGCAGGATTATGCCGCGCTGGACATGGCGGCGCAGTTGGCCGCCGAATACCGGCGCGCCATGGCGGCAGCGGAGACCGTGCCGGTCAAGGGCTATGGCGAAATCCACGCCCGCTTCGACCGCGCGGTGCCCGATCAAGGCATTGACGCCGAGACCCTGATTGCCGAACTTGACGCGGGTGCGCGCGACGGTCTGCGCGGGATTGTCGCGCCGCGCTTTTACGCCTGGGTCAACGGCCATTCGCACCTAGCGGGGGTTGCCGCCGATTGGCTGACCTCGGCCTGGGGGCAGAACTGCGCGGGGATCCCGATGAGCCCGGCCGGTGCCGCGGTCGAGGCAGTCGCCGCGCGCTGGCTGCTCGAATTGCTCGATCTGCCGCCCGAAAGCTCGGTCGGGCTGGTCAGCGGCGCGACCATCGCCAACTTCGTCGGGCTGGCCGCAGCGCGCGGGGAATTGCTGCTGCGCCAGGGCTGGAATGTCGAGGCGGACGGGCTTTATGGCGCGCCCAATCTGCGCGTGCTGATCGGCGCCGATGCGCACAACACGGTGTTTTCAGGGCTGCGCTATCTTGGCCTGGGCGAGAAGCGCGTCACCACGATCGCCACCGACAGCCTCGGGCGGATGCTGCCCGGCGATCTCGATCGCGCGCTCAAAGCCAGCAGCGACCCGGCGATCGTGATCGGCCAGGCGGGCCAGATCAACACCGGGGTCAGCGATCCCTTTGCCGAGATCGTGCCACTGGTCCACGCCCACGGCGGGTGGATCCACGTCGACGGCGCATTCGGACTGTGGGCGCGGGCGAGCGAGCGGCACCGCCACCTGCTCGACGGGATCGAGCAGGCCGATTCGATGGCGACCGACGGGCACAAGTGGCTGCAGACGCCCTATGACTGCGGCTTCACCATCGTCCGGCACGAAGCCGCGCATCGCCGTGCGATGGACATGCAGGCGAGTTACCTGACCCGCGACAACGCCCAGTTCCGCCACCCCGGCGCCTATGTCCCCGAACTGTCGCGCCGCGCCCGCGGCTTCGCCGCCTGGGCGATGATGCGGCGGCTGGGCCGCTCCGGGGTGGCCACGATGGTCGACGAGGACATTCGCATCGCCCAACTGATGGCGGCGGGCATGGCGGCGATTCCCGGGGTGACCGTGATCAACCAGCCCGAGCTCAACCAGTTCGTCGTCCGCTTCGGCGCCGAACACGGCGACGCGGAAGGCGACCGGCTGACCCAGGCGACGGTCGACCGCATCCAGCAGGACGCCGTCGCCTTCATGGGCACCGCGCAGTGGCGCGGGCGGCTGATCATGCGCGTCTCGGTCTGCTCGATCGCCACGACCGAGGCCGACGCAGCGATCACGGTCGAGGCGGTGCGCTCGGCGTGGGAAGCTGTGCAGGCGTCCGGCTAGTTCACTTCGTGCAGCGCGCTCAGGATCGCTGTGGCGGGCTTGCCGACCAAATCCTTGGAATACTGCTTGAGGATCGCTTGCTCGGTGGTCTTGCGCAGGTGCTTGCGCAGTTCGCCCAGCGTGCGCGGCGCGGCAAACAGGACGATGTCCTTGATGCGGTGGGCCAATACTGCGTCGTTGAGCCATTCCGCCGTCGCAGCGGCATGGGCATCTTCGTTGACCAGCCCGCCGGCGTGATTGCCCGCGCTTGCGTGGTGGCTGACCCCCGAGTGGTTGCGACTGTCGAGCCTGGGCGAATCGAGCGCGGTGAGTGCGGGTTCGGCTTCGGTGCCGGTGTTGCGGTACAGTTCCAGAGTCTGTCCATCGACCAGCGCGATCACGGTTCCGTGGGGTAGCAGCATCGGTTTCTCCTGTGCGTTCGTGAGTTCGTCACGAAGGAAACACCCCGGCCGCGCAATCGACTATGCGCTGGGTCAATTTGCGATGAAATTTCCGCTGCCCCTCGGCGCGCGGGCGGCTATGGGAAGGGCATGCGCCCCGACCGGCTCAATCCCCTGTTCGTTGCCGCCGACAGCCTGAAAGGCGTTGGGCCGGGACTGGCCCGCCCGCTGGAGCGGCTGGGCCTGACCCGGGTGCGCGACTTTCTGTACCATTTGCCGGATCGGTTTGTGCAACGCCGCGCCGTGGCCAACCTCGACGAGGCGAGCGTTGGCGAGAAC
>JBJTLX010000106.1:0-2527 GCA_046063245.1 Novosphingobium sp.
GGTCGAGGGTGCGCGCGACGACATTTCGGGGATCGGCCAGACCAAGGCCGCGCTGCACCTGGCGACCGGTCTGGCGCAAAGCCGCAAGCAATACCTGCTCGCCGCCGAAGTGGGCCACTACGGCATCTTCAACGGCAGCAAGTGGCGCAGCCAGATCGCCCCGGTGCTGGAAGAATGGATCGCCCGCTTCGACAAGCCGGCGCTGAAGGTGGTGGCATAGACCTCGTTGATCCTCTCCAGATTTGCGCAGCACATCTGGGGAGGTGGCAGACGCCGCAGGCGGCTGACGGAGGGGCAATGGCGCAAGGGCAGAGGCCCCTCCGTCATTTGCTGCGCAAATGCCACCTCCCCATTTGTGGCATTCGCCAAAAATGGAGAGGACCTATTGCGTGGCGGGTTCGGGCTGGACCCGCAGGAAGATCCGCTTGAGCACGCGCCAGGCGATGATCAGCAGGGAGATCGCCAGCACCAGCAGCACCGCCGCCACCGCCCCGGCGGCGATCGGGTGGCTATAGGCGAGGTAGAGCAGGCCGGTGGTCGCGACATCCTCGATCGTCGAAACCGCGATATTGCTGAACGGTTCGGGGCTGGTGTTGACCACGGCGCGGGCGCTGGCCTTGCCGCCGTGCGCCAGCAGGCTGGCCCCGCCGCCCAGGATGAAGGCGATCGCCTGGGTCGCGGGATCGGACGGATCGACCACGGCGAGCGCCAGCAAGGCTCCGCCCAGCGGACGGATCAGGGTGTGGATCGTGTCCCACACGGTGTCGAGCCAGATCACCTTGTCGGCGAAGAATTCCAGAAAGGCGGCAGCGCCGGCCGCGCCCATCACCCAGGGATTGGCCAGCACCTGCAGCGAGGCGAGGTGTTCGGGCAGCGGCAGCGCGCCGTAGTGCATCGCCAGGCCGGTTGCCAGCACGCACAGATAGAGCCGCCAGCCCGAAAGCAGGCTGACGCTGCCCGCCACGCCGAGAATCTCGATGATGCCAAGATGTTGGGTCATTCCGCCCGCCCCTTCTTCGTTCGGAAGCACGGACGATGCGGGCAAAGCGCCGAAATGGCAAGGCCGCGCGCTCCTGCTCGGAACGCGCGGCCCTTGGCGGTTCAAATGGCCGTAACTGCTAGAGAACCTCGAACAGCCCTGCAGCGCCCTGGCCGCCGCCGATGCACATCGTGACGACCACGTATTTCACGCCGCGGCGCTTGCCTTCGATCAGGGCGTGGCCGGTGCAGCGCGCCCCGGTCATGCCGAAGGGATGCCCGATCGAGATCGAGCCGCCGTTGACGTTGAGCAGCTCGTCGGGGATGCCCAGCGTGTCGCGGCAATAGAGCACCTGAACGGCGAAGGCCTCGTTCAGTTCCCACAGCCCGATGTCATCCATCTTGAGGCCGGTGCGTTCGAGCAGCTTGGGGATCGCGAAGACCGGGCCGATGCCCATTTCGTCGGGCTCGGTCCCGGCAACCGCCATGCCGACATAGCGGCCGAGCGGGGCCAATCCGCGCTTTTCGGCGACCTTGGCTTCCATCACCACGCAGGCCGAGGAGCCGTCGGACAGCTGGCTGGCATTGCCCGCGGTGATCACCCCGCCTTCGCCCACCACCGGCTTGAGGCTGGCAAGGCCTTCCAGCGTGGTGTCGGGACGGTTGCAGTCGTCATGGGTTGCAGTGACCTGCTTGTAGGAAACCTCCTTGGTCTCCTTGTCGACAACCGCCATGGTCGCTTCGCAGGCGACGATTTCGGCGTCGAACCTGCCGGCGGCCTGGGCGGCGGCGGTGCGCTGCTGCGACTGGAGCGAGTATGCGTCCTGCGCTTCGCGGCTGATGTTGTAGCGCTTGGCGACGACTTCGGCGGTGCCGATCATCGGCATGTAGATATGCGGATGCATTTCGAGCAGTTCGCGATCGGGCTCGACGAACATCCGGCCGCTGCCGACCACCTTGGAGATGCTTTCCAGCCCGCCGGCGACGCAGATGTCCATGTTGTCGACGATCACCTGCTTCGCAGCAGTGGCGATCGACATCAGCCCCGACGAGCACTGGCGGTCGATGGTCATCGCCGGAACGGTGACGGGCAGCCCGGCGCGCAGCGAGGCGAGGCGCGCGACATTGCCGCCGGTCGAGCCTTGCTGGGCCGCGGTGCCGATCAGGACGTCGTCGATTTCCGCGCCGGCGAGGCCCGCCCGCTCGACCGCGGCCTTGATCGACCAGGCCCCCAGCGTCGCGCCGGTGGTATTGTTGAAGGCGCCGCGCGCCGCCTTGGTCAGCGGCGTGCGCGCAGTGGAAACGATGACGGCATCACGTGACATGGGAAGATCCTTATAGACGTTTGGGTTGAACGCTTCCGGGGAGGAAGGCGATCAAACGAACAGCATCGTGATCCATTCGCAGATCAGCGCGGGCTTGTCCTACCTTCGATCTCGATGGTGATCTCGTTGGTCTGCTGCCAGGTGCCCGGGCGCTTTTCGACCAGTTCGAGCAGCTTGGTATGGGCGCGCACGCGCTTGCCGGCGCGCACCGGGCTGATGAAGCG
>JBJTLX010000107.1:0-22986 GCA_046063245.1 Novosphingobium sp.
TGTGCCTCGATGATGGCATCGGCGGAAAGCGCCTGACTTCCTGCGAAAATATGCAGCCCGCGCCATTCAGCCCCGCTGGTGATGATCGCCCGCGCCATCGCGCCAACGCGGTCTGCATCGACCCCGAACGGCTTGGCCCCGCCGCCCATCTTCATGCCCGACCCCTTGAGATCGAAATCGGGGTTTACCCGGATGGCGAGCCGCGGGGTGAGGCCGAGCCGCGCGGCGATGGCCAGGGCACGGTCGGCCTCTCCCTCTGATTCGAGATTGAGCGTCGCCCCCGCCGAAATGGCCGCCGTCAATTCGGCCTCGCGCTTGCCCGGTCCGGCAAAGCTGATCCGTTCCGCGGCGACACCCGCCTGCGCGAGCAAGGCCAGCTCACCGCCCGAGGCGATGTCGAACCCGTCGACCAGGCCGTCCATCAGCGCGAGCACCGGAGCGAACGGATTGGCCTTGACCGCATAGTGCAGCGCCACCCGCGCCGGCAGCGCTTCGCGCAGTTCGGCGACGCGGCGGCGAATGTGCTGCGCCGAATAGACGAACAGCGGGGTCGATCCCGCTTCGGCCACCAGCGCGCTCGCCTTGCGCCCGGCCACGGCGAGTTCGCCGTCGATCAGCGCGTAGCCGGAGGGGATCGGACCGAGCGGCTTCATGCGGCCAGTTCCTCGGCCAAGGCGACGCGGTCGATCTTGCCGTTGGCCGACAGCGGCAGCGTCTGGCGCCAGTGAATCTGCCGGGGCTGCATGAAATTGGGTAACTCCTGCATCAGGATACGCGGCAAGTCTTCCAACGCTTGTGAACTATCCGGCTTGGCCCGCACGATCAAGTGGACCGCCTGGCCCAGCCGCGCGTCCTTGACCCCCAGGGCGACGGCTTCGGCCACCAGCCCGGTGGCGAGCACCGCCTCCTCGATCTCCTGCGGGCTGATCCGGTTGCCGGCGCTCTTGATCAACGCGTCGCGGCGACCAACGAAATAGAGCAGTCCGTCGGCCGCGCGGCGGACCCGGTCGCCAGACCAGACCGCCGTGCCGCCGTAACGCGATGCCGCCGGCGCGGGGCGGAACCGTTCGGCACTGCGCTCGGCATCCTGCCAATAGCCCCGGGCAACCAGCGGACCGCAGTGGACCAGCTCGCCCTCTTCGTCGTCGGCGGCGATGGCACCATTGTCGGCCACCACCAGCACTTCGGCGTGGGGGATCGCCCGGCCCATCGAGGTCGGGTGACAATCGACCAGATCGGGATCGAGATAGGTCGAGCGGAACGCCTCGGTCAGTCCGTACATCGGATAGAGCCGCGCCTGGGGAAACCGTGCGCGCAGGGCGCGGACCAGATCGGGGGTCAGCGCGCCGCCGCTGTTGGTCAGGCGGCGCAGCGGCGCGATCGCTTCGCCCGGCCAGTCGAGTTCGACCAGCTGCACCCACAGCGGCGGGACCGCGGCAAGCGTGGTCGCGCCGTGGCGGGCGATCGCCTTCACCACGTCGCGGGGGGTGAGATAGTCGAGCGGAACCGCGCTGGCCCCGGCGTACCAGTGCGACAGCAGCTGGTTCTGGCCATAGTCGAACGACAGCGGCAACACCGCGAGCGCGCGATCGTCGCGGCCAAGCCTGAGATAGGTCGCAACGCTTTCCGCGCCCAGCCACAGGTTGGCATGGCTCAGCATGACCCCCTTGGGCCGTCCCGTCGATCCCGAGGTGTAGAGGATCGCCGCCAGATCGTCGGGCTGCCCGGCAGAGCGTTCCAGCGCCGCAGCCAGCGCCGCAGCCGCGGTCGCCGCGCCTTCTTCCCACCCAGCGCACGGCGCCGGCACGTCGCCGGGTTCGAGGCTCGCCAGACGCGCCGGGTTGGCGATCAGCAGCCGCGCGCCGCTGTCGGAAAGGATATGCGCGACCTGCGCCCGCTTGAGCAGCGGATTGATCGGGACGTGGACCAGCCCGGCGCGCGCCGCGGCCAGCGGCATCAGGCAGGTCAGTTCGCCCTTGGCTGCCCAGGTGGCAATCCGCGCGCCTGCAGCCAGATCCAGACTGGCGAGCCAGCCCGCCAGCGCCGCAACACGATCCCTTAAGTCCTTGAAGCTAAGCGTGCACTCGCGCAGGATCAGCGCGGGGTCGCCGTCGCGGCCGCGTAGCGCAAGCTGATCGAGCGTCCGGATCGTCGATGGCGGCGGTGCAGGCACGGGTTTTACAGGGCTCCAGGGGGGACAGGCGGCGTGATCGTGGTTAACTATCACGATGATCTTAACGAAGTGCAAGGCGACGCCGTGCTGGCCGAGCTGCTCGCTGCGCCGTGCGCCGCTGCGCCGTTCGACCGGATCGAATGGTGGCGCAACCTGGCCGAAACCGGCGCGATCCTGCCGCTGATCGCGGTTGCCCGCGAAGGCGACGCGCGCGCCGTGCTGCCGCTGATGCGGCGGGTCCGGACCATCGTCGGACTGGGAAACTGGTACAATTTCCGCCTGGCCCCGCTGGCCACGCCGGGTGCCGACGAGCCCGCCCTGTTCCGCGCGCTGGCCGAAGATCTCGCCGGCCAGGCACCGCGGATCGTTCTCGACAAGCTGTCAGCAGAGCACGCCGCCGCGCTTGCCGCCGCCTTCCGCCAGACCGGCTGGTGGGTGTGGCAGGCGCTCAGCGACACCAACCACGTGCTCGAAGTCGCTGGACGCAGTTTTGCCGAATACATGGCCGCGCGCCCCGGCCAGCTGCGCACCACGCTGAAGCGCAAGGCGGGCAAGGTCGATGTCACCTTTTATGACAGCTTCGATGCACAAGCCTTTGCCGATTATGAAACAGTCTATGCCGCAAGCTGGAAGCCCGAGGAAGGATCGCCCGCCTTCCTGCGCCGCTTCGCGCAGGAGGAAGGCGCGGCGGGGCGGCTGCGCATGGCGCTTGCCCGGGTCGATGGGCAGCCCGTCGCCGCTCAGTTCTGGACCGTCGAGAACGGCACCGCTTTCATCCACAAGCTGGCGCACCGCGAGGATGCCAAGGCCTTGTCCCCCGGTACCACGCTGTCCGCCGCGCTGTTCGAGGCGGTGATCGACCGCGACCGCGTGACCCTGGTCGATTTCGGCACCGGCGACGATACCTACAAGCGCGACTGGATGGAACAGGTTCGACCACGCTACCGGCTCGACATGCTGCGGCCGGGCTGGCCGGGCAATTGGCCGATCCTGCTGCGCAATGCCTTGCGCGCCGCGCTGGGCCGCGGGTAAAGCGCCGGCAACCAACCCGCATGGAACCGCAATGACCGCCTCGACCGACAACACGCTTCGCCGCATCCTTGCGGATGTCCTCGGCCTCGATCCGGGGCAGGTTGCGGCCTTTGACGCCGCTACCGGGCTGTTCGGCCATTTGCCCGAGCTCGATTCGATGGCGGTGGCGGGATTGCTGACCGAGCTCGAAGACAGCTTCGACATCGTCATCGACGAGGATGAGATCGATGGCGAACTGATGGAAACCTATGGCGCCTTGCTGGCCTTCGTGAAAGCGAAGCGCGAGGCCGCGTGACCCCGCTGACCTATCCCTGCCCCCTGCCCGGCGGCGGCGACGCCGCGGAATATGCCCTGGCCTTCGACCACGGCCGCGTCACGCGGCTGCTGGTGGTGCCGGCGCTGTTCGACGAAGCCAACAAGCTACGCCGCTTCACCGTCGAAGTAATGCGCCGGCTCGACGGCGCGGGGATCGATTGCCTGCTGCCCGATCTGCCCGGTTGCAACGAAAGCCGCCAGGACCTGGCCCTGCTCGAACCCGAGGACTGGGCCACCGCCATGCACGCCGCGGCGCGCCATTTCGGGGCGACCCACGTTCTAGCAGTCCGCGGGGGCGGGCTGGTCCTGCCGCCCGCCCTGCCCGGCTGGCTCTATGCCCCGGTCAAGGGCGCCAGCCTGCTCAAGATCCTGCTCCGCGCCCGGGTCATCGCCGCGCGCGAAGCGGGGCGCGCGGAAAGCGTCGATGCCCTGTTCGCCGCGGGGCTGACCGACGGGATCGCGCTGGCCGGCTACACCCTGTCGGGCGAGATGCTGCGCCAGTTGCAGGACCTTGCCCCGGTCCAGCGCGCCGGACTGACCGCCATCGATCACGAAATGGTCAGCGGTGCGCCGCTGTGGCTTCGCGCCGAGCCCGACCATGATCCGCTGCAGGCCGATGCCCTGGCCGCGGCGATCACGATGAGCCTTGCGGCATGACCCGGCACCAGCTGACCTTCAACTGCCGCGGAGCGATGCTGGCCGGCTCGCTCGATCTGGCGCCGGGAACCACCGGCCTGCTGATCGTCAGCGGGGGCAACGAACTGCGCTCGGGCCCGTGGGGCAGCCAGGCCGCGCTGGCCGCACGGATCGCCGCGGCGGGTTTCCCGGTGCTGCGCTTCGACCGCCGCGGGGTTGGCGACAGCGAGGGCGAGAACGGCAGCTTCACCGCGTCCGCACCCGACATCGCCGCCGCGCTGCGGGGGTTCAAGGCCCATGTCCCGGCGCTGCAGCGCGTGGTTGCCTTCGGCAACTGCGACGCGGCCAGTGCGCTGATGCTGGCCCGGGGCGAAGGCTGCGACGCGCTGGTTCTGGCCAATCCGTGGACTTTCGAGCAGATTGAGAAGGTCGCCTCACAACAAGCTGACCTGGAACCGGAAATGACCCCGCAGCGGCTTCGCGCCCACTATCTGCGCCGGCTCGCCGATCCGCGCGCCTGGTTGCGTCTGTTGAGCGGCAAGGTCGGGGCCGGAACATTGGCAGCGAGCCTCAAAGGCGCTGCGGCACCGTCCGCGCCGCCGACCGGACTGGCGCAAGACATGCGCGCCGGGCTTGCCACATTCGGCGGCCCCGTTTCGATCCTGATCGCCGGGCGCGACCGGACCGGTCAGGCCTTTCTCGATCACTGGGACAAGGACGATCCGCGCCTGCAGCGCTGCCCGGAAGCCAGCCACAGCTTTGTCGAGCCGGCAGCGCGGATCTGGCTGCAGGACCAGCTGCTGGCCGCGTTAAGAGCGGCTTAGGCCGCGGCCTGCGCCGCTTCATGCTGGCGCAGCGCGACGAACCGTTCGGCATCCAGCGCCGCCATGCAGCCCGTTCCGGCCGCGGTCACGGCCTGGCGATAGGTGTGGTCCATCACATCGCCGCAAGCGAACACCCCGGGGATCGCGGTTTTTGGGGTACCCGGCTCGACCAGCAGATAGCCGCCGTCGTCGACCGGTAGCTGCCCTTTGAACAGTTCGGTCGCAGGGGCATGACCGATCGCCACGAAGGCACCCTGGGTCGGCTCGACCGAACTCTCGCCGGTCACCGTGTCGGTCAGGGCAACCCCGCTGAGCCCGCCCTCGCCGCCAACGAAATGGTCGACCGCCTTGTTCCACAGCACCTTGATGTTGGGGTGGGCGAACAGCCGGTCCTGCAGGATCTTTTCCGCGCGCAGGCTGTCGCGGCGGTGGATCAGGGTGACGTCCTGCGAATGGTTGGTCAGGTACAGCGCCTCTTCGACCGCGGTGTTGCCGCCGCCGATCACCACCACCTTCTTGCCGCGGTAGAAGAACCCGTCGCAGGTGGCGCAGGCCGATACGCCCTTGCCCGACAGCTCCTGCTCGCCCGGAACCCCCAGCCACTTGGCCTGGGCCCCGGTCGCGATCACCAGCGTTTCACCTTCATAGACATCGCCGCCATCGCCATAGGCGCGGAACGGCGGGCCCGACAGATCGACCCGGACGATCGTGTCCCACAGCATCCGGGTGCCGACGTGTTCGGCCTGGGCCTGCATTTCCTGCATCAGCCACGGCCCCTGGATGACATCGCGGAAGCCGGGGTAATTCTCGACATCGGTGGTGATGGTCAGCTGCCCGCCGGGCTGCAGACCCTGGACCACGATCGGTTCCAGCCCGGCACGGGCGCCATAGATCGCGGCGGACAGCCCCGCCGGGCCCGAGCCGATGATGAGCATCTTGGTGGTATGCGTGGTCATGATGATGTCCCGAACTGCTTTGAACCCGCATGTAGGAAGCCACCGCACGATGCGCAAATCGCGCCCGCGCGTTCCCCACAAGTTGACGCGCGGCCCGCTTCATCGCAAAGCCCTGCGCCATGAACGTGTACGGACCGACCTCGAACAGCTTCATCTCGCAGCGGCTGCGGCTCCACTATGTCGACTGGGGCAGCCCCGACAAACCGCCGCTGATCCTCCAGCACGGCGGGCGCGACCATTCGCGTAGCTGGGACTGGGTGGCGGAGGAGCTGGCGCGCGACTGGCACGTCATCGCGCCCGATCTGCGCGGCCATGGCGACAGCGCCTGGGCCCCCGACGGCAATTATGACATCAACGCCTTCGTCTATGACTTTGCCCAGCTGGTCCACACCCTGGGCCACGATCAAGTGACGATCATCAGCCACTCGCTGGGCGGCAATGTCGTGACGCGGTTTACCGGGCTCTACCCGGAAAAGGTCCGCAAGCTGGTCAATATCGAAGGGCTCGGCCCCTCGCCCAAGGTCCGCGCCGAGCGGGAGGCGGCGGGCTATGCCAACCGCTTTCGCAAATGGATCGAGGATCGCCGCGCGGCCTCGGGGCGGATCCCGCGGCGCTATCCGACGATCGAGGCAGCCTATGCCCGGATGAAGGAGGAAAACGGCTTCCTCAGCGATGCCCAGGCCCGCCATCTGACCGTGCACGGCGCCAGCCGCAACGAGGACGGCACCTGGAGCTGGAAGTTCGATCCCTATCTCAACGTCTGGCCGTTCGAGGATACGCCCGAGGAACGCACCGGCGAGCTATGGAGCGCAATCACCTGCCCGATCCTGTTCCTCTATGGCGCTGACAGCTGGGCCTCCAACCCCGAAACCGACGGCCGGGCGATGGCGTTCCAGGATTACCGCGTGATCGAGTTCGAGAACGCCGGGCACTGGCTGCACCACGACCAGTTCGACCGCTTCATGCGCGAGGTTCGCGCCTTCCTCTAGCCTTCAAGGTAAAGTGCGCGCAGCTTGTCCCGCTGCGCTGCGCCGATGCCGAGTACCGCCTCGAGGTATTGGTCGACCGATCCGCTGCGCGCGGCAATCGCCGTGAATGCCGCGTCGAGATAGGCGGCATCGACCCCCCACAGCGCCCGCACCGCTTCGGCATCGAAGGCGGCGTAGCGCGGCAGATCGCGGAATGCGCCCGCGGCAATCCGTTCATCGAGCCGGCTGGCGACATTGGTGACCAGATAATCGGCCATGATGTCGTCATGCTGCACGCCCAGCGCGGAATGGAGCATGGCAACGGCAAAACCGGTACGATCCTTGCCCGCCACGCAGTGGACCAGGCTGGGTTCGGCCCCGCGCTCCAGCATCGCGAAGTAGATCTTCAGCATCGCCACCAGGTTTTCCCGGTAGCCGATGCCTTCGTAAAGCCGGAGCATCGCGGCGCGGGCATCGGCCGCGCTGAAGGCGCCGTTGGCCGCTTCGGTGTGCAGTGCCAGACCGGCGGTCTCTTCGGGATGAAACCAGATCTCGCCCTCGAACTCGGGATGGCGGCGGCACGGGCTGGAGTCGCGCTCGCTCGGTCCGCGCAGATCGACGATGCGCTTGATCCCCAGCGCGTGGATCGTCTCGAGATCGCCGCCGGTGGCTTCGCCGTGCTGGGCCGAGCGCCACAGCAGCCCGGTCTTCACCCGCCGCCCATCGGCCCCGGCATAACCGCCATAGTCGCGAAAGTTGTTTACGGCATCGAGCGAGAGAACACGGGTGTCGGTCATGTCCCGCCGTTGGCAGTTTGCACCGCCCCGCGCAAGCGCTTCACTGCTCGCTTCAGTACGGCAGGCGCGCGCCGTCCCACGCGAACAGTCCGCCGCTGTCCTTGGGCGTAAGCCGATCGAGCAGGTCGAGCAGGTAACCGGCCGACTGCGCCGGAGTGAAAAGGCGGTCCGGGGCAACGCCGCGCTGGAACGGGGCAGAGAGGCGGCTGTCGACCGTTCCGGGATGCAGCGCTGCCGCCAGCGCCTGCGGGTGGCTGCGCGCCAGTTCGATCGCGAAATTGCGGACCAGCATGTTGAGCGCGGCCTTGCTTTCCCGGTAGGCATGCCATCCGCCGGCGCGGTTGTCCTCGATCGAACCGACCCGCGCCGTCAAGGCGGCAAAGACCGCCCGGCGGCCCCGGGGAAAGCGCGGCAGGCAGTGCTTGGCGACCAGCGCCGGACCGACCGCGTTGACGGCAAAGGCCTGGGTCATCGCCGCGCCGTCGATCGCCCGCCAGCTCTTCTCGGGCGCGATCCCGCGCGCTTTGTCATGGAGCATGCCTGTCGCAACGATCGCCAGGTCGACAGGTCCATCGACAGCCGCAATGGCATCCGCAAGCGCGGCTTCGTCGGCAAGATCGAAGGTCAGCGGAACCGCGCCCGCGACAGGACAGGCATCGCCGCGCGACGCTGCGAACACGGCAGCAAAGCGGCCTTGCGCAACCAGGCGTTGGACCAGCGCCCGGCCGATTGCCCCGCTCGCCCCGAAAACGATCGCGTTGCCCGGTGTGCTCACCTGGCCAGCACGGCCTGGCTCGCCCGCGCATCGGCATGGGCGGCGATCACCTGCCCGGCAAGATCGTGCCCGGCGGTCCAGGCACCGGCGATGTCGGGGCCGGCGCACCAGTCCCCGCAGGCACCAAGCCCCAGCCGCGGGTTCCACAACGGTCCCGCGGTATGGCCGTGCGGGACGGCAAAGCGCCAGCGGTGCGCCTTGAGGAAGGTCGTTGCCGGCAAGGGTGCGGCGCAGCGACCGGCAAAGGCAGCAAGCAGTGCCTCGGCGACCGGCGGCGCATCGTGGTCGAGGTGCGCCGCGCTCCACGCCGCATCGGCCTGGAGCACCCAGCGTTCGCCCGCTGCCCGCCCTGGCTTGGTGCTTTCGCGCGCCGCCCAGGCCAGCGGGGCCGCGTCGGACAAGACATCGGGCGCGGCAACGGGTCCGGCAAAGGCCGCCATTACAGTCCAGCACGGGCGCGAGCGGATCGCGGCGGCTTCGCGCGCCATGGCCAGGTCATGCAGCGAGAGCAGCGGCGCGGCCTGCTCCGCCGGAATCGCCAGAACCACCATATCGAAGGGCCCTGCCGCGACATCCGGTCCCGCCAGGGTCCAACGCCCCCCGGCCCGGCCGAGTCTGGTGATTTGCGTGCCGAAGCGGACCGCGCACTCTTCGGCCAATGCCGTCACCAGGCTGGCCATCGCCGGAACCCCGACCAGCGCCCCCGCCGGGCCAGAGGGCCACGGCGCCAGCACGCCGGCGGCGCGCCACGCCATCACCTGCGCGGCGAATGCACCGGAGCCTTGGCGCAGGTAGGGCGCGCCAAAATCCCACGCCCGGTCGTCCAGTTGCAGGCTCGAAAGCCGCCCGCCCGGCCGTTTGCCCTTGTCGAACAGCGCAACCGCGAAACCGTGGCGGGCCAGCCGCCGGGCGCAAGACAGCCCGGCGATTCCTGCGCCGACAATCCCGACCTTCACCCCTAAGGTGCCCGCCGGTTCAACCATGTCCCATCAGCGCCAGGACTTCCTTGCGGCTGCTGGGATCGTCGCGGAAGCAGCCCAGCACCTTGCTGGTGATCATGTCGACCCCGTGGGTGCGCACGCCGCGTCCGGTCATGCAGCCGTGCTGGGCCTTGATCACCACCGCGACGCCGAGCGGATGGAGATTGTCCCAGATACACTGCGCGATCTGCGCGGTCAGCCGCTCCTGGATCTGCAGCCGGTGCGCGAAACCGTGCAGCACCCGCGCCAGCTTGGAAATGCCGACCACCCGGCTGGTCGGCAGATAGGCGATCGAGGCCGTCCCGACTATCGGGGCCAGGTGATGCTCGCAATGCGAATGGAACGGAATGTCGCGCAGCAGCACGACCTCGTCGTAGCCCGCAACCTCCTCGAAGGTGCGCGCCAGGTGCAGCGCCGGATCCTCGTCATAGCCGGAACAATATTCCTTCCACGCCCGCCCGACCCGCGCCGGGGTATCGCGCAGGCCTTCGCGGTCGGGGTCGTCGCCCGCCCAGCGCAGCAGGGTCCGCACCGCATCCTGCACCGCATCGGGCACCGGCAGCTTGCCAGCATCGTGATCGGGCGTGAAATGGCCGTGGATGGCATTCATGGGCTGGTCTTTCCTGGAAAGTTTTGCCGGCCGCCATGGGGAGGAGGAGGGCGAAGTGACGACCGGCGCCTTCGATCTATGCTTTCGCCCGCCAGTCTGCGATATGGCCTTACGGGTAGTGCGATGAAGGCTGCGATTGGAATGACACCGGAAGACCTGATCGATCATAGCCACGTGGCCGCGGTGGTCAGCGACCCGCGCCTTCCGGACAATCCGATCATCGCCTGCAACAGCGCCTTCATGCAGCTGACCGGCTATTCGCGTGGCGAAATCCTTGGCCGCAACTGCCGCTTCCTGCGCGGCGAACGGACCGAGCCCGAACAGACCGCGATGCTGCGCGATGCCGTGGCGCAGCGCCGCGCGGTGATGGTCGAGCTGATCAATTACCGCAAGGACGGCACGCCCTTCCGCAACGCGGTGATGATCGCCCCGCTGTTCGACGACGCGGGCGAGCTGACCTATTTCCTCGGCTCGCAAATGGCGATCGACGATGTAGGCGCCAACCGCCACGACCGCGCCCGCGAGAAAATCGCCGCGCTGACCCCGCGCCAACACCAGATCCTCGAAGGCCTGGCCAAAGGCCGGCTCAACAAGCAGATCGCCTACGATCTGGGCCTGACCGAACGCACGGTGAAGATGCACCGCGCCGCGCTGCTGCGGGCACTGGGCGTGCGAACCGTGGCCGAAGCGATCCGCATCGCGATCGAAGCGGGATATTGATTGCCGATCGCGCTGCCGTCCCTAGGGACAGGTTGCCCCGCCCTGCGCGAACCCTAGGTGCCGCTGAATGAACGCCAAATCGACTGCCATCGTCATCGGCTCGGGCTTCGGGGGGCTGGCGCTGGCCATCCGCCTGCAAAGCGCCGGGATCGCCACCACCATCGTCGAGGCGCGCGACCGGCCGGGTGGGCGCGCCTATGTCTGGAAGCAGGACGGCTATACCTTCGATGCCGGGCCGACGGTGATCACCGATCCTGCCTGCCTCGAGGAACTGTGGGCGCTGTCGGGCCAGTCCATGGCCGCCGACGTGACCTTGCTGCCGGTCGACCCGTTCTACCGCCTGTTGTGGAACGACGGCACGCGCTTCGATTATTCGAACAATGATGCGCAGCTCGATGCCGAGATTGCCAAGCTCGATCCGGCCGATGTCGCGGGCTACAAACGGTTCCTGGAATATTCGAACGGGGTCTACCAGGAAGGCTACGTCAAGCTGGGCGCAGTGCCGTTCCTCGATTTCACCGCGATGCTCAAGGCGGCACCGGCGCTGGCCAAATACCAGGCCTGGCGCTCGGTCTATTCGGTGGTCTCCAGCTTCGTGCGCAACGACAAGCTGCGCCAGGCGCTGTCGTTCCACTGCCTGCTGGTCGGCGGCAATCCGATGAACACCAGCAGCATCTATGCCCTGATCCACCAGCTCGAAAAGCTCGGCGGGGTGTGGTTCGCCAAGGGCGGGACCAACGCGCTGGTCAGCGGCATGGTGGCCTTGTTCGAGCGGCTTGGCGGCACCCTGCTGCTCAGCGAAAAGGTTGCGCAGGTGACGCACCGGGACCGGTGCGTGACCGGTGTAGTGACTGGATCAGGCAAGGCGCTGTCCGCCGACATGGTGGTCAGCAACGGCGATCTGGTGCACACCTATGGCCTGATCGAAGGATCGCGCTATGCCGCGGGCAAGGTGCGCAGACTGCACCGCAAGCGCTTCTCCCCCAGCCTGTTCGTGGTGCACTTCGGCCTGCACGGCACCTTCCCCGAGATCGCCCATCATTCGATCCTGTTTTCAGATCGATACGGGCCGCTGCTCAACGACATCTACAAGACCGGAACGCTGGCGAGCGACCCTTCGCTATATCTTCACCACCCCAGCGTGACCGATCCCGATATGACCCCCGCTGGTAAGTCGGCGTTCTACGCCCTGGCCCCGGTGCCGCACATGGGCACTGCCCCGGTCGACTGGACGGTCGAAGGACCGCGCTATCGCGACATCGTGCTGGGCCGGGTCCGCGACCTGCTGATCCCCGACCTCGACGACCGGATGGACACCTGTTTCCACTATACCCCGCAGGACTTTTCGGATGACCTTGGCGCGCATCTCGGCAGCGCCTTCAGCCTTGAGCCGGTGCTGACGCAAAGCGCCTGGTTCCGCGGCCACAACCGCGACGATCACTTCGCCAACCTCTATTTTGTTGGCGCCGGGACCCATCCTGGTGCAGGGATTCCCGGCGTGGTCGGCAGCGCCAAGGCGACCGCCAGCCTGATTGTCTAGAGGTCTGCATGCACTGGGTCGAACTTGCCCTGATCTTCTTGGCCACTGTCGCGGCGATGGAGCTGTTTGCCTATGTGATGCACCGCTGGGTGATGCACGGACCGGGCTGGTTCCTGCATGAAAGCCACCACCGCGTCCGCACTGGGGTGTTCGAGCTGAACGACCTCTACGGGGTGATATTCGCGGTCCCGTCGATCGTGCTGCTGTGGCTGGGGGTCCAGGGCGGCTGGGGCGACGGTACCGCCGCGGTCGGCGCAGGGATTGCCGGGTACGGTGCGATCTATTTCGGCTTTCACGACTGGATCGTGCACCGCCGCCTGCCCCACCGGATTGTCCCGAAAAGCGCCTATTTCAAGCGCATTGTCCAGGCCCACCGGCTGCACCATGTGGTCGAAAGCAAGCACGGCACGGTCAGCTTCGGCTTCCTCTGGGCGCCGCCGATCGACGTGCTCAACGCGCAGCTGCGCGAATCGAAAGCGGCGGTGCTGCGCGCGCCTGCGGCTCAGGACTGACGCGGCCGGGTCCACAGACCGGTGCGCGGCGCTTCTGCCGCCGGACGCAGACCGCGGAACACTGCCAGACACAGCTGGCCCAGCTTGCCCGCGCCGCTGACCCGCACCCGCTGGTCCCAGGCTTGGCCGCCCAGTTCGGCGACCTGCTCACCGATCGCGCCATAGATTCCGTCGGCGGCAAGTACGGCCATGCGCGAGCGGAAGGGCAATCGCGCCGCCCCGACCCGCGCCGAGCACCGAAAGGGCCGGGCCAGGCCGACCAGCCGTCCGGCCATGGCCGACACCGCCAGGCGGTTCGCAGGGTCGGCCAGCGCCTCTTGCTTGAGGCCGTGCAAGGCCAGCCAGTGACCCGGCAGATAGCAGCGCCCGACCAGTGCATCGGGCACAACATCGCGCGCGATATTGGCTAGCTGGAAGGCCAGACCCAGGTCGCAGGCCCGGTCGAGCGTGTCCTCATCCTTGGGCGATACCCCCATGACCACCGCCATCATGCAGCCGACGCTGCCGGCGACGTGATAGCAATAGCGCAGCAGATCGTCCTGATCGCGCGGTCGCCACTGCGCCGCGTCGAGCGCAAATCCCGCCAGATGATCGGCGACAAAGCCGCGCGGCATGGCGGTTTCGCGGACCACCTGGCGCAGCGCGGCGAACGGCAGCGGCACGTCATCTTCACTGTCGAGCGCCGCCCAGGTCAGCGCCTCCAGTCGGTCCTGCACGGCGAGCGGCGAGGCACCGGCTTTGGCGCCATGGCCCAGCTCCTGCCCGTCGGTCATGTCGTCTGCGGCGCGGCACCAGCTGTACAGAAGCCAGGCGCGTTCGCGCACGTCCGGCGCAAACAGGCGGCTCGCCGCGGCAAAGCTCTGCGATCCCTTGGCGATGGTATCGCGCGCCGCAGCGACCAGGGCAGTCCGGTCGGTCATCGGCGCAGCAGGCTGGCCATGGCCGCGCCGATCGGCACCGGTGGGCGCCCCGACAGGATCCGCATCCGGTCGGCCAGCGTCGGCGTGCCGGCATAGAAGCGCAGCACCAGACCGATCGGCAGGCGGTAGAAATGCTCGAACACCTTGTAGCGTTCATCCGGCGCGGCGGCGTGGAACAGCATGCGGTTGAGCACGCGGAAAAAGCGCATTTGCCGCCAGTGCTGCATGAACCGGTCGCGCGTCCAGTGCGCCAGGCTGGCGCTGTCGTTGCTGCCGTTGCGCTCGGCCAGCGCCAACGCGGTCTGCAAGGCCAGGCCGAACGAATAGCCGGTGGTGGCGTGGAACAGCCCGGCGCGCAGGCCAAGCCGGGGAATCGGGTCATCGGCGGGCCAGAACGCAGTCGAATCGCCGCCGATCAGGATCGGCAGCACCCCGGTTTCGCGGCGCAGTTCCGTCCCGGCGATCCCGTGCGCCGCGGCAAGTTCGGCAACGCGCGCGGCCACCGCCGCCTCGTCCAGCGCAGGGCTGGTGCTGTAATAGGTATCCTCGACCAGCACGCGATCCCTGGCCACCGGCAGCACGTAGACGAAGCGGTAGCCGTCGATCTGCGGGATCGTCGCATCCATCACCGTGGCGCAATCGGGTTCGGGCGCGGCGGCGGCATATTCGATCCCGACGAACTTCTGCCAGCCCAGTTCGAGCCCCGGCATCGCCCCGTCCGGACCGCGCGCATCGATCACCCCGCAGGCGGCGATATGCTCGCCCGACCTGAGCACCACATGATCGGGTGCGATGTGCGCGACTTCGGTGCCAAGTCGCCACGATCCCGCCGGCAGCCGCACGCGCACCAGACGGTCGAGCGCGGGCGCGGCAATCGCATTATAGGCGATGTCGAAAATGCGCTCGCGCCGCGGAAAGCGCACCCGGTGCCGCGGCCAGCGGACCGGATCGAGCGCGGCGACCAGGTCGCGCGCCGCCGGCGGCACGTCGCTGTCGAAGAACGACCAGGTGTGATTGCCACCGAAGCTGTCCCCCGCCTCGATCAGCAGCAGTGGCTGATCGGGGTGGCGCCTGGCCAGGCACAGCGCGGCCAGCGAACCTGCCAGTCCCCCGCCAATGATCACCAGGGGCTTGCCGTCCGCCATCGCGGTCCGCATAGCGCAGCGCCGCGCGCCGTTACAGCCTCATTAAGGATATTTCGGCAAGAGGGGGCGGCCTTGCACAGCAAAAGGCATCCAGGACATGAGTCTGCTGAAAACGGGGGTTACGTGCGTTTCAAACTGATTTCCGCGGCCGTTGTGGCCGCCTGCACCGTGGCCGGTGCATCGCTGGCGACGCCGCTGGGCGGCAATGCCCTGCAGATCACGGTCAGCGGGATCAAGTCGGACAAGGGCGTGATCCGCATTGCCTTGTGCCCGCCGCAGGCCGGTTTTCCCGAGTGTAAGCCCGCGGTCGCGCGGACCGCTTCGCTCAAGATCGTCAACGGCACCGCCCACGCCGTACTCGATGGCCTGCCCGCCGGAACCTATGCGGTCAGCGCGTTCCACGATGCCAACGGCAACGGCAAGCTCGATACCTTCGTCGGCATCCCGAAGGAAGGCTATGGTTTTTCGCGCAACCCCGGCTTCAAGCCGCGCGCGCCGCGTTTTGACGAAACCGAAATCACCATCAGCGGCGATTCGGCCACCGCGATCACGCTGCGCTACCTCTTCTAAAGCTCCAGCGGGCCGTGCTGGATGTGCGGCAGGACATAGCGCGCGAACATGTCGGCTTCCTGCATGTGCGGATAGCCTGACAGGATGAACGCTTCGATCCCTTCGGCCTGATAGGCGCGCAGCTTGGCGATCACCTGATCGGGCGTGCCGACGATCGCCGCGCCGCAGCCCGAGCGCGCCCGGCCGATCCCGGTCCACAGGTTGTCCTCGACAAAGCCGTCGCCGTCCGCCGCGCCGCGCAGTTCCTGCTGGCGCTGTACGCCATAGTTCTTGGCGTCGAGCGACTTTTCGCGGATCGCCTTGCCCGCTTCCTCGTCTAGTTTGGACAGCAGCCGGTCGGCATAGAGCCGCGCTTCGTCCTCGGTCTCGCGCACGATCACGTGGACGCGGTAGCCGAACTTGAGGCTGCGGCCCTTGGCGGCGGCGCGGGCCTTCATGTCGCCGATCGTCTCGCGCACCTTGTCCATCGTGTCGGGCCACATCAGATAGACGTCGCAGGCCTCGGCGGCGCATTCGCGCGCTTCGTGGCTCAGGCCGCCGAAGTAGAACGCCGGGCACTTGCCCGATAGCGTCGAGATCCGCGGCGGATCGAGCTTGAGATTGTAGAATTCGCCCTGGAAATCGAGCGGCTGCCCATCGAGCAGCGTACGCACGATCTTCATGATCTCGGTCGCGCGGGCATAGCGCGGGGCGCTCTCGATCTTCTCGCCCGGCATGTCCGAGGAGATGATGTTGACGTTGAGCCGCCCGCCGGTTCCCGCCGCGTTAGGGCCGAGGATGCGGTCGAGCGTGGCGATCCGCCGCGCCAGCTGCGGCGGCCAGTCCTCGCCCATGCGGGTCGCCCAGAGCAGCTTGATCCGCCGCACCTGGGTCGCCACCGCCGCGGCAAAGGCCGTGGTATCGAGGCCCAGGCTGTAACCCGATGGCAGCAGGATATTGTCGAACCCGCCTTCTTCGGCGCGCATCACCAGGCTGCGGCAATGCTCCCAGCTTGACTGCAGATAGGGATCGGGAACCCCCAGAAACTCGTAATCGTCATCGCACAGCGCCGAAAACCAGGCCACTTCGCATTGCTGGGTCATGATCAGGGCAGCCTTTCACCACGCGCGGCGACCAGCACCGCATACCAGTCCGTCCGGGTCCAGCGCACCTTCAGCGCCGCAGCACCTTCGGCAATCCGTTCGGCCTGCTGCGAACCGACGATCGGCACGATCCCGGCGGGATGGGCCATCAGCCAGGCATAGGCCGCCACGGTGCGCGACACGCCGTGTGCCTTTGCGACCACATCGATCGCCGCCGCAACCGCGAGATCGCGGGCGCTCTTGGGATCGGCCAGCCGGCCCCCGCCCAGCGGCGACCAGGCCAGCGGGGTTAGGCCCAGCATCATCGCCTGATCGAGCTCGCCATTTTCGAAGCAGTCGATCCGCAGCGGGCTGATCTCGGGCTGGGTGCTGACCAGCTTATGCCCGAGGAACCGGTCGAGCGCGGCGATCTGCGCCATGGTGAAGTTCGATACGCCCAGCGCGCGGATCTTGCCCGCGGCGACGGCATCGTCGAGCACGCGGGCGGTTTCCTGCGGGTGCGCCAGAATATCCGGGCGGTGGATTTGCCACAGATCGATCTGCTCGACCTGCAGGCGGCGCAGTGAAGCCTCGATCGCCGCGCGCAGATAGTCGGCGCTTTGATCATAAGGCAGCGGCGGGAGGATCCCGCCCTTGGTCGCCAGGACCATGCGGCTGCGCAAGGCAGGCTCGGCCGCCAGGACCTGACCCAGCAGCGCCTCGGCATCGCCGAACCCGCTCTTCCCGTCGAAGCCATAGATGTCGGCCGTGTCGAGCAGGGTGATCCCGGCGTCGAGCGCGGCGTGGACCAGCTTGGCCGCGTCGGCGGCGGTGCGTCCGCCTTCGGCCAGGCGCCACATCCCCCAGGCAATCGGGCTGATAGCAATATCGCTGGCCCCAAGGGTGCGCGATGACGGGGGCAAAGGCAGTTCGCTCATGGATTTTTCCTGGCTGGTGGCGCAACGGAGGCGCGCTCGACAAAGGTATGGGGCAGGCGGCAGTGGGTGATGTCGCCCCCCGCGGTGAGGATTTCGGTCGCCGTCCGGGCCAGTTCGACCATCGGCTGGTGGATCGTGGTCAGCGGCGGCCAGACGGTGCGCGCCAGCGTGGTATCGTCGAAGCCGACGACCGAAATCCGGTCGGGCACGTGAACCCCGCGGTCATGGGCCAGCGCCAGCACCCCGGCGGCCATGTCGTCGTTCGAGGCGAAGATCGCTGTCGGCGGGGCATCGCTATCAAGCAGGAAGGCGCCTGCCCTGACCCCCGAATCGAAATCGAACTCACCGTCGCAGACCAGGCTCGGCTCGAACGAAATCCCCGCCCGGTCGAGCGCGCGGCGATAGCCGAACAGCCGCTCGTCCGAAGCCATGTGATTGGGATGGCCCTTGATGAAGCCGATCCGGCGGTGGCCGCGGTTGATCAGGTAGGTGGTCATGTCATCGGCCGCCTGGGCATCGTCCATGAACACCGAACTGGTCAGCGCGTGATTGGTCCCCGGTGAAATCCGCACGAAGGGAATGTCCATCGCCTCCAGCGCGCGCAGCACCGGATCGCAATCGGTCACCGGCGAGGACAGGATGATCCCGTCGACGTGAGTCTCGGTGACCAGCCCGCGGACCTGTTCGCCGACCTGCGGATCGGCGACGTCGACCGGCTGGGCAAGCAGGCGGATGCCCTTCTCCTTGCAGGTTTCCCAGCAGCCCTTCTGGATCTGCGACATGTAGTAGGTGTTGTGATTGTCATAGATCAGCGCAATCTGGTTGCTCTTCGCCCCCGACAGGATCCGCGCCGCCACGCTCGGGCGGAAATCGAGCGTGCGCATCGCCTCCTCGACCCGCGTCCGGGTATCGGCGCTGACATAGGGGTGGCCGTTGAGCACGCGGCTGACGGTCTTGACCGCAACCCCGGCGTGGGCCGCGACATCGCGGATATTGGCGCGTTCGTTCATGCCTTTGCCACCTCTGCCAGACCGGCAAACAGCGCAGCAAAGGCACTGTCCGGGCGATAGTACACCGGCGGCCTGCCGATCGGCGCGGCCACCGTGTGCACGCCGGGTGGCACAAGTTCGCTGGTCCAGCAATCCTGCCACGGCGCGGTGCCGGGCAGCACGACGTCGCGCGACACGGCACCGGCCGCGATCACCGGCGCGACCAGCAGGTCGGCGCCGTAGAGGAACTGGTCCTGCACCGCGAACAGCGCCGCTTCGTCGGGGTAATGCAGGAACAGCGGCCGCTGCGCCGGCAGGCCGCTGGCCCGCGCTTCATCGCACAGGTGGCGGACATAGGGGGCAAGGTGCGCGTGGACCCGGCTCCACCGGGCAAAGCATGCCAGTAGCTGCGGCGTGCTGTCATACTGCAGGTTGTCGTCGGGGCGATTGCCTTCGTGGCTGCGCATCACCGGGGCGAAGGCAGCCAGTTCGCACCAGCGCATCATCAGTTCCGCGGTCCGGACGTTGCCCAGCACCGAGGTATAGCCGCCGCAGTCCGAATGGCTGTAGGCATTGCCGACCAGTCCCGCTGACAAGGCCGCGATGATCACCGTGCCGATCCCGTCGTGGCGGGTGAAATCGACCGATTGGTCCCCCGCCCACAGCAGCGGGCAATGCGCCTGGATCCCGGAAAAACCGGCGCGCATGAAGAACACCGCATCGCCCGTGCGGCCGCGCGATGCGAGGGCGCGGGCATTGACTTCGCCCCACAGCACCGGCCAGCGGTTGTGTGCCTCCATCGGTTCGGAACCGTCGGCCAGGCGCAGGTCGGTCGGCAGGTACTCGCCGAAATCGGCCATCCACCCGCTCATCCCGATGTCGAGCATTTCGCGCCCCAGCACCTTTTCGGCAAACCAGGCGCGGGTCTCTTCGCGGGTCAGGTCGATCACGCCGCAGTCGAACTCGCCGAAGTCGACGAGGTAAGGCTCGTCGCTGTCCTGGCGCAGACAGAAGTGGCCGCCCAACCGCGCTTCTTCATAGAGGATGCCGTCGACCGCCAGATAGGGATTGGCATAGCCGAGGAAGCGGATCCCGCTGGCCTGCAGCGCGGCGATCCGCTCGGGCAGGTCGGGATAGCGCTGGCGGTCGCGGCGCCAGTCCCAGAACAGGCGGCGGCCGAAGCTGGTTTCACGGATTCCGGCCCAGTCCTCGCACCACAGCCCGGCTACCGCGGTGCCGGCCTTGAGGAACGCGTCGAGCCGCTCGAAGCTGCGCGCGCCGTCTTTCAGGCCCAGGACCGCCCCGCCGATCGCCCAGTCGGGCAGCGGCGGCTGGCGGCCGAAGCGCGCCGACAGATCGCCGACCAGCGCCGCCGGACTGTCCGCAGCGAAGATCTCGAACTGGGCTTGCGCCGCCCAGACTTCGACCCGGTGGCGCGCCGGATCGGTGAAATCGAGCACGCTGTAGGCGGTGCTGCCGCAATGGACCGCCAACCAGCGCGAGGTCAGGAAGGTCGGCTGGGGGTAATTGGTGTTCCAGTAATCGCCCCCGGCCATCCCCGATTCGTCCATCGCCCGGGTCAGTTCGGTCGACTTGTCGCGGCCGACGCCCGGTTCGCTGGTCCACATCGGAAAGCTGCGGCAATTGAGCGCGAGATAGCTCATCTGCTCGCCCCCGCCCCAGACCGTCTCGCCCGGCTCGGCATGGAAGAACAGGTGCAAGCGGTCGTAGCCCGGGCGGAGCAGTTCGACCGTGATCGCGGCGTCCGCCAAGGACAGCCGCGCGGCAGGCCCGGCCACGTCGCTCAAGGTAACCGAATCGCCTTCGATCACGAAATCCTGGGGCGCTACCAGGTCGGCAGGATTGTCTTCGATGCGAAAGTTGCCGCGGTACATTTCGACAGCAGCATTGCCGCGGGCCATGGCCAGGGCAGGCCGATCGGCGCGGTGCGTCAGGAGCGTCCGGCTCGCCATCAGCAGGTCGAATCCATCCCGGCGTTCGGCCACTCCGATTTCCACCCTGCACCTCTCCATATCACCCGACCGCGGCACGCGTTTGCCGCGCCTTGCCGCATATGACACCGCTTGACATATCGAGCGCGCAGCAGCATTGCAAGCAGCACAGACAGGGAAGATCGGTGGGCGCATTGCCGCGCCCTCTGCCGCGAAAAATGATCGGACAGGGTTCGCCTGGGTCCGGCTTGAATTGGGAGGAATGCCATGAAATCGGTGCTTTACGTATCCGTCGCCGCGCTTGCTTTGGTGAGCAGCGCCACCGCTGCCCGGGCGCAGGACGCCGCCCCCGCGGATACGTCCGCCGACGAGCAGGACCCCGGCGAAATCGTCGTCACCGCGCAGAAACGCTCGGAATCGCTGCAGAGCGTTCCGGTCGCGGTGTCGGTCGTTTCGGGCGAATCGCTCGCCGCCGCCTCGCGCCCCAGCATCGAGAGCGCGGCGCAGCTGGTGCCGTCGCTCAACTTCCTCAAGTCGGGCACCACGCTCAACCAGACGATCTTCCTGCGCGGGGTCGGCACGGCGACCTTCTCGATCGCCGGCGAACCGTCGGTTTCGACCGTGGTCGACGGCGTGGTCTATGCCCGTTCGGGTGAAGCCTTCTCCGACATGGTCGACATCAACCAGATCGAAGTGCTGCGCGGCCCGCAAGGCACGCTGTTCGGCAAGAACGCTTCGGCCGGGGTGATCAACATCACCACCCAGATGCCCAAGCACGAACTGGGCGGCTCGGTCGAAGCGAGCTATTTCGACCGCAACGAATACCGCGTTAAGGGCATGGTCAATGCCCCGCTGGGCGAGAACCTGGCCGCGCGTTTCACCGGCTTCTACGGCGAGTATGACGGCAACATCCGCAACACCGCAACCAACCAGTGGGTCAACGGTTACAAGCATTGGGGCGCGCGGGCGCAGTTCCTCTATGATCCCAGCAGCGATTTCCGGCTCTACCTGACCGCCGACTATCACCGGAACGACGACGATTGCTGCGCCGACATCATCGCCACCCCGCCGATCGTCGGCGGCACCGGCCTGCCGACCACCGGGCTCAGCACGGGCGCCCTGCCCGCCCCGCTCGGTGCCAATACGCGCGCGGTCAACCAGAACCTGGTCACCGCCACCAAGGAAGAAGGCTGGGGCCTGTCCGCCCAGGCCGACATCGCGCTGGGCGAGAATACGCTGACCAGCATCACCGCCTATCGCAAGTGGGACAACACCGAAATTCGCGACGGCGACTGGCTCGACAAGGCCTATGTCGGCTATAACCAGCTGCACGACAACGGGCCGCAGACCTCCAACACCTTCACTCAGGAACTGCGCCTGACCTCGCCCGGCGACAAGGAGCTGTCATGGGTGGTCGGCGGGTACTTCTCGCGCGCCTTCTCGGAACGGGTGTTCACGCGCAACGATGTGGTCTGCACCGCCGCGGTCGGCGCGCCGACCGGGGTGCTGATCCCCTGCGGCAGCGTCAACGCCAATGCCTCGACCCTGCCTTCGGCCACCGCCGACTTCGGATCAACGTTCAAGAACTACGCCCTGTTCGGACAGGCCACTGTCCGCGCGAGCGACGCCTTCCGGGTGATCGCCGGGATCCGCTACAGCCATGACGAGCTGAACGTGTTCCACAAGCGCGTGACCACGCTGACTGGACCAGGCATCCAGCCCAGCTTCGACCAGGGCGTTTACGATGAATACGTCCGCCTGGTGAACCTTGGCACATCGCCCACCACCGCGGCCACGAATGCAGCCGCGCTGGCCAATGGCGTGCCGTTCCGCACCGGAACCAAGAAAGACAACGTCTCGGGCAAGGTCGCGCTTCAGGCGGACCTGTCGCGCAACGTGATCGGCTATGTCAGCTATGCCCGCGGCTACAAGGGCCCGGCCTACAACGTGTTCTTCAACCTGACCGCCACCGGCACCAACGTGATCGAGCCGGAAACCTCGGACGCGTTCGAAATTGGGCTGAAGAACACGATGTTCGGCGGCAAGATGACGCTCAACCTGGCGGCATTCTATGCCAGGTACCACAACTTCCAGGCCAACAACCCCGATCTGGTTGCGGGCGTGGTGGTGTCGCGCTTCACCAACGCCGGTGAAGTTTCGACCCGCGGGATCGAGCTTGACTTCAACTACCGTCCAGGCCGCGATTTCACGATCAGCGGCGGCATGGCCTACACCGATGCCCACGTCGATGAATTCAAGGTTGCCCCCGGCGCCCTGCCCAGCCAGATCATCCCCAAGGGCACGCCGCTGGCCTTTGCGCCGACCTGGAAGGGCTCGGTCTCGATGGACTATCGCTGGCGCACCGGCGCCTTGGCCGATGTCTCGTTCGGTGCGGGGATGACCTTCCAGTCGAGCCAGCTTTCGGTCTTCGCCCCCAACGCGGTGCAACGCCAGCTCGGCACGATCCCGGCCTATGCGCTGGTCAACCTGCAGGTCGGGCTGGTCGATCCGGCCGACAAATGGAAGATCACCTTCCAGGTCCGCAACCTGACCGACCAGCACTATGCCGCGGC